>WFOC01000085.1 GCA_015488295.1 Gammaproteobacteria bacterium
AATAAAATCAGCAAACAAAACCGCTGGCGATGGCAGCGCCTTCATCTGTGCAATCAGGGCATTAATGTCTTTTTGCGGTGCCCACGGTTGCAACAAAACCGTGTAAGACAAATCAAGTTCATCACTACTTATTTTCGCCAGACCATCGCTGTTAACACCGTAACCCGAAGCTCTGAATAACGCCTCACCGGGCACCGTTTTCAGCTCAGCCTCAAGTAAATAATTCAGCTGTTTTAATGCCTGCTGCAAGATCTGTTTTTTTTCCATCCATCACCTTTTTTCATTGGCTGACGAGCAAGACCCATCTTGTTCAAGAATATTGAACAATGGTAACACGTTCATAAACAAGTTGTTTTTTATTTTTTATATATTTCCAGAAAAATCATGCCAAGAAAAAATCCTGGCGAAAGTTGCAACAGCGGGGCCGCCATCACGGTTTATTCAAAAATTACAAAACGCCATATTCAGTCATCACTTTCAGCAACCATCGCTGCATATTTAAGCGTATCGCGTAAATTTCTTATTTCATCATCCAGCGTATCCGGCACGCATAAACCCTGCGCCGGTTTGCGCAACGGCCGACCATGAACTTTTTCAAACCGTGATTCCAGCTGCTGAACCAGCTCCAGCACGGTTTCTTCCGGATAATCATTCAGCTCCAGATTACTGAACAACGCTTTGTTGACATCAAAGGGGTAAAGATTAAAACGGTCAACATAAGTCTCGACCAGCGACCAGAAAAAAGGCCGCACCTTGCTGACTTCAAGATTTTTGTCATTAAGGATGTCCGTCGCAAGCTCACCCAGCTGGGTCAGATCAAGTTTGGCCAGAGCAGAAGGGGAAAGCGATTCATCGCGGTGCTGACTGAATTTGTCTGCCGCGTTCAGGATAATGTTATTGTCTTTTTGAAGTTTCAATTTCTTTATTATTATCTACATTTCCCACGACGTTATCAAAACGCCTGACCGCACAATAAAAGCCAAAGCAGTGCGCCACCATTAGACTGCGAATAACAATTTAAATCAAGCTTTTAGCTGAATTTATAAAGCAGCCGCCATTGCCAGAAAAAGCATCAGCTTTTGCTATCTATTGGGCTTTGAAACCGATAAGATTCAAAAAAACAAGATGATTTTTCACTGTAAACTTTTTTGACACTTTAACACACGTGAAAAGCGACACATTATTTAACTATTTGAATATAAAGAATAATTTATATTTTGCATGATTATTGCATAATCGTTAACTGAACGTACATGCGTACCAATTTCGATGCTCATGCCTCACCGGACAAACTTCGAATAACGCCCCTGCAACCTGTGGTCTGTGATACCAGAAGCTATTGGCAGTAACAAAGTAGATGAATCAAAAGGCAAAACAAATTCTGCAAAAAGCGGATGTGGACAAACTACCCAGTTTGCCGCACGTTTTGTTACAGCTGCTCGATATCTGTCACGATGAAAGCCCGTCATTCACCGATCTGGCCAATGTTTTAAGGCAGGACCCGGCATTATACGCGCGCGTTTATTCCGCCTGCTACCGCCAGCAATGCACCACCAGCGCCGCACCACAGGCCGATGCCAGCCTTTCTATCGAAAACGCCCTGCAACACCTGGGCATCAACACTCTTAAAAGCATCGCTGTCACCGCCACCGTGCAACAGTTCTTTTCACGCACCAGCCTGGAACGCACCGATTTCCTGAAACAGCACTGGCAGCACTCACTGTATTGCGCCACCGTGTCACAGTCGATAGCAAAATTATGCCATTACAGCAACATCGAGGAGGCATACACCACCGGCCTGCTGCACGACATCGGCCAGCTGGTGCTGGAAACCACCTACCCGGAAAAGTACACCAGCGCCTTCGCCCAGTTGAGCGAAGATGAGATTTTTCACACACTGGAACTGGACGAATTCGAATGCACACACCAGCAGGTTGGTGCAGAACTACTGAAAAAACACGGTGCCAACAGCTTTGTTTATGACGCGGTTTTGTACCACCACGAAAATGTTGAACACCTCCAGGACGCACACCCGCTGGTAAAAATCATCAACATCGCCAACATGCTGACCAGCAGTTACTTCAAACCCGAAGACCAGCCGGTTTTTAATGCCGCCGAAACCCTGCTCGGACTGGACAAAACACTGTTGCTGGAAATGCTGGAAAAATCCCGGGCGCAGCTGGAGAACATCAGCCAGTCACTGGAAATTGCACTCGCCGTCGACGGCATGGACGGCGAAACAACCAAACAACAAAACGCCAGCGATGAATTCAAACAGGTGCAACTGGCCGAACAGGTGAGAAACATCGCTCTGCTGGACGGCATCCACCAGCACCTGTCACGCAGCGGCGGCCTGGGCGGCGGCTTAAGCGGTAATCCGGGCGACGAAGAAAACAAGCTGCTACCAATCATCTCACAACATGTCGGCATTCTGTTTGGTGTCAGTCAGTGCATACTGTTTCTGTACGATACAGGCAACGACCGGGTTAACGCCGTTGCTGCCGAACACCAGCCACCACAGCTGGCCGACATCAGCATTCCCTTGCTGGCTGGGCGCAGCCTGGTCACCGATGCCCTGCTAAACAAACAAGCCAGCCATTCATTTAATCCGGACACGCTGGACACACTAAACAAGCTCTCCATCGTCGACCGGCAACTGGTCGGTTTTACCGGGCAGGACGGCATCATCTGTCTGCCAATGACGATGAACAACGCCGCCATCGGCACGCTGGTACTCGGTGTCGACAAAACCCAGTACGAAACCCTGTGGAAACAACTGCCACTGCTGATGCGCTTCGTCAACGAAATTGCACACACCATCAGCGCCAGCAACTCCGCCAGCAAAGCCTCGCTCAGCGACAACGAGCAAACACACCAGCTGGAACAGAAAATCCGCGAAGTACTGCACGAAGTGCGCAATCCACTGAGCATCATGAACAACTACCTGGGCGTGCTCGGCTACAAACTGGAAAGCGATAAACCCGCGCAGGAAGATGTCGAAACCATCAAGTCCGAGATCGAACGCATCAGCATGATCCTGAACCGCCTGACCGAGCAGGAGAGCCCGACGGACTCGACCTCGCCAATCGACCTCAACGCCATCATTGCCGACCTCACCCACATTTTCCAGACTTCCCTCTTCGCCAGCAAAAATATCCAGATTTCACTCGACCTGGACGAGCGAATTACCACCCTGCAAAGCAACGCCAACGCCCTCAAACAGATCTATACCAACCTCATTAAAAATGCTGTTGAGGCACTTCCTGCAAACGGCCAACTTATGGTCTACACTCAGGACTATGTAAACGTCGACGGCAAACAGCACATCGAGCTGTCAGTCGCAGACGACGGACCTGGCATAGACATAGACATCCTGCCACAGCTGTTTTCACCGGTGGATTCCACCAAAGGCGATGACCACGCTGGACTGGGACTGACTATCGTCAAAAACCTGGTCAACGAATTACATGGATCGATCAGTTGCAGAAGTAGCGATAAAGGCACCAGCTTTCACATCCTGCTACCTAAATAATTGAAAGATAAAAACAAATGATAAAAAAACGCACACTCTGGAACGTGCTAATTAAAATTATAAAGTAAGAGTCGGGCACTCTTACACCAGCAGAGTGAAAAAATGAGCATCAATGAGCAGAAAATTCTCGTCGTAGACGACGACCCCGTAGTACTCAAAAGTTTAAAAGATCTACTCGCCATCAGAGGTTTCAATCCCAATATCGCCATTGGCGGTCAGGAAGCAATCTGCCAGCTCAACCAGAATGATTACGACCTGGTGCTGCTGGATTTGCACATGCCTTATGTCAACGGGCACGATGTCATGGATCACATCAACGCCAACAACATCGACACCTCGGTCATCATTGTCAGCGGCGAAACCTCCTTCGAAGCGGCAAAAAATGCCTGCACCCAGGGCGCGTATGATTTTCTGCGCAAACCGTATGCCACCGATGAACTGATCATCACCATCAATAACGCATTAAAAGAAAAGCGCCTGCAGAAGCAGAACGTTTTTATGCAGCAGCAGCTATCCGAATCCGAGCGCCTGCATCGTTACATCGTCAACACCTCACCGGACATCATTTACATTCTGGATCGCGACGGTCATTTCACCTTTATTAATGAGCGCATCGAAAGCCTGCTCGGTTTCAGCAAGGAAGAAATCGTCGGTAAACATTATTCCTTCCTGGTGCATCACGATGACATGGAACAGGCAAAATATGCTTTCAATGAACGCCGCATCGGCACCCGTGCAGCAAAAAATATCGAACTGCGCTTAAAGTGCAAGGACGACGGCAAGTCACGTCACTTTAATAATCGTACCCTGCCCATCGAACTCAGCGCCATGGGCATGTACACCGCCGAGAGCGAAAGCAAAAACAGCTACACCGGCACCTACGGCGTAGCGCGAGATGTCACCGAACGCAAGATCGCCGAAGAGACCATCAACTTTCAGGCCTACCACGATCTGCTCACCAAGTTACCCAACCGCGCACTATTACGCGACCGCCTCAGCCTGGCCATCAACCAGGCAAAACGCGATGATGAAAAACTGGCAGTGATGTTCCTCGACCTCGACCGTTTCAAAAACATCAACGACAGCCTCGGCCACATGATTGGCGACGAGCTGTTGCAACAGGTCAGCATGCGTCTGAAAGAATGCATCCGTGCGGCCGACACACTGGCACGTTTCGGCGGCGACGAATTCACCCTGATGCTGCCAAAGCTGCACGATGGCCACGAAGATGCCAGCAAACTGGCAAACAAAATCACCGACACATTAAAACAGCCGTTTAATGTTGACGGTCACGAACTTTATGTCAGCGCCAGCATCGGCATTGCCCTGTACCCACAGGACGGCACCGACATGGACAGCCTGATCAAACACGCCGATGTCGCCATGTACCACGTCAAGGGTCAGGGCAAAAACGGTTATCAATTTTATTCCAACGAAATGAACGTGCCTTACATCGAAAAACTTTCGATGGACACCGGCATTCACAAGGCGCTGGATAACAACGAATTCAACCTGGTATACCAGCCGCAGGTCAATTTACGTACTGGCGAAATTGTCGGTGTCGAAGCCCTGCTACGCTGGGACCATCCAGAACACGGCGCAGTTTCACCATCCGAATTCATCCCCTTCGCTGAAGAAAGCGGGCTGATTATCGACATCGGTTACTGGGTAATCAAAAGCGCCTGTCAGGAACTCAGCCAGTGGCGCGCTTCCGGCCTGCCCGAAATACGCATGTCGATCAATATTTCCGCACGCCAGCTGATGGAAGAAAGCATTGTTGAAAACATCGTCAGCATCATGAAAGACTACAACGTGCCCGGCCACTGCATCGAACTGGAGATCACCGAGCACGCCATCATGAGCGACATGGACAGCGTGATTCGCAAGCTGAAAGAATTAAGCAACCACGACATCACCATCGCCATCGACGACTTTGGCACCGGTTACTCCTCGCTGAGCTATCTGCATAAACTGCCGATACAGACCCTGAAAATTGATCGCACTTTCCTCAAGGAAAGCCGCATCAACAAAGACGACAACACCATCATCAACACCATTGTCGCCATGGCAAAAGGCCTGAACCTGAACGTGGTAGCAGAAGGTGTTGAATCACAGGCGCAGCTGGAATATCTGCGCGGCATCGATTGCAGCGAAGCACAGGGATTTTTATTTGGCAAACCATTGCCGCCCGATGTCATCTCGCAACTGCTGGTGCAGGAACCATATGCTACACCCGGCAGCCGAAGCGATTCGACCAAAGGCACGCACTGGCATCATTAAAAAATACTGCTTCCACAGATGAACGCAGATAAACACAAATAGAAGCGTTTATTATTTGCATCGCCGCAGGCGAAAGCAAAAAAACATCTGCGTTCATCTGCGTTCATCTGTGGACAATATTTCTTTTTCAAGCTTTTTCCAGCTGTCATGCTGCGCCAGTAAATCCAGCGCCTGCGCCAGCAGCTCTTTCCCCGGCGACATACGATGCCAGGTCGACGCGCCTGACGGATGCGGCAGCGGAATCATCTCCACATCAACCCCGTTCATGGTCAGCTCGAATTTTTTGCCGATCACATCCACCAGTTTATTTACCGTCAAGTATTGCGCAATCGCCAGCTTGCCCACCGGGATGATCAGCTTCGGCTGCAGTAATTCAATCTCTTTATTCAGCCACTGCGAACAGGTGGCTATCTCGATTTTATCCGGCACCCGGTCGCCACCTTTCGGGTTCTTGCCGGGAAAGCAGCGGCATACCGCTGACATATAAACCTGCCGGCGAAAATCATCTTCAACCACACCAATTGATTCAAACCATTTGAACATGGTCTTGCCGGCAGTCCAGGCAAATGGCCGACCCAACCCGCCTTCTTTGTCACCGGGTGCCTGCCCCACCAGTAAAATTTCCGATGCTACCGGCTGCCCCATCACCACCGGCGGAATCATCTGCGGGCATAAACGGCATTCACTCAACGCCTGCTGGTGCGCCTTGATCAATTTAACTTTATTCACTCTTTATCCTGTCTCTATAATCACTATCACTCATCAACCAAACACTGTCATCTTGACTGGAGCAGTAGCGTAATGGAAAGATCTTGAATTTTGCATGATACGGTACTCAAGATCCTTCCACTACGCTGCGCTTCGGTCAGGATGACAAAATCGCAACAGTAAATGATGCGACGAAACTCTACCATCCATGATACAAATCATTTTAAAATACTTACGATGACGGTATTCTAACGTCAAAACAATCTTCTCGACGCAGTGATTAACACATGAAACGGATTCAATTACTTATCAGCCTCCTGCTGTTTTTAAGCGCGCCGGTACGGGCCGATGTGATGCTGCTGATCCACGGTTATCTGGGCGATGCCAACTCCTGGGAAAAATCCGGCATCAACGATGAGCTGGCTAAAAAAGGCTGGGCGCGCGCCGGCATGTTTCGCGGCAGCCCGCAAGGGCCGGTGTTATATGTTACCGATTATAAAGACGCGAAAAATCTGGTCTACGTCGCCACCCTGCCTTCACAGGCACCGGTGATGGTGCAGGCCGATGTTTTAAAAAACATCATCGACATCATCCAGCAAAAACACCCGGATGAAAAACTTATCCTGGTCGGCCATTCCGCCGGCGGCGTAGTGGCACGCATGGCACTGGTTCACCATCAGCCAAAAAACATCAAGGCACTGATCACCATCGCCTCACCACACCTCGGCACCGGTCGCGCCGATCAGGCGCTGGACATCACCGCCAACCACGGCCCGTTTAACATGGTGAAAAGCTTTGTCGGCGGCAGCGATTACAACGCACTGAAACACTCACGCGGCCTGATGATCGACCTGCGCCGCCCCGAGCCGGGCAACATGCTGTACTGGCTCAACAACCAGCTGCATCCCGACATTGCCTACAGCTCCATCATCCGCCTCAACAACAACGGTGCCACCGGCGATTATTACGTGCCCGGCTACAGCCAGAACATGAACAACGTGCCGGCGCTACAGGGTCGCTCATCCACCTTCACCACACCAACCTCACATTTTCTGGTGAGACAGGATGCCGACACCATCATCGACATCATTAATCGCATCAACGATTAATTTCTGTAGCTCGGGCACTGCCCGACAATGTGCCGGGCAATACCTGTAACGGCGGGCAATGCCCGCCCTTCGTTTTAAAATCAAGCACCGTGTCGGAGTCAAATAGATTAACCTCTCGTTAAAACAACAACTCCCGGCATAATTTGACTCCGACCCCGTAATTACAATCAACCAACACTTTGACCAGGCCTGCAGCAATATAAAAAAACGCCGCGTTATGTCAATATAGCGCCATGCTCACACACCTCTGGTTTGCTTTTTTTGCGGTTTCTTTTTTAAGCGCCTGTTATCAATGGCTGATCAACGGCCAGTCCGAAATCTTTTCTGCATTAATCCAGTCCACCTTCGACATGGCCGGTCTCAGCGTGGAAATCGCCATCAGCCTAATCGGTGTGCTGGCGCTGTGGTTAGGCTTTTTCAAAATCGCTGAACGTGCCGGCATGGTGCAATGGCTGTCACGTTTTCTTGAACCGCTGTTTTTAAAATTGATGCCGGGCGTGCCGAAAAATCACCCCTCGCACGGCAGCATCACCATGAACATCGCGGCCAATATTCTTGGCCTGGACAACGCCGCCACGCCGATGGGCCTGAAGGCCATGCAGGACCTGCAAACATTGAACCCGGAAAAAGATACCGCCAGCGATGCGCAGATTTTATTTCTGGTACTCAACACCTCGGCGGTTACTTTATTACCGGTGACGATATTTATGTATCGCGCACAACAGGGCTCCGCCGACCCGACCGCTGTTTTCCTGCCGATACTGATGGCGACCAGCGCCTCGACCCTGACCGGGCTGCTGTCAGTTGCCTATGTGCAAAAGATCAACCTGTTTGATAAAACCATCGCGCTGTATTTCACCGGCTTTGCGGTACTGCTGGCTGCGCTGGCAAGCATTCTGGTTTCACTGCCCGCCGAACAGATGGCCGAAACCTCCAGCCTGCTGGGTAACTTTATTCTGTTCAGCATCATCATGCTTTTTTTAAGCGCTGGCTGGTTTAAAAAAATCGATATTTATGATGCGTTTATTGAAGGAGCCAAGCAGGGTTTTGACATCGCCATCAAACTGATCCCCTACCTGCTCGCCATGCTGGTTGCCATCGGCCTGCTGCGCAGCAGCGGCGTGCTCGATGAACTGCTGTCGCTATTCCAGATTCTTTTCAGCTGGCTGGGTTTCAATACCGATTTCATCCAGGCACTGCCCACCGCTTTCATGAAACCCCTAAGCGGCAGCGGCGCACGCGCCATGATGCTGGAAACCATGAACACCTATGGCGTTGACTCCTTTGCCGCCACCATTTCCGCCATCATGCAGGGCAGCACAGAAACCACCTTCTACGTGCTGGCAGTTTATTTTGGC
Organism: Gammaproteobacteria bacterium; assembly: GCA_015488295.1. GTDB lineage: Bacteria > Pseudomonadota > Gammaproteobacteria > SZUA-229 > SZUA-229. The sequence continues at coordinate 8,988 of WFOC01000085.1, forward strand.
AGTGTCGGCATCAAAAAAGTTCGCCATGCTTTGGCCTGCGCACTGCTGGCCGATCTTGCTGGTATCAGCACGGCCATCTTTGCTGGTTATTTATTTTTTCACTAGTAAAAGCTTAAAAACTTTTTTCACCACAGAGGCACAGAGCACACAGAGTTTTTTTTTGTTAACTGCGCCGTAGGCGCGGTTAACAACGTAATTCTTTTCTCCGTGCGCTCTGTGCCTCTGTGGTGAGCAATCTTTTTACTGGCAATTAATAACAGAATGATTTAAAACAACCACCATGCCACTTCACCAACCACTCAAACTTTTCGCTACCGGCTTTCTGCTGCTTTTTTTATCCGCCTGCTCGATGAACAAGATGATGGTCAACATGTCGATGCCGATGATCGAAGGCGGTATCGAGGCGATGAACGAAGAGTCTGATCTGCAACTGGCAGAAGATGCCATGCCTGCCAACATCAGCATGCTCAACAGCATGATCCGGCTCGACCCGGAAAATGCACAACTGCATATTTACGCTGCACAGGCCTATTACGGCCTGTCCTACGGCTTCAATGAAGACAGGGACAACAGGCGCGCAGACCGGTTTTATTTGCGCGGTTTAAAACACGGCCTTATCGCACTCGAATTGCTCGGCCTGAAAAACATCAAAAAACAGAATATCGAAACGCTTGAGCAGCAGCTGCAACAACTTGATAACGACAATATTGCAGCTATTTTCTGGACCGCCAGCAACTGGGCGAAATGGATTGACCTCAACCGCGACGACGCTGCCAGCCTGATACAGCTCGCCAAACCCACCGCCATGATGCAGCGCGTGCTGGAACTGGACGACACCTTTTATTACGGCAGCGCACACATGTACTTCGGCGTTTATTACGGTGCACGACCACCGATGTTTGGCGGCGACTTCACCCGATCAAAAAAACATTTCGACCGCGCTCGTGAAATCAATCAGGATAAACTGCTGATTGTGGATTTATTGCAGGCACAATATCTGTCACGCCAGATGTTTGATCAACAGGATTTTCATCAGCGCCTGACAAAAATCATCGAAGCACCGGAAGACTTATACCCCGAGCTAACCCTGCTCAACCAGATCGCAAAACGCAAGGCCCGATTATTACTCGACAGGGAAGCACAATGGTTTTAACACGCAGCAGGGCTCGCAGAAAAAGCCAGCTGCCACAGCAATTATTATTCGGGGCTTTAGCCACGATTTTATTTTTCTGCGCACAAAATGTTTTTGCTGAAAAAGTCTACACACTGAAATTTGCCACTCTGCTACCCACCGGTACCTCGTGGACAAAAACCCTGGATAACTGGGTCAAGGACATCGAACAAAAAAGCGGCGGCCAGCTCAAGTTTAAAGTTTATCCCGGCGGTGTCATGGGCGATGAGCCGGACGTGTTACGCAAGATTCGCAAGGGGCAGTTGCACGGCGGTCTGTTCAGCGGCTACGGCATCGGTCGTATCTATTCACCGGCACGTATTCTGGAACTGCCTTTCCTGTTTAAAAATACCGATGAATCTGATTATGTGCGCGAGCAGCTAATGGATGAAATCGAAGCCGGTTTTCGTGACAGCGGTTTTGAATTGCTGGGCTGGCCGGAAGTCGGTGCCATCCATTTTTTTTCAAAACATAAAATCGCCTCCATCGAAGATATGCGAAAAAGCCGCATCTGGTTGTGGCAGGGTGACCCGCTGGGCGAAGCACTGTTCGCCGCCGCCGACATCAAACCGGTGCCACTGTCCATCATCGATGTTTATCCGCAGCTGTCCGCCAAACACGGCAGCATCGACACGGTTTACATGTCCACCTTCGGTGCCATCGCACTGCAATGGTATGCCAAAGTAAAATACGCTTCACATATTTCGGTGACCAACGCCATTGGTGCTATCGTGGTCAGCAACAGGTTTTACAACAAACTGCCAAAAGACCTGCAGCAGTTGCTCAAACAGAGCGGCATCACCGCCAGTGATGAAATTCGTCTGCAAACACGCAAGGAAAACATCCGCAGCAAACAGTTGCTGATAGACAACGGCATCGAATTTTACTGGGACTGGGACACGGTCAACATGGACGAATTTATCACCATCCGTGACAGAGCCGCTGCACACCTGATCAAAACCGACTACATCCCGCAGGCGTTTTTTGACAAGACCCGCTTTCACCTCGACACGTACCGGCAGCAGCACAGCAAGATACAATAATAATTTTTTCCAGCCACACCTTTAAACACGGGTTTCGAATTGCTCAAAAAAATTAACCATTCCTTACAGACCTTCGAAATCTGGCTCGCCGCCGGCAGCTTGCTGACATTGCTGCTGCTATCCATCTTTCAGATTCTGCTGCGAAACTTTTTTGATTTTGGTTATCCTGAAATCGACATCGTCAACCGTCACCTGCTGATACTGTGCGGCATGATGGGCGCAGTGCTGGCAACCTCAAAACACGCGCACATCAAAACCGATGCCCTGAACGTGCTGCTGTCACCAACAACAAAAAACCGGCTTAAAATGCCGCTGGCACTGTTCGCCAGTGGCGTGTGTTTTCTGCTGTGTTATTACTCGGTAATTTTTGTGCTGGACGAATGGC
>WFOC01000086.1 GCA_015488295.1 Gammaproteobacteria bacterium
ACAGCTCAGCGACTATTTTATTTATGCCTGATTGCAAAATCGGCATCGGCAATTGTTCACCGATTACTCCGGTTGAAAAAGGCAACACCTGCTCGGGCAAACAGTGCAAGACTTCTGCCAGCCAGAAGCAACTTTGCTCGGCATTTTTCATGCCGACATCACCGGTGCCGGCGTTGGCATTGCCCGAGTTAATCAACAGCGCACGAGGAGCCTGTTGTGACAAGTATTTTTTTGAAAGTGTGACCGGCGCGGCACAAAAAGCATTTTGGGTAAAAGTCGCTGCACAATGCGCGCCTTCATCGATAGTTAAAACGACCAGATCATCACCGCCGTTCTTTTTGATGCCGGCAGCAATCGATGCCAGCCTGATACCCGCCACAGGTAAAACATCAACCACTTCTGCCATCAAGCTCAAAATCGTAACCGCTCCATTTTATTATTCAGGAGAATCTGAAAAAATTCAAAAGAATCAGGTCAACTTTCCGTGACACTGTTTATATTTTTTACCCGAGCCACAATGACATGGATCATTACGCCCGATTTTCTTCTGCGTACGATGATAAGGTTGCGCCGTTTTTTCTTCAACCACTTCGGCTTCACCTTCTGCCGATGCCTGTTGCATACCGTCTGCATCGGCATGTTGGTAATTCACATTAACAACTTGTGGATTTTCGTTTGCTTCGAGCTGCTCGACTTCTTCATTGGACTGAATTTTTACCTTGGAAAGAATCGTCACTACTTCGTACTTCATTCTTTCCAGTAATTCAGAGAACATTTCAAACGCTTCACGTTTATATTCCTGCTTGGGATTTTTCTGTGCATAACCACGCAGACCGATGCTCTGGCGTAAATAATCCATCGCCGCCAGATGTTCTTTCCAGAGTTTATCCAGCACGTTTAACATGACATGCTTTTCGTAATTACGCATGCCTTCCTCACCGACCAGTGCTTCCTTCGCAGCAAAATCTTCAACAATAGCGTTCTGTATTTTTTTACGCAGACCGGCTTCGTCCAGCATATTATCTTCTTCCAGCCATTGCGCTGCCGGAATCTTCTGACCGAACTCTTCTTCCAGTGTTTTTTCCAGGCCTTCGATATCCCACTGTTCATCGAGGCTACCGTGAGGAATGTGCGAGGTAATCACGCTGTCGATAACTTCTTCACGAATGCTCTTGATAGTTTCTGACAGGTCGCTTTCAGCCATCATCTCATTGCGCTGCGCATAAATCACACGACGCTGGTCATTGGCAACATCATCGTACTCAAGCAATTGTTTACGAATATCGTAGTTATGGCCTTCCACTTTACGCTGTGCGTTTTCAATGGCGCGATTAACCCAGGGGTGTTCGATGGCCTCACCTTCTTCCATGCCCAGTTTTTTCATCAGGGCACCGACTTTATCTGAGGCAAAGATGCGCATCAGATCATCCTGCAGGGACAGGTAGAAACGGCTTGAACCCGGATCACCCTGACGACCGGAACGGCCACGCAGCTGATTATCGATGCGGCGTGATTCATGACGCTCACTACCGATAACGTGCAGACCACCCGCATCCAGAACCTGCTGGTGACGTTCTTCCCATTCCTGTTTTACCTTGTTCCGCTTTTCTTCATCGGCATCATCAAGCTGTTTCAGCTCAGCGTCAAGATTGCCGCCAAGCACGATGTCCGTACCACGACCCGCCATGTTTGTAGCAATGGTTACTGCTGCGGGGCGACCGGCATTTTCGATAATGTGCGCTTCGTTCTCATGCTGTTTGGCATTCAATACGTTGTGCGAAATTTTTTCCTTTTTCAGCAAGGCAGAAATATGTTCAGAAACTTCAATTGACGCGGTACCAACCAGCACCGGCTGCTTTCTTTCGACACAGCCTTTAACATCTTCAACAATGGCGTTGTATTTTTCATCTGGCGTGAGGAAGACCAGATCCGTATTATCTTTACGTGACATCGGACGGTTGGTCGGCACGATAACAACTTCGAGGCCATAGATCTGCAACAGCTCTTCGGCTTCCGTATCAGCGGTGCCAGTCATGCCCGAGAGTTTTTCATACAGTCTGAAATAATTCTGGAAGGTAATCGATGCCAGGGTCTGGTTTTCACTCTGGATTTCAACGCCTTCTTTGGCCTCAACAGCCTGATGCAGGCCTTCTGACCAGCGACGGCCTTCCATGGTGCGGCCGGTGAATTCATCAACGATGATAACCTGCCCATCACGCACGATGTAATGCACATCTTTTTCAAACAGTACAGAAGCACGTAATGCGGCGTTTAGATAATGCACCAGGTTGATATTGGTCGCACTGTATAACGAATCATTTTCATCAAGGATACCGACTTCAACCAGAATCTCTTCAATGCGCTGATGTCCCCGCTCGGTGATATGAACGCTTTTGTTTTTCTCATCGACGGAAAAATCACCTTCTTCCGGTTCGTCTTTCTCTGTCTGTCGTCCCTGCTCCAGACGTTTCACGATGTCTCTGAATTTAACGTGCAGGTCACTGTTCTCGCCAACAGCACCCGAGATAATCAACGGTGTTCTGGCTTCATCAATCAGGATGGAGTCGACTTCATCGACGATGGCAAAATACGGCGCACGCTGTACTTTTTCTTCGGCGGTAAACGCCATGTTATCGCGCAGATAATCAAAGCCGAATTCGTTGTTGGTGCCGTAGGTAATGTCTGCTGCGTAAGCCTGCTTTTTCGCGACCTGATCCAAACCGGAAACACTGATGCCGGTAGTCATGCCCAGGAAGTTATACAAACGCCCCATCCATTCGGCGTCACGCGCCGCCAGATAGTCATTGACGGTAACCACGTGCACACCCTTGCCGGGCAGTGCGTTAAGGTAGGCAGCCAGTGTGGCGACCAGGGTTTTACCTTCACCGGTTTTCATCTCGGCGATCTTGCCACTGTGCAGTACCATGCCGCCGATCAGCTGTACATCAAAGTGACGCATGCCTAATACACGGCGACTGGCCTCACGTACGGCGGCAAATGCTTCGGGTAATAACTGGTCAAGGGTTTCGCCCTGCGGATTGCTTTCGCTTTGCAGGCGGTCTCGGAATTCCTGGGTTTTAGCGGCAAGCTGCTCGTCGTCGAGCGCTTCAAATTCAGGCTCCAGTGCATTAATTTTATTAACGACTTTACGATGTTTTTTAATCAGCCGCTCATTACGACTGCCAAATACTTTTTTAACTGCACTCAAAATCATTTTGATTAATTAAACCTGTGACATCATTGCGTTATGACGATCATACTGAGCATCATAATACGAAAAAATTACGGCATATTATGCCTGAGAACCGGCGGCGGGTCATGTTTTACCGAAAGGAATATTGAACCGGATATTATGACGGTGATGTTACATTTCCCGTCCACCGACATGGGGGTGAATTAACGTAATGCAACAAATTTCGCAGGGTTAACCTGCCGGTCATTTTTCAGCACTTCAAAATGCACATGCGGGCCGGTGGAACGACCGGTGGAGCCCATCAACGAAATAATCTGGCCTTTTTCGACACTGTCACCCACTTCGACCAGCAATTTTGCATTATGGCCATAACGGGTGGTATAACCGTTGCCGTGATTAATCTCGATCAGGTTACCGTAACCATAGCGGTCGCCGGCCCAGGTAACCACGCCGTTAGCAACCGCGATGATGCCGCTGCCTTCTTTGCCGGCAAAATCCATTCCCTTGTGCATCGCTAATTTGCCAGTAAAAGGATCGGTACGCTTGCCGTAATAAGACGATGTCCAGCCTTTCACAATGGGACGGCCACGTGGCTTGGAATCACTTCGCAGCTGGCGGTTCATAATCACTTCTTCCAGCACAGCCAGCTGTTCTTCACGGCTGGTCAACTGTTTATCAAGGCTGGAAATAACATTATTGAAATCAAGACTGGCAACAGTTTCTGCCTCAGCCGGGCCGCCATATGATGGCTCATCTTTGAAATTAAATTCTTTTGAGTCCAGCTTGGCGACTTTCACCAGGCGCTGACCCAGCGCATTCAGGCGAATGACATTTGCCTGCATTTTGCCTAAACGTGCCGCCAGGGTATCAAGCTCGGATTCTGCTGACAGCCGGGCTTCGTTAATCAGGGCTTTTTGTCTGGATACATCACGCTCCAGTGCAGCCAGTTCGCTGGCAGCAGCCTGCGTTCTGCCATACCAGAAACCGGAACTCACCAGTAAACCTGCAAAAAGACTTATAATGACCGAACAGGCAAGTAACTGGCGTGGGCCGTCGAGCTGACAGCGAAGCGGCTTGCCCCGAAATTTTCCTACAAAAATGATATTCATACGTGGATTTTTACTAACTCAACCTTTGCAATATTGATAATTATAGTCAATTCGTCGTTTTTTTTAGCCCAATGAAGTCAATTAACGAACAAATCAGCACCAGGTTTATCGCCCAGGCTAAAAAGCTGACCCGATACAAGCGCTTGCTGCGTAATATTTTACCCGCAGAATGCTACGATCACGTCGAGGTAGCCAATATTCGTGACCAGAATTTAATGCTGATTACCGATTCCCCGGTGTGGACTACCCGGCTACGCCAGCTCAGCCCTCAAATTCTGCAATTTATCCGTGACAACAGCTCTGACGCACAGGCCGACAGAAGCCAGATTATCCATCACATTCAAATCAGTACACGCTACCATCCGTCTAACGGCAACCAGCAACAAACCTTAAACAAAAAAGACCGGCTCAGGCTGCAAATCAGCGACAAAACGGCCACTCTGCTATCACAGTCTGCCGAGAGCATCGACCACCCTCAGCTAAAAGCTGCCCTGCTCAAAGTCGCCAGTCACACTGGCAGAAAAAATAAAACAGAAGCATGACTTCTGTTTTTTCCGTCTAATCCCTGAAGTATAATTTTGATCACCAGGATCAAAGACAAGCCTGTCTCTGCCCCCTGAGGCAGTTGCCTAAAATGTTTGCAGTGGTTGCGCGTAAGAAATCGGTGACGACGCTTTTTCATCTTCGAAGGTCACCTCTTCCCAGGCATCCGCATCTGCACACAGTGCCTTCAATAATTTATTGTTGAGCGCATGACCTGATCGATAACCCGAGAATGCACCGATAGAACTATGTCCCAGCAAGTACAGGTCACCGATTGCATCCAGAATTTTGTGTTTGACGAACTCGTCTTCGTAACGCAGACCGTCTTCATTTAATACACGGTATTCATCGACCACAATAGCATTATCGATGCTGCCACCCAGCGCCAGGTTGTTTTTACGCAGCGCTTCAATATCACTCATAAAACCAAAGGTACGCGCACGGCTGACTTCTTTCACGAAAGAGGTGGTCGAGAAATCGATCTCTGCGGTGCAGGGAGCATCTTTAAATGCGGGGTGATCAAAATCAATGGCGAAGCTGACTTTAAATCCGTCAAAAGGATCGAAGCGAGCCCACTTGCCTTCTTCTTCAACAACAACGGATTTTTTAATGCGCACGAATCGCTTCGGCGCTTCCTGCTCGACGATACCGGCTGACTGAATCAAAAAGACGAAAGGCCCCGAGCTGCCATCCATGATCGGCACTTCGGAAGCGCTGACATCAACGTAAGCATTGTCGATACCCAGACCCGCCATGGCGGATAACAGATGTTCAACAGTAGAAACACTGACACCATCCTGCTCCAGCGTTGTAGACAGCATGGTCGCACCCACATTGGAAGCTGTGGCTTTGATCTCGACGGGTTCATTCAGGTCGACGCGACGAAAGATAACACCGGTATCCGGCTGCGCCGGGCGTAATGTTAAATACACTTTTTCACCGGAGTGCAGGCCAACACCTGTTGCACGAATGACATTCTTTAATGTTCTTTGCTTAATCAATATCTTTAATCCCATTGCCCAACATCTAAGGTCGCGGCAGCAAATTTCGGTAAAAACCGCCGTATTATCACATAACTACAGCCTGAATTGGAAGCGCGTCATTAAACCCCGCATTTAGCGGGCTTAATCTACCAGCAAAACAGGCAACAGGCACACCAACATTCGACTTATTAAGACAAACTAAATCAACAAGTTAATACACATACAAACCTGACTTACGCGACTAATCTGCCTGTCTGCGTAAAAAGGCCGGGATATCCAGCATTTCTTCATTGTAACCGCCATTAACTGAAACAGGCTCTTCCTGATGCTTCGCATTACGAGTCACCGCAGGTTTTGCCAGTTCACTGTAATCCGGCGCTTCATCGATCACAGGTGTTTTCACAACTTTGATTTCAGCAGGAGCCGGTGCAGGTGCCTGTGCTTTCACACTGTTACCCAGGCCGGTTGCAACGACGGTTACACGAATTTCGCCATCCAGAGATTCATCGATGGCGGTACCCATGACCACGGTCGCATCTTCGGAAGCAAAGCCATTGATGACTGCACCAATATCCTGGAATTCACCCAGTGTCATGTTGGCACCGGTCACATTCACCAGAATACCGCGTGCGCCGGAAAGATTAACGTCTTCCAGTAGAGGACTGGCGATAGCCGCTTCTGCTGCTTCTTTGGCACGTTCATCACCAATCGCACGACCGGAGCCCATCATACCCATGCCCATTTTAGACATGACTGTTCTGACATCCGCAAAGTCGACATTAATGACACCAGGGTTGGTGATCAGTTCAGTAATACCCTGTACTGCGCCGCAAAGTACATCGTTGGCACCGCTGAAGGCGTTCATCAGGTCGAAATCACGACCGTAAACATCCAGCAGTTTATCGTTGGGAATAGTGATCAAAGAATCAACATGGCCACTCAGCTCTTTAATACCCTGCATCGCAATCTTCATGCGTGCAGAACCTTCAAAAGCAAAAGGCTTGGTGACAACGCCGACCACCAGAATGCCCATCTCACGAGCAATCTGTGCAACCACAGGCGCTGCACCAGTACCGGTACCGCCACCCATACCGGCAGTGACGAATAACATATCAGTGTTGGAAATCGCTTCCTGAATCAGTTCACGATCTTCCAGCGCGGCCTGCTGGCCAATTTCCGGGGTCGCTCCCGCACCCAGACCTTTGGTAATGTTGCTGCCGATCTGCAGCGACTTGGCACCTTCAAAACGACCCAGCGCCTGCGCGTCTGTGTTGGTGCAGATAAAGTCGACACCGTTGATACCGCTGCTCACCATGTGCTGAACAGCATTACCACCACCGCCACCGACCCCGATGACTTTTATTACCGCTTCTTGTGCGCCGGAATCCATCAATTCGAACATAGGCATGGTATTTCTCCTCTTGTAATTAATTTGTGATTTAGTTATTTAGTTTTTTTTGCTTTACTATTTTTTACGTGTTTTATATGTGTGTAACCAGGTTAAAAATTCCCCTGAAACCAGCTTTTCATCCTGTCGAAAACGCCTTTGACACCACCCTCCATCATGATATGACTGGTGCCGTTATTTCTGTGCTGGTTACCAAAAAGTAACAGGCCGACACCGGTTGCATAAATCGGATTTTTCACCACGTCTGACAGGCCGGAAACATATTGCGGCAGGCCAAGACGTACCGGGGCATGAAAGATCTCTTCAGCAAGATCAATCACCCCTTCCATCTTCGAGCTACCACCTGTCAGCACCACACCGGCGGCGATGATTTCTTCGAAACCACTGCGACGCAATTCGGCGTGTACCAGGTTGAGTAATTCTTCATAACGCGGCTCGACCACTTCGGCCAGCGTCTGTCGTGATAATTTGCGCGGCGGGCGATCACCCACGCTGGGCACTTCAATGGTCTCTTCCGGGTTGGCCAGCTGGCGCAAGGCGCAGGCGTATTTAATTTTGATGTCGTTGGCATATTGTGTCGGTGTACGCAGGGCAACTGCGATGTCATTGGTCACCTGGTCACCGGCAATCGGAATCACTGCGGTGTGACGAATCGCACCTTCAGAGAACACTGCAATATCCGTCGTGCCGCCACCGATGTCGACCAGGCAAACACCCAGTTCTTTTTCATCTTCGGTGAGCACGGAGTAACTCGATGCCAGCTGCTCAAGAATAATATCGTCCACTTCCAGTCCACAACGGCGCACACATTTAATAATATTCTGCGCAGCACCCACCGCACCGGTAACCAGATGCACCTTGGCTTCAAGACGTACACCGGACATGCCGATAGGCTCGCGAATGCCTTCCTGGTCATCGATAATAAATTCCTGCGGCAGGATGTGCAGCACACGCTGATCAGCAGGAATGGCTACCGCACGCGCTGCATCAATGACACGATCCAGATCGCCATTAGTCACTTCACGTTCACGAATCGCCACGATGCCATGCGAATTCAGGCTGCGTATATGGCTGCCCGCAATGCCGGCGTAAACAGAATTAATCTCGCAACCGGCCATCAGTTCAGCTTCTTCCACGGCATGCTGAATCGACTGCACGGTGGATTCAATATTGACCACCACGCCTTTTTTCAGGCCGTTGGATGGATGCGAACCCAGACCAATGATCTCGATCTCCCCTTCGTCATTCACCTCGCCGACAATGGCGACGACTTTGGAGGTACCAATATCAAGACCGATCAACATATTTTTATCAGACTTCTTTGTCATTGTTTTCAGGCCTCTGTCATTTGTACGGCAAAACCGTTTGGATAACGCATATCAATAACCTTGATCATTTTGTTCGTTAAAGTTTTATTATCAGAACCATGCCCGACTGCCAGCGAAGGCAGAATTCGAACAAAGCGTTTCAGGCGTTTTTCTGTTTCAAAACGTCCCAGTTTTACATCAATTTTCTGTGCTGCTGTTTCATCATTTTCAGTGACAGGTTTTTCATATTTTGAAACCACCATCTGCCATGAGCGGCGTTCATCCAGATCAAGACGCACCACTTCAAATTCCAGCAAAGCCATTTCCTGATAAAGCACATTCATGAATTTCCATACATTATTATGATGACCTTCCGGACCATTCAGTTCTGGCAGGTTTAATTGTCGGCTAACATTTACAGGCTTGAACACTTCACCGGCATCATTGATATAACCGTCATCATTCCAGTACGCCACTGGTGTCTGCTCGGTGATAATCACATCCAGTGTTGCCGGCCACTGCCTTCTTAACGAAACATTTTTTATCCACGGCTGCTGCATCAGGCTGGCGCGTATATTATTTAAATCCACCGTAAAATATCCACCATTAATTTCATTTTTTACAATGGATTCAATCTTGCCTTTGTCCATAAAATTCAGCTGGCCAATTACCACCACATTTTCCACCGGCAGCACCGTTGGTATCTCGATGTCTTTAATAAACAGGCCACCATAAACCAGCGCCACAACAGCAAAGAAAACCGGCAGGGTTTTTACAATTCTTTTTAACAGCGGCGTTTTGTTTTTGCGTTTCATTTTTTATTGTGAACACTCAGCCAGTGATAAAACTTTCAGCACCAGATCATCAAACGATAAGCCCGCCTGTTTTGCCGCCATCGGCACCAGCGAATGGTCGGTCATACCCGGCACGGTATTTACTTCGATTAGCCAGGGCTGGTTATTTTTATCGACCATAAAATCCACACGTCCCCAGGCAGAGGCACCCACTGCATTAAACGCTCTGCTCATCAGGGCAGCAAATTCTGCCTCCTGCTCCCCGGACAAACCACAGGGGCAGATATACTGTGTATCAACCGACTCATACTTGGCATCGTAATCATAAAACTTGTGCGAGGTTTCAAGCTTGATCATCGGCAACACCTGGCCGTCCAGCACAGCGGCGGTGTATTCGTCACCCTCAATCCAGTGTTCAGCAATCACGGTACCACCACACTGCTGTGCTTTTTTCCAGGCCGGAATCAACTCGTCTTCTGTCTCAACTTTACTCATGCCAATGCTGGAACCTTCCAGCACCGGTTTTACAATCAATGGCAGCGACAGTTTTTCCAGTGCCTGCGCACAACTCTGTTCGGAATCCAGAATGCAAAAATCCGGTGTTGGCAAACCCATGGCCAGCCAGATCTGTTTGGTTTTTAACTTGTCCATCGCCAGCGATGAAGCCATCACACCCGAACCGGTGTAAGGCACACCCATCAGTTTTAGCAGCGCCTGTATGGTGCCGTCTTCACCACCACGACCGTGTAACACGATAAACGCGCGCTGGAAATTTTCCTGCGCAAGATCACGGACGATGTTTTCACTGACATCGATACCATGTGCATCGACACCTTTGTTTTTTAATGCGGCCAGTACTGCATTACCGCTCAACAACGAGATTTCACGCTCTGCTGACAGGCCGCCCATTAATACGGCCACTTTGCCAAATTGCGCAACATTCACGCTCATGACTTTTTTTCTCCCACTATTTTTACTTCTTGCTGCAGCACAACACCGTGTTTTTCAGCAACGGTTTTCTGCACCAGTTCAATCAATGTTTCGATGTCGCTGGCGGTGGCATTGTTTTCATTAATAATAAAATTTGCATGTTTCTGCGAAACCACCGCGCCACCGACTGCCTTGCCTTTCAGGCCACAATCTTCAATCAACTGCGCGGCATAAGCCCCTTCCGGGTTGCGAAACACACTGCCGCAACTGGCCACACCGGTGGGTTGTGACTGCGCACGTTTTGCCAGCAGTTGCTTGATATCGATGGTATTGTCATCTGCCGATTTTTTCGGCAAAGACAACGTCGCACTGACAAACCATTCATCCTGATTTTTCTGCTCTCTGGCTTTTACAAAACGGTAGCCGTAATCAAATTCATCCGCCTGACGTTTTATTATTTCGCCGTCACGGTTCAGGGTTTCAACTTCCACTACCAGCGGCCAGGTCTCGCCACCGAAGGCACCGGCATTCATCGCCAGTGCCCCACCGAGCAAACCGGGAATGCCGGCAAAAAATTCTGCACCTGCCAGGCCGTGCTTGCTGCAAAAACGCGCCAGCTTGGCACTGGCCACACCGGCACCAACATACACGGTGTTTTCATCCAGCAATTCCAGTTGCGTCATCACGCCCTGGGTGGCGATCACCGTGCCGTTAAAACCGCCATCACGTACCAGTGTGTTGCTACCCAGTCCCAGCCATAACAGTTTTTCATTTTTATCCAGAGTAGCGATGTAAGCGGCCAGCGCCTGCAGCGATTGCGCCTGCACATAACGTTTCGCCATACCACCAGTACGCCAGCTGGTGTGCCGCGCCATTGGCTCGTTTTCAATAATCGTTATGTCGTCGACTTTATTCATGACATGCATAACCATCATGCTTCCGGGGCCGTTTCCAGCGCGGCTTTCAACTGCGAAGCAACACGACCGATACTGCCTGCGCCCATGGTTAATACCAGATCACCGTCCTGCAAAATAGCGCGCAGGTCATCGGCCAGATTTTCAACGTCTTCAATAAAAATCGGATTCACTTTGCCGCGTGCACGAATGGCTGCACACAGTGCGCGACCGTCTGCACCGGCAATGGCTTCTTCACCGGCCGCATAAACTTCGCTCATCAGCAGCACATCACAGTCGGCCAGCACCTGCGAAAAATCTTCAAACAGATCACGTGTGCGGGTGTAACGATGCGGCTGAAAAATGGCAACCAGGCGCTTGTCCGGCCAGGCACTTTTTGTGGCATTCAGCGTGGCGGCCAGCTCGGTGGGATGATGCGCATAATCATCCACCAGTGTTACCGTGCCCTGTGCGATTTTTACTTCACCATACATGTGCATGCGACGACCGATGCCTTCAAATTTTGCCAGCGCACTCTGCATGTCTTCACCGCTGACTCCCAGCTCATGCGCCACGCAGATCGCGGCCAGTGCATTTAATACATTGTGCCGTCCCGGCATATTCAGTGTGACTTCTATGCTGTCTTCTGCATCAGGCAGCATTACATCAAAAACGGTTTTCTCACCGTGATAACGAATATTGGAGGCGCAAACATCTGCATCGAAATCAATGCCGTAACGAACAACCGGGCGGGCAATTTCCGGTAACAGACTGCGCACTTCATCATCATCCACACAGACCACTGCCAGCCCATAAAACGGCAGGTGATGCAGGAATTCGACAAAAGTCTGTTTCAATCGCGAGAAGTCGCCGCCATAAGTCGGCAGGTGATCGGCATCAATATTAGTTACCACCGACATCATCGGTTGCAGATATAAAAAGGAAGCATCACTCTCATCCGCTTCTGCGACCAGGTATTTGCTTTTGCCAAGACGTGCATGCGTAGACGAGCTGTTCAGCTTGCCGCCGATAACATAGGTTGGATCAAGGCCGGCTTCTTCCAGCACGCAGGTAACCAGTGAAGTCGTTGTGGTTTTTCCGTGCGTGCCGGCAACCGCGATGCCGTGACTGAAACGCATCAGCTCAGCCAGCATCTCGGCGCGTGGCACCACCGGAATGCGATTCGCTTTTGCTGCACGCACTTCGATGTTGTCATTGCTGATCGCGGTAGAGGTTACCACCACATCCACATCGCTGACATTATCAACCGAGTGTTCCTGATAGACTTTCACTCCCGATTTTTCCAGCTGCTCAGTCACCACGCTGCGCACCATGTCTGAACCGCTGACCTGATAGCCCAGCGTGTTCATCACATCGGCGATACCACTCATACCGGCACCACCGATGCCAACAAAATGCACTTTCCGGATACGGCGCATGAATTCTTTCGGGCTGACAGATTGTGTCCGTGACGACTGTGGCATCAGACAATCCCTCCCGCATGTTGACAGGCATCAGCAATGGTTTTTGCTGAACCGGGAATCGCCAGCTTTCTTGCTGCAATCGCCATGTTCAACAGTTGTTTCCGATCACTTGAAAAGTTTTTGATGGTCTCGGCCAGCCAGTCGGCAGACAGTTCATCCTGCTGCCTGATGATGGCGGCACCGTGCTGCTCCAGATAACGCGCATTCTGTGTCTGGTGATCATCCACCGCATGCGGGTACGGCACTAATACCGAAGCCACACCGGCCGCCGCCAGTTCAAAAACAGTCATGGCACCGGCGCGGCAAATCACCAGATCCGCCCAGGCATATACCGCCGGCATATCATCGATAAAGGCTTCGACTTTTGCCTCGACAGCGGCATCGCCGTAGGATTTTTTTGCAGACTCGATATTTTTCACGCCGGTTTGATGGATAACCTGTGGCCGCTCTTCTTCATTTATTTCTGCT
>WFOC01000087.1 GCA_015488295.1 Gammaproteobacteria bacterium
CGATACCGCGCCAGCTTATGGCAGCAGTGAACAGCGTGTGGGTGAACTGCTTCCCGACCGGCATGACTGGGTGATCGTGACCAAGGTCGGTGAGATATTCGAAAACGGCCAGTCACGTTTTGATTTCTCTTTTGATTACACGGTCAGCAGCGTCGAGCAAAGTTTAAAAAAATTAAAGCGTGACGTACTCGATGTGGTGCTGGTGCATTCCAATGGCAACGACATGGATATCATCAACAACGAGCCGGTATTCGACGCACTGGAATCACTAAAGGTAAAAGGCCTGATAAAAGCCTATGGCATGTCCAGCAAAACCGTGGAAGGCGGTTGCTGGGTGGTGGAAAATTGCGACGTGGTGATGGCGACCGCTAATCTGAATTATGATGAAGAGCGTCCGGTGCTGGAGCTGGCAGAAAAGCTAAATAAAGGTGTTATCATAAAAAAAGGTCTGCAAAGTGGTCACGCCGATGAGGGCGCGGGTGGTGGCGGTATTGAAGCTTCTTTCCGGCATATATTAACTTTGCCTGGGGTCAGCAGTATGATTGTTGGCACCATCAATCATTCGCATCTGCAGGATAACGTTTCCATTGTAAACCGCATCCTGTCATCCTGAGCGAAGCCGAAGGATCTTATGCAACCTAACGCCCGAGTTTCTGCTACAGGTATACGCGACAGCGATACGCTAAATAGTGAGGTACGTCGTTATTTAATCGTCGGGCCATCATGGATTGGTGACATGGTGATGGCGCAGTCTTTATTTATCACGTTAAAGCAACAATATCCTGACTGCCAGATCGATGTGCTGGCACCGGCCTGGTCTTTGCCGGTATTGAAACGTATGCCGGAAGTAAACGGGGGCATCTCAGCCGATGTGGCGCACGGTGAATTTTCTTTTTTCAAGCGGCGAGAACTTGGCCGCAGCCTGAGGCAAGAAAAATACACGCAGGCCATCGTTATTCCGCGTTCGTGGAAATCGGCGCTGGTGCCGTTTTTTGCCAGCATACCGTTGCGCACAGGCTACCGTGGTGAGATGCGTTATGGTCTGTTGAACGATATTCGAACGCTGAATAAAAAGGTTTTGACACAGACAGTGCAGCGATATGTGGCACATGCTTATGCCGGCAATGCAACCGAGCCACCACCGATACCGTATCCGGCTCTGCGGGTGGATGCAGACAATCAGCAGAAACTGCGGCAGGAATTCGGGTTAAAATCAAAACGCCCGGTGCTCGCCATGATGCCGGGCGCAGAATATGGCCCGGCCAAACAGTGGCCATTGTCCTATTACAGAGAGCTGGCGCAGGCGCTGGTTGAAAAAGGCTGGCAGGTCTGGTTGCTGGGTTCGGAAAAAGACCGGGTCGCCGGAGAGCAAATTGCCACCACGGACAATATTCATAACCTGTGCGGTCGCACACAGCTGGTGGATACCATCGACCTGCTGGCCATGGCTCGATCTGTAGTAAGCAATGATTCGGGATTGATGCATGTTGCTGCGGCTGTGGGTGCTGAAGTAAATGTAATCTACGGATCGTCGACCCCGGCGTACACGCCGCCGCTGACAAATGATGATAAAAAAAATATATTTTATCTGGGACTGGAGTGTAGTCCCTGCTTTAAAAGAGAGTGTCCTTTAGGGCATACGGAATGCTTGAAAGGTATAAGCTGCAGTGACATATTTAAAAAAATATCTGAATACGATCAGGACTGAGCCGGTCTCTTTCCTTGCCGGAATGGCGGTGCTGCTGCTTGCCGTGATGGGTACTTCAGTGCAGCATGTGGCAAGCACAACGTTTGCTGTGCTGGTATTGCTGGGTTTTTCGATTATAAAAGACTGGCGTAAAATATTTCTATCCCTGTCATCTCTGGAAAAACTTTTTCTGCTGTCATTTTTTCTGTACATGATGGCTGGCATTTTTTCTTATTACAACACGGATGATATTGATGAATATATAAAATTGTTTGAGCGATATTTTCGTTTCCTACTGGTCATTCCGCTTTATTTTTTTCTGCTCGGAAAAAAGCTGTCACTACTAAAATATCTTTATACCGGTGTTGTGATATCCGGGCCTTTTCTTTTTCTGATAGCACTGGCGCATTATCTGGAGCACCCTGAGGTGCCGGCGCAGGGTGACTACCATCATATTATTTTTGGCCAGCTTGCCATGCTCAATGCTGGCATTATGCTTTCTATGCTGTTTACTCTCGAGCTGTCAGCAAAGCTTCGTGTGCTTATTGTGCTCTCTGTTTTCTGCGGCGTGGCGGCAGCTATCATGTCGCAGGCGCGGGGAGCATGGCTGGTTTTGCCTCTTTACCTGATGTTTGTTGTTTACTGTGTTGTTAAAAGCCGAAAAATCAGTATGACCGCAGTGGTGGTTTCGCTGCTTCTTCTGGTGCTTTTGTCCAGTGTCAGCCCGATAAGTGATGTGGTGAAACAGCGGACGAATGATGCGATAAGCGAAGTCGAGCGTTTTTACTCTGAAGACAAGTATATTTCATCAGTTGGTACACGGCTGGCAATGTGGAATATTGCACTGGATGTCTGGCAGCAAGCGCCGGTGCTTGGTACCGGTCCGGGTGACTTTGATGATGAAGTAATGACGTTGCAGGCAGAAGGTGAATATACCGGCATGGAGGTACATAACAGTGTACACAATATCTATTTCCAGGCACTGGCAGGCTCCGGTGTTACTGGCCTGGCTGCGCTGTTGTTTACCGTTATATTATTGCCTTTGTTTGTTTTTTCTCGTGGCGTGCATATAGACCGGAGCGCTGCCTATGCCGGTTTTGTTTTGGTACTTTCCTATGCTGTTTTTGGTTTGACTGAATCCTGGACGCTGCGTTTGCCGGCGGTTTCTGTTTATCTGGTTTATCTTTTGGTGCTGGTTTCGCATTTGCATGTGTCGTCTGCGGGCAAGACTGAAAGTCGTCGCCGGTTGTAGAACGTTGCCTCTTTTTCCTGTGTGTTAAATATGAAAATACTTTTTATCAATTCACGATCACCGGACTATGTAGAAGACCAGCTGTTTTCTGCGTTGACTGAAATTTATGGCAAGGCTTCTGTTACACCGTGCCCGGTTAATTATCGTTACTACATTAAACGCAAACCTTATCCGCTGGATATGGGTCGCTGCCGCTCTGCGCTGGATTATGTGATGGATGGCTTTGCGTTAAGAAAATCGCTGAGCCGTTTTGATTACGACTGTATTATTCTGGGTTCGACAAAGCGGGATGTGTTTGAGAAATTTATCGCCATAAGGGACAGTATTCCCTCAGGGATGCCTTTGATTTATATCGATGGTGGTGATTTCCCTGAAGTTGGTGGTGATGCAGACAGGTTGAAGTTTAAGGAAGTGTACGATGATGTTGTCAGACATCACACCTTTAGTCATGTTTTCAAGCGCGAATATATTTCAGGAAAAGTGTATCCGGATAATGTTCATCCTTTCCCCATGTCTTTCAAGCCGCAGCCGATGACAGTTAGCGGCGAGAAAAAATATGAAGTTACCTGCTGGTGTGTGGAGTCGGATCCGGTACGAACCCGGGCGCTGTCACTGCTGGAAGGGCTTTATGATTGCCGGGAAAACGGCACCACATTGAACCAGACATTCAGGAATTACAAGCGCAAGGGTCTGGCCTATCTTGAAGATCTTGGTCGCAGCCGGATCGCCTGTAATTTTCGTGGTGTCGGTTGGGATACCTTGCGATACTGGGAAATTCCGGCGGTTGGTGCCTTGATGCTTAGTCAGAAACCGGGCATAGAAATACCGGATAATTTTGTACACGGCGAACATGTGGCGTTCTGCAGGGATGATCTTTCCGACCTGACATCGCTGCTTGATTACTATCTTTCTCATGAAGATGAAATGGCAGAGATGACGGAGAGGGCGAAGCAGCATTTACAAAAATATCATACACATTTGCGGCGTGCAGAATTCCTGATTGATGCTGCAGGTTTCAGGTCGTAGCGTAGTCAGCGGCTGCTGATTATCTTTTCGTATTCATTTTCCAGATAACGAGTGACAGTGTCTTCGCTGAACAGGGCCAGTGCACGCTGGCGCGCATTGCTTCCCATGGTTTTTGTTTTTTTCGGGTTGCTTATAAGTGCGGTCATATAGTTTATGTATTCATCCATGTCATGCTGCTGTGCGACAAAGCCAACCTCACCGTGTTTACCGGTGTTTTCAAGCAGCTCGGCCTGTGCATTATCAATGTGGCTCAGGTGGGAGATGACAGGTTTGCCATGAATCATTGCTTCGGCGATGTTCATGCCGAAAGTTTCGCCATCTATTCGATAGTGCAGTAGAACATCAATGCTGTTGTAAAAATTTGACAGTATGTTTTCATCGGTTGTTGCATCAATCAATTTTATCGACGGGTTATTGCGTGCGGCTTCGCGCATTATCTCCGAGCCGGCAAGAATAATGAGGAAAGTGTTCGGGTGTTTCTGTTTTATACGTGCAAAAACGTCGAGTATAAAACTGTCGTCAGCAAGATCGGGTCGTGAAATCCTGCCGAAAACAAAAGCGTCATCAGATATGTTGAACTGCTGCCGAACAGTGTTGTTGTTCGATGGCTTTTTTATCGGGTTATACAGGACGTGGCACTTGTCTTTACACCAGTCTGATTTTGTCAGTAACCAGTTGCTGACAAAATAAAGTCTGTTCAGCCGGTTTATGTATTGTTCAGAGGCCGGGTAGCCGAAAATATTTGTTTCTATACAGGCGGTTGTGTTCGGTATTTTATCAAGAAACTCTTCATAGTAGGCTTCCCATTTTCCTCTGTTAAAATGAACAATGTCGGGTGATATGGTTTTAACAATCTGCTGAAAAGAGTTTGTTCTGCCGATGAATACTTTGTCATGACCGAGCGTGTTTAAAAAGTCCTCAAGACGGGCGCGACTTTGCTTGTATAATATCTGGAAGCGTTGATCATATTTTGAGGGCACGTGCCTCAACAGCAGGTGTTTGTAATATCGTAGTCGGCCACTGTTTTCATGAATGAAAAGGTAGGGAGTGAACCGGTTTTTATCCAGGTTTTCACAGAAAGTCAGTATGGCTTTTTCTGTGCCACCGTAACCGACCTGGTTAAGGTGATACAGGATTTTAATTGTCATGGTTTATTCAGGCGCTGAAGATGCTTCTAGTTAGGTGCTGCATTCTAACGCACAAAATAAAATGTGCCTATTAAAAATAGCATGAAGTATCTGCATCCTGTAAGGATGTGTTCCAGGCTTCCGGCAGGGGGCGCTCATGGTTCATGCGGTGTCAGAGGCGATGTGAGAGATAAACTCTGGAAGGCTTGTATTGAAAATCAGAAACTGCCCGCTTTGGCTGGTGGTGCATATTGAAAAAACTAAAATAGTTTTATGAAGATCCTGTTGAGATCCATGCTGAATGGACTGATAGATGCTTTTTACAGCGATGAAAAATATATCAAAGTGTTTTTTTCCAGAGGGAAGCGAAACTTTGGTGATGTTGTGACTCCTGTTTTGTTAAAAAAGTTATCAGGAAAGAAAGTCCGGTATGTGGGAAAACCTAAATATTATAAAAAAACAAACCTTTTAGCCATTGGCTCAATATTGCATTTGTCTTCAAAAGATTCAGTTGTATGGGGCTCCGGGTTTATGGATGCCGAGAAAACATGTTATGAGAAGCCACGGAAGGTTCTTGCTGTGCGAGGGCCAAAGACCCGGGAAATGCTTTTGTCACAAGAAGTAGCATGCCCGGAAGTTTATGGTGATCCTGCGCTATTGTTGCCGAAAATCTACCTGCCAGAAGTGAGTAAAAAATATGAGCTGGGTATCATCCCGCACTATACAGACAAGGATAATAAATGGCTGGAGCAGTTTAAACATGATGAAAAAATAAAAATAATTGATGTTCAGAATAAAAACACTCTTGGTTTTATCGATGATATTTTGAGCTGTGAAAAGGTTGCTTCAAGTTCGCTGCACGGCGTTATCACAGCAGATGCCTATGGTGTTCCGTCTGTCTGGATAGAGTTTGCGGATGTTGTAAACGGGTTTAAGTTTCTGGATTATTTTTTATCTGTTAAGCGGCTTGATGACAGGCCGGTAAGAATTGTTGAGTCAACAGGCCTGGAAGAAATTTATTCGGCGTTTTATGATTATAAGATTGATATCGATCTGAATAAGCTGCTGGATTCAGCGCCTTTCCCTTTGAATATTGAGTCTGCCTGAAAAGTGCCCGGCCTGCTGCGGCTGGCATATCATTAGCATAATGCCTTGATGTTGCCGGTTGAGCTTTGAGCCCAGCATACCTTTAGCACCAAACTATATGGCTGTTTTCTTTATGCCGTTTTTGCATATAATAATGTTTTCTTCCTGCGTGGTTTGAAAAATATCATTATTTATTCTGGATGGAGAATACATTCTGGGGTGATACAGATGGTATTGTGTTGCTGTAAATTTTACATTCCGGATTTTCACGCCCGACTGTATTAACCGCCAGTCAATATCGCTGTCTTCGCCAATACCCGGCGCAAGGTAATCTTCATTAAAGCCGTTGATGTTTATTAAATCCTGTTTGTTACAGGAAAAATTACAGCCCAGTAATCGTATTTCACGCTTTTCTGTGAGGCGCTGTAATGCTTTGCTGTAAATGCCGCATTCAATGTTTTTTGCCCTGTCAGCAGCAAGTAGGGGAATGCTGGTGAAAAAAAGCAGGCGGCTGGTCAAACGCTTCAGGCTGAACTCTGCATTTCTTATTCTTGCTGAGATGTTAGTGCCAAGCTCGATTCGTCTGCCAGTACATGCCAGCCCTTTTTGTGCATATTTCTGGTGAGCTGCAACAAACGCCGGGTGTGGCAGGCAGTCACCATCGAGGAAAATAATATGCTCTGTTTGCGAGGCTTTTATTGCACGATTGAGAGCAATGTTTTTTCGGAAGCCTTTATCTTCCTGTGTCAGGTGAAGTACCGGAAAGTTAAAATTGTTGAAAAAATCTGCTAGGGACAGGATTTCCTGACTCTGACAGTCTTCTGAAATTATTACTTCAAAGTTGTTAACCGTCTGTCTGTTCAGGCAATCAAGTATTAGCTTTAAGGCTGTTGCATCTTTATAAACCGAGATTACGATGCTGCTGTCTGGCGCTGACTTTTTTTTCATTTCAGAAAATGCTCTGCGATTCTATGAGCGCAATCTGGCATGTTAAGCATGCTCATGTCAGGCTTGTCGGTGGAACTTTCCGGAGAAAAATATAATCGTTTGTTTTCTGCGTTTGTTGTTTGCCAGCGGGTTGGTGAGGCGGATCTTTTTGCCGGGTAGAAGGCAACGGTGTTAATGTTCAGGGCACCGGCGATATGCAACGGCCCGGTAGAGCCGCTGATAAAAACATCAGCGGCATTGATATATTTGCAGAAATTAACGATCCCGGTTTTTGATTCATGCATTCCATGACGGGTTCCCTGCAGCTTTTCTGATAATTCAGTTGCCTGTGATAATTCACCCGGGCCGGCCGTAATGATAAAAAACACGTTGGCCAGAGCCGCCAGTTGCTTTGCAAGTTGTGCATACTGCCCGGTATTCAGGTTGATGGCCGAGCCGCCTGTTCCGGGGTGGATGATAATGACCCGGCTGTTGTCAGGAATATTAAAGCCTGTTCTTATTTCATTCTGCAAGTCGCTTATTTCATCGGGATCAAATCTGAGATAGGGGGGATGAGGTGTTTCACCGGGTTTGTCATGGTTCAGGTATATATAGTATTTGATCAGGTCAATATTATATTCATATTCTGGTTTGGCTGATTGAGAGCGTTTCTGGCGAAGGCGTTGATTGATAAATATCTGGGCGATTTTTGTGGCTGGGCCGATTCTTAGCTTGATGCCCGAAAGCCATAAAGCCATCGATGTTCGTGTTTGCAGAAATAGCGAAATAGAAATATCAAACTTCTGTTTTTTTATTTTATTTTTAAGCTGAAAAATGTCGCTGATGAAAAACGTCTTTTTTTCATCGATTAATACACAATCTATCCATTCACACAGCCGGGCAAGATCGGCTGTATATTCCGGAACCAGAACTGTTATCTCTGCATCAGGGTACTGTTTTTTAAGCAGGGAGAGTGCGGGCCAGGCCAGCATGAAATCGCCGATTTTATCATTGCGAACAAGCAGGATTTTTTTTGGCTGATCAGTTTGCTTCATCACTGTGTGTGCCTGGCTGTTGTAGCAGTTTTGTGCACGCATTATAAACGCTGTCAACATCAATGGCGGCAATGCCTTTTTCCGGGTGCGCGGTGTTTTCGGAACGCAGGATGATAAATTTTTCCGGTGTCATATAAGGACCGCAGTCGCCGGGGTCTTTCATCGAGAAAAAAGCGACCACCTGTGTGCCTAGTGCCGAGGCCATGTGCATCGGGCCGGAGTCGGGTGTGAGTAATACATTGGCTCGTGCGATCATTGCCTTGTAACGCTCGAAGCTGGATTCTGATTTAAGCAGTAAAATATTGTTACCACTCTCTTTTACGATTTTTTCACCGTAGGAAATTTCATCCGGTAGTAAAACCATGAATGCTTTGACTGGTGTTGCTGTGTTGCTGTGCGAGCTGACGATTTTTTTTACAAGCGCACCGTAGTTTTGTGGTGACCAGAGCTTGCGCAGTTTCGCATGACGTTTGCGAATACCGAAACGGGAGTAGCCGCTGAATGTCGGGTGTATCATTAATAAACGGTCGCTTGCTGAAATACCGTGTTTTTGTAACTCTTCGTTTACACTGTTACGGTCTTCATCTTTAACTGGCAGATAGTTGTAGCTGTCAACCACAGGTTTGTTACAGGCCTCGGCGACAAAATCCAGGTAGGCTTTGGCGCAGTGTTTTAGTTCGGCAGAACCTTTGTATTGTTTGAAGTCGGTTTTTATATTTTCAAACAGGCCGCCGATGCGCGGGCTGGTGTCGAAGCAAATAATTTTGTCGAAAGGTGTCTGGCCAAGTTTTTTCAGAATGTTGCTTTTGTCGATGACCGGTTTTATCAGGCCGCTGCGATTCCATGTCCAGGTGTCCTTGATGTTGTGATGAAAGTCTTTCAGCAGCGCTTTGCCCACCGGGCTGACCAGCAGGGTGATTTCTGCATCGGGATAATATTGCAGCAGTGCCGTCAGTGCGGGAGTCATCATCACCGTATCACCGACACGGCCAACGCGTACGGCGAGTATTTTCATGTCGGTTGTCCGTTGAGATTTAACAGAATTTCATCCAGCTTTTTAAAGTGATCATCGCTGTCAAACTGCCGGTCGGCTTTCAGCTTTCCCTGCTCGGCAAGCTTTGCTTTTTCTTCATGATTGTCGAACAGGTAGCAAATCTGCTGGCACAGATTATCGGCATCGCCGGATTCAAACAGCAGGCCACTGACGCGGTGCTCGATAATTTCCGGCACACCGCCTTTGTTGCTGCCGATGACCGCGATGCCGCAACGCATGGCTTCGGGCAGCACCAGGCCGAAGGTTTCTTCTGCGGTGGTCAGGCACAGGCAGTCGCTGATCTGCATCAGCTGTTGCGGTTTGTCGACAAAGCCGTTGAACATGATGTTGTCAGCGATATTGTGTTCTTCAGCGAGCTGGCTCAGGTGGTCTCTGTAACCGACGGTCATCTCATGGCCGACGACCAGCGCTTTAATTTCTTTGTTGTTTTCTCGGGCTTTGGCGACGGCTTTGATCAGCAGGTGCTGGCCTTTGCCTTCTTCCAGTCGGCCAAACAGGCTGACGATAAAATCGTCCGGTGAAAAACCTTTTTCCTGGCGCAGTGTATCGATCTGGTTTTTATCCAGAATTTTTTCCGGTTTATCGACACCGTAATAAAGTGTCTGGATGTGTACGTTGTTGCCGGGAATAAATTTTTTGCACAGCGTTTCGAGCTGCTGTGTGATGGTCAGCATCAGATCGAGTTGTGAATACAGAAAACGATGGTAAAAATCCTTTTTGTAGCGGGTGATCATCATCTGCCGGGTGTAGACCAGTTTGGGTTTTTTCTTCGACAGAAATTTTGCCAGTGCTGCCAGTGCCAGGTCCTTGCCCCAGTGCATGTGCACGATGTCGATGTTGTTGTCATCAATGATCTTTGCCAGCTTAAAGGCGCTGGCCAGTGGCAGGGCGCGCATTGCTGGTTGCAGGTAACGGATGTCAATCGAGAGTGGTTTTAATTTTTCCGATAACTTGCTGTCCGGTGAGGTAACAAAAATCAGTTTGTGTTTTTCGGCATAGGAAAGCGCGCTGCGAAAAGCGTATAACTCAAGACCACCCAGGTCTTTGGATAAGCAGAGGCTGAGAATATTCACGAGGCTTGTGCTTTGTTTTTCTGTTTACGCATGATGATGGCTTTATTATATTTTATAAAGACATGCATGAATGACAGGGTGGCGACCAGAAAGCCGGCGTAACCATCGAGAAAGCCGCGCTTGATGAAATAGATTTTTATGAACAGCCAGCTGCCGTGTGTGATCGGGCTGAACATATTGAACGACTTGTTTTTCTTGATCAGTTCTTCGGCACCGATCTCGGTGAACTTGTCGATGGTTTGCAGGTGATCGGAAATGCTGTCGAAGGAGTAATGGTAGAGATCACCGTCCAGCAACCTGATGTTGTCACCGTTGCTGATGATGTGGTCGTGCGGGTTGGTGCCGCCCCAGTGCGCGGTGTGCTTGTTAAACAGCCGGGTTTTTATGTCGGGATACCAGCAGTGGTTCAGCCAGCGATAAACATAAAAGGTTTTGCGCGGCATTTTGTAGGCATCGGCCTGGGTGATATTTTCTTTGACTGCGAGCAGGGATTTTTGCAATTCCGGCGACAGCCTCTCGTCACAGTCCAGACTTAAAATCCAGTCATGGCTGGCATGCTGGATGGCAAAGTTTTTCTGCTCGATGTAACCGAGAAAATTCTGGGTGATGACCTTGTCAGTGTATTGTTCTGCGATCTCGACCGTGCGGTCGCTGCTGTTGGAGTCGACAACGATGATTTCGTCAGCGATGTCGACCAGACTTTTCAGGCAGTCTTCAATTTTTTTCTCTTCGTTAAAAGAGATGATGCAGGCGCTTATCTTTGCCATTGCCGGATTAAATGCCTTTTAGAATTTCTGTTTATACGACAGTCTTGAAGTATTCGATGGTTTTTTGCAGACCTTCATCAAGCGTGATCACCGGCTCCCAGCCAAGCTTTTCTTTGGCAAGTGTGATGTCAGGCTGGCGCTGTCTTGGGTCATCTTCCGGCAGTGGTTCGTTGATCAGCTTTGATTTCGAGCCGACCATGGCCAGGGTTTTTTCCGCCAGTTCGCGGATGGTGAATTCGCCGGGGTTGCCCAGGTTAACCGGGCCGATGAAGTCATCGCCGGTGCCCATCAGGCGAATAAAAGCATCAACCATTTCGTCGACATAACAGAATGAGCGTGATTGCTGGCCGTCACCGTAGATGGTGATGTCTTCGCCTTTCAGTGCCTGCACCACGAAGTTGGAAACTACGCGGCCATCGTCAGCGTGCATTTTCGGGCCATAGGTGTTGAAGATACGGGCGATTTTTATGTCCAGTCCGTGCTGGCGATGGTAATCCAGGAACAGGGTTTCAGCGCAGCGTTTGCCTTCGTCGTAACAGGAGCGAATGCCAATCGGGTTGACCTTGCCCCAGTAGGATTCGACCTGCGGATGGATTTCCGGGTCACCATAAACTTCAGAGGTGGAAGCCTGCATGATTTTTGCGCCGGTACGTTTGGCCAGGCCAAGCATGTTGATCGCGCCGTGGACGCAGGTTTTTGTGGTTTGTACCGGGTCGTGCTGGTAATGAATTGGTGAAGCCGGGCAGGCCAGGTTGTAGATTTCATCGACTTCGATGAACAGCGGCAGGGTGACATCGTGGCGCAACACTTCGAAGCGCGGGTTGCTCATCAGGTGCACGATGTTGTGCTTGTTGCCGGTGAAGAAGTTGTCCAGGCAGATGATCTCGTGGCCTTCGTTCAGCAAGCGTTCACACAGGTGTGAGCCGAGGAATCCGCCGCCGCCAGTGATGAGAATTTTTTTTGAGTCCATAGCCATGGGATTGCCTCTTTATCGATTGAATTGTTAGTGTGTGGCCGCGTTCTGTTTATGGAGTGACGGCTTGATTGTTGCGTCTGGCCGTTCGTTATCACCCGGCCTGTTATTTTCGCGCATGTAACGAACCGTGTTCCAGATAGCCGTTAATTTTTCAGACATTAATTTTGTGATGGCGGTATTCTGCGCGGAAATATCGGCGCGCGCATTTTTGCCTTTCAGCTCGTGCAGGCGCGACTTGCTGCCGTCGGCCTGCATCAGCAAATAATATTTGTCGGACAACAGGCCTATCGTGCGGTTCGTGCCATGCTCGATGGTGAAGGCATAACGCTGGTCATCGTAGCGGCTGTCCAGCAGGTCTCGTCCCAGTGTTGTGTCCAGATAACTGGTGCGGGTCAGCGCAGCAACCGTCGGCAGTACATCGACTTCGCTGGCTATTGTATCAAAGACTTCTGCTTTGCTGATAATACTTTTTCCGTACATCACCAGTGGCACGCGCAGCCCCTGTATTTTCAGTTGTGCTTCGTAGGCCGGTACGTGCTTGCCAGTGGGTGCGTGGATGCCGTGGTCGCCAAAAAAGATAAACAGCGTGTTGTCGAAATAAGCTTCTTTGCGTGCTTCGGCCATGAAGTGTCCAACGCTGTGGTCCATGAAGCGGAAAGAGTTGAGTTCTTCCAGCGACTGGAAGCCATAACTTTTTACGTTATTCGGCAGGTCATCTTCAGTCAGCATTTCAAAGCCTTCATTGTCCTCGGGAATGGTGTAAGGGCGATGGTTGCCCGAGGTTTGAATAATGGCAAAAAAGGGCTGCTGCTGTTTTTTCAGCACATCGTTGGCTTCGCGGAACAGGCTGAGATCCGAGATGCCCCAGACATCAATGACTTCAGAGTCGTAGCTGCCTTCTTCATAAAGTTGCAGGTCGGGAATGTTGGAAGACAGCATGCCGCGGATGTTCGCCCAGCTGGCACTGCCGCCGAGGAAGTAGAATTTTTTATACCCTCTGAAAGCATTGATAATGGTGTGCTGGTCGACGATCAGCGGGTTGCGTGAGGAGGTTTTGTTTTTTTCAATGTCGGGCAGGCCGGTGACAAAGGTCCATACCGAGCGTGCGGTGCCGGTGCTCGGGGTGAAAAAGTTTTTGAAGTAATAACCCTGCTCGGCAATGCGGGCAAAATGCGGTGTCGGGTTGATCGGGTTGCCGGACAGGCTGGTTTTATAGCTGGCGAAGGATTCCAGAATGACCACGATGATATTGGTCTTCCGGTTTGTTGCCGGGTTGAAATAATAGTGGCGGTCATAATTCAGCGTGTCCGGATCGGGTTGCTGTATCGCCAGGTAATCAACCATGGTCGGGTAGGCCTGTCTTGCCGCTTCCACATCAAATGTTTCCGCGGTATTTTTCAGCGTGCTTTTGAAATAGATCACCGGGTTGGATGCCAGCTGTGAACTGAAGGCGTGTGTGCTGAAAAAGGCATCACTCCAGCGCAGCGGATACCAGGAAACTTTCGCCATAAAACCCGAGAGCACCAGCAGCAGTGAGATAAAAATCAGCAGTGCTTTGTGATACCAGCGCTTGTGCGTCCAGTAGGCACGGTCAATATCATCCGCAGGAATCAGGGCGGTCAGCCTGAGAAAAATTACGATGGTTAGCGCACTGATCAGCGCCAGCAACAGGCTGCCGAGAATCACCGGGTAGGTTTCCCATACCATGGTGGCCGAGATCAGCGGGTTTTCCAGAAAACGCAGGGCGCTGGCGTTGAGCCGCTGTTGCAGATAAGCGTAATGACCGGCATCGGTGATGTAGAGAATATACATCAGGATGATGGCCAGGCTGACGAATACCGCCCAGAAACGTTGACCAAAGCGGCTGTAGACCGGATGCAGCGGTTTGATCCAGCCCAGCAGTAGAATCGGCATCAGTGTTCCCAGTGTGGCCTGAAGATCAAATTTCATGCCCAGATAAAACGCCCACAGTAGATCAGCAGTCGAGACCGGATCCGCCGGGTTGTTGAATTTCAGCCAGAAAATAAAACGCAGACCGGTCTGTATCAGCAAAAACAGACCCAGCACGGTTAGAACATACAGGTACAGTCGCGGAATCTTGTTGATAAATGACATCATTGTCGATGGTTTATTTGAGCGGGTGGCGCGGGGCTGGCTTTGCTGCGTCGTGTTGAAATGACGGTGTGGTCATATTTGATGTTTAATTGTCGCAACTCAAGGGAATGTGTGAAAATTTTGTGAACAGGTGTTACTAAACGCGGCGTATTGTATCATAATCAACAAGATATATATGTTCCTGACTTTCCAATAATGTCCTTATTAAAAAAGCTTGCCAAGATTATTCTCGCCCTGATTGTGGCATATGCGGTGGCGCGTTTTGCGGTGGTGTTTTATGACAGCCGCCTGACCGGTGCACGTGCTCCCTATATTCAAACCCTGACACCACACAGCGTGGTTATCCGCTGGATGACGGAGGAAAACCAGCTGGGCATTGTGCGTTTTGGAGAAGATCCGCAGTTGCTGTCGAGCATCGAAATGGAGTCGTCGCCAACCAATAATCACACGGTCAAACTTGATGGCCTGAAACCGGCCACGCGTTATTATTATCAGACCGGCACCATCAGTGGCTTTTATCAGAAAAGTATTGAGCGGCAGTGGTTTTACACGCACCCGGAAACGGTACAGCCAACGCGCATCTGGCTGATTGGTGATTCCGGCAAGGCAGGGGAAATCCAGAGCCAGGTGCGTGATTCTGCATTGCAATGGATGCAGCAGAACCCGCTGCCTGCGCCGGCAGCCACCGATGATGATGCAGCTGAAAAGTCACCGTCACCGCCGGTGAATGTCTGGCTTGCGCTGGGTGATATTGCTTATCGTTCCGGCAGCAACCAGCAGTTTCAGGAAAGCCTGTTCGAGCCTTATGCCGAACTTCTGCCCAATACCGCGCTGTGGCCAGTCTATGGTAATCACGATGATCGTCGCTGGACTTATTTCCGCATCTTCGACCTGCCGGAAAATGCCGAAGCTGGCGGTGTGCCTTCCGGTACGGAAAATTATTACGCCATCGATTACAGCAACATCCATTTTGTGATTCTGGATTCACAGGCCAGTGACCGTGACAAAGACGGCGACATGGCCGACTGGTTGAGGCGTGACCTGGCGCAGAATAAAAAACCCTGGGTAATCGCAGCCTTCCATCACCCGCCGTACAGCAAGGGTAGTCATGATTCGGACAACACCTCGGACAGTCGTGGCCGCATGCAGGATATGCGGGAAAATATCCTGCCTATACTGGAAGCCGGTGGTGTCGACCTGGTGTTTACCGGACACAGCCACATGTATGAGCGTTCCCATTTGATTGATTGTGCTTATGGTGACTCGCAGTCGTTTTCACTGGATAATATTGTTTCCGGCGGCGTGAAAAATAAAAGCAGACAATATTTAAAACCATTAAATAAAAAATCACATCAGGGTGCGGTGTATGTGGTCGCAGGTTCTTCTGCAAAAGTTGATCAGGGATCACTGGACCATCCGGTGCATTATGTTGGTTTGCAGGAAGCCGGTTCGGTGATAGTGGATGTGGTGGATGACAAACTCACCGCCCGTTTCATTAATAACGAAGGGCAGGTCAGGGATGAGTTCAGTATCACGAAACAGGCGGATTATGATGGCGGCTATCGGGGGTGTGCGGATTAGTTAAAGTTTGTTTTCTGCCATAAGGAGAAGTTGTAGGGTGGGCAAGTGTTTTTTGCCCACGCGGAATCAAAAAGTTGTGGTATCAGCGTGGGCAAAAAAACACTTGCCCACCCTACGTAGTGCTTGAATCAGCCGGAAAAAAGCTCACGTGCTTTTTCCAGATCCTCCGGCGTATCCACCGCCAGCCCCTGGTAATCATCCAGCGTAGTCACGTTGATGGTGATGTCATTTTCCAGTGCACGCAGTTGTTCCAGTTTTTCGGTTTGCTCCAGCGGGGTTTGCTCAAGTTGCATTAACCGGCTTAACGTCTCGCGTGTGTAAATATACACGCCGATATGAATCTGGCCTTTGCCGGCGACCTCGCCCTGCTGTGTCACCGGAATCATGTTGCGGGAAAAATACAGCGCGTTGCCGCTGAGTGAAGTCACCACCTTGACATTGGAAGGTGCGGATAAAACGGTTTTGTCATCGCACCAGTGGGACAACGTGCCCATCTGCGGTCTGTCCTGCTGAATAAATTTTTCCACCAGCTGGTCGATATGCGCCGGGTTCAGCGTGACTTCATCGCCCTGGATGTTGACGAAAATATCCGCGTCTGACTGCGGCATGAATTCGGCGATGCGGTCGGTGCCGGAAGCGCAGTTTTCAGAAGTCATGGCAACGCTGTAGCCGGCATTGTTCACCACGTCGAAAATACGCTGGTCGTCGGTTAAAACAACCACGTCAGAAAGCGACTGGCATTGCCGGGTTTTTTCTACCACGTGCAGAATCATGGCTTTGCCGGCGATGTCGCTCAGTGGTTTGCCAGGCAGTCGTGAGGAGGCGTAACGCGCTGGAATACAGCCGATGATTTTGTATTGTCTGGCCATTAACTTTGTTTCTCGATTATGCGGTTTATTGTCTGTTTTACATCATCGACTGTGATCAGCGTCATGCTGTCTGCGGTTTTTATGCGTTCGCCCCAGCGCGCCTCTTCTACCGTTTTTTGATTGTACTTTAACAGGGCCTGCGGGTATTTGTTGACTACGTATTGTTGATGATTATACGGCCCGGCGCGCTCGGGATTGGTGGCGGCGTACAGCCCGATGGTGTTCGTGCCCAGCGCGCTGGCGATGTGTACCGGGCCGGTGTCCGGTGCCAGCACCATGTCGGCCAGATGCAAAACGGCGACCAGTTCATCGATGCTGGTGGCTGTGATCAGGTTAAGTGGTTCGGCAACTTTGCATAAACCGGTAATTTGCGTAGCGGTGTCTTTTTCGAGCTGGCTGTGGCCGCCTGTCAGCACCACCTGCATGTTGTGTTGCTGGCAAACAAAATCGGCGATGGCAGCATAGCCTTCAGCCGTCCAGTTGCGCCAGTTTTTTGATTTGGCTACTGCGCAGGGGTTGATGACGAATATTTCTTTCTTTGTCGGCAGCCGGTTTTGTATTGATTTGATAGCGGCTTGCGCCACCGGCAGTTGCCATCTCAGTTCGGGTTCAAGGCCGAAATAACGCGGAAATTCCAGAAAACTGTCCAGCACATGCTGGCGTGTGGAAGCCGGTGTGATCTGCCGGTTGCAGAACAGCGACTGCATGTCTTTGGCGCGTGCTTTGTTGAAACCCAGTTTGATTTTTGCCGGAATTGCCAGACTGGCTACCGAGGCACGAATTGACAGTTGCATGTGCAGCAGGACATCGAAGCTTTTGCCGTTGAGCTGCTGTTTTATCTGCCGACCCAGTTCGCGGTAGGCCGACAGGCCGGCGGCTTTATCAAACACGATGAAGTTGACGTTTTCGATAGCCTTCACCAGCTGGTATTCTGTCTTGCCGATAACCCAGGTGATTTTTGTCTCCGGCCAGTGTTTTTGCAGGGTTCGCAAAGTCGGCAAAACATGCGTAATATCGCCCAGAGCTGACAGCCGGAGCAGACATAAAGTCTCTGGCGGATGGCTGGGTGAAAATGTCTGTGCAGATGTCATGAAAGCGTTGCCGGTTTGATAATCAGGGGTTTAATCGTTGGAAGCTATAGTCAATGTCGTCGGATAAGAATTACAAAACCATCAAAACCGGTAAGGCGTACATACTTTATGATGCCAGCATAATCACTGAACCGAGCCTGTTATTCTTTGATCGCGATTATCACACTAAACAGCAGGCGCAGCAAAATAATTCAACTGCTGAAAAAAGCGGCGGCATCGGTCGTGCCCGGGTTGCCTATTTTTCTCAGCAGGGTCGCTCACTGGTTTTGAAGCATTATTATCGCGGTGGTCTGGTGGCGGCACTGTTTAAAGACCGTTACCTGGGACTGGATATTGAAAAAAGCCGGGCTTTCAGAGAATGGCGGCTGCTTAAAAAAATGGCCGGGCTGGGCCTGCCGGTGCCGGTGGCGGTGGCGGCGCATGTTGAAAAGGCCGGTCTTTTTTATCGCGCTGATCTGGTCACCGAAGAAATCAAGCAGGCGCAAACCCTGGCCGATGTTTTGTCGGCAAACAATATCGATGCCGGGCTGTGGCAGAACATCGGTGCCTGCATCAAACGTTTTCATCAGCATAATGTTTATCATGCCGATCTGAATGCGCGCAATATTCTGCTGGCCGGAGACAGGCGTGAGGTGTTTCTGATTGATTTTGATAACAGCGATATTCGTGCAAACACGGCAAGCTGGCAGGCGGCGAATCTGGCGCGGCTGCATCGCTCGCTATGCAAGTTCAAAAAAAACCAGCCGGCTTTCAAGTTTGATGATGCCGGCTGGGCGGCGCTGCTGGCGGGGTATGACGGAGCCGTGGCGTAGAGCTTATAGTCAAATGGTTTGAAGACGGTGTTTTTCCTGATTGTGTTGCAGCAAAAGGGGTGTTAAAAATGACAGCCATGCAAACGCTGAAAAAACCTGAATGAATATTGCATCGCATCTGGCGACCAGCCGGCCAAGAGCATGGTTGTTTCGTCTTGTTCTGTTTTCTCTGGTCTGGTGGTTGCTCACCGATGGTGCCACGGCCTCCTGGCCGGTGGCGGTGCCGGTTATCCTGATTGCCACGCTGCTCAGTGTGCGGCTGATGCCGGCGCTGTCCTGGTCGGTGCCCGGCATGTTGCTGTTTGTGCCTTATTTTCTCTGGCACTCGATGCGCGGTGGTGTTGATGTGGCCCGCCGTGCCATGCATCCGCAGCTGCCGATTTCCCCCGTGCTGTTTGACTACCGGTTTCGCCTGCCGCCGGGTTTGCCGCGTGTTTTCATGGCCAATATTGTCAGCCTGCTGCCCGGCACCTTGAGTGTTGAAATTGATAGTGAGATTCTGCGGGTGCATGTGCTTGATGAAGCCGGTGATACCAGGCAGGAACTGGCCTTGCTGGAAAATCGTCTGGCGGCCATTTTTGGCCTGACACTGAGCTTTGTTGATAGCGAGGGGCAACACTGATGGATGCTGTTTATCTGGCGGTAGCGCTGTTTTTATTGCTGACACTGGTGGCCGGCCTGTGGCGCGTGTTGCGCGGCCCGACCGCGGCAGATCGCATGCTGGCCGCGCAGTTGTTCGGCACCACGGCGGTGGCCTGTGTGCTGTTGCTGGCGCAGCTTTATCAGCGACCATCGTTGCGTGATGTGGCGCTGGTGTTTGCTCTGCTGGCAGCGGTGGCGGCGGTGGCTTTTGTCCGCCGAGCCTGGCGGGAGAAGTCATAGCCTATGTCATTCACTGATATTCTGACCGTATTGCTGCTGCTCGCCGGTGCTAGTTTTTT
Organism: Gammaproteobacteria bacterium; assembly: GCA_015488295.1. Classification (GTDB taxonomy): domain Bacteria; phylum Pseudomonadota; class Gammaproteobacteria; order SZUA-229; family SZUA-229. The sequence goes on from WFOC01000087.1 coordinate 19,440, forward strand.
TCTTGCAGGCACGGTTGGCCTGCTGCGTTTTCCGGATGTTTATACACGCCTGCACGCACTGACCAAGGCGGATAATCTTGGCCTCGGGCTGATGCTGGCCGGGCTGGCCCTGCAGGCAGAATCCTGGACAGTGGTGGCCAGGTTGTTGCTGATCTGGGTGCTGATCTTGCTGGCCAGTTCCAGTGTTGCCCACCTCGTGGTTCGAACAGCGCAGCAGAAAGGTATTCGCCCGTGGAAACGTTGACGCTGTTGTCATGGGCGTTTGATGTCACTCTGGGGCTGACCCTGATGTGGCTGGCCTGGCGTGCACTGGCCAGTGAGGATTTGTTCAAGGGCATTGTGTTATTTATTGCTTTTGGTTTGCTGATGGCGCTGGCCTGGGTGCGTCTGGATGCGCCGGATATTGCACTGGCGGAAGCGGCGATTGGTGCCGGCCTGACCGGAGCGCTGTTGCTGGGGGCGCTGGCAAAACTTGAAGCGGGGGCTGAAAGTCGTTCGAGACGGTCTGAAATTCTGCCCCGGCCTGCGGATAAAACAAAAGTGTTCAGTGGCTTGCTGGTATTTCTGCTGCTGGCATTAGTGGTGATGCTGGTTTATGCCATCGTAAAACTGCCGCCACTGGCGAGTGGTTTGAGTGCGCAGGTAGCAGAAAATATCACGGCCAGCGGGGTGAGCAACCCGGTGACTGCGACACTGCTCAATTTTCGCGCCTACGACACCCTGCTTGAGATGGCGGTGTTATTGCTGGCGGTGCTCGGCATCCGCTCGCTTGCGGTTGTGCAGGAACCGCGCGGGCGGGAGCCGGGCGCGGTGCTGGATATGCTGTCGCATCTGCTGGTGCCGCTGTTGATTCTGGTTTCCGGTTATCTGCTGTGGGTGGGTTCGTATGCCGCCGGCGGGGCTTTTCAGGCGGGGGCGGTGCTGGCCGCGACCGGTGTTTTATTATTGCTGACCGGCTGGTTGCCCGGTGCCTGGTTTGTCGGCTGGCCATTACGTTTTTTGCTGATCTTTGGCCTGGCTGTGTTTGTTGCGGTGACGCTGGTGTTGCAGTTGTTCGGTGCGTCTTTTCTGGAATTTCCGCCATCACTTGCCGGTTCATTGATTCTGCTGATTGAAGTGGCAGCGGCGCTGTCGATTGGTGTCACATTGACTGCGCTGTTTCTTGGCGGCCGACCGCAGCCTGAGCCGCCATCATCAGGCAGGGCAGAAAAACGAAACACATCAGGGACGCAGCCGTCATGAGCAGCGATCTTTTTTATGCGCTGACCGGTGCCAGCCTGTTTACGCTGGGCCTGTATGCCCTGATAAAACACGCGCATATCCTGCGCAAGATTCTGGCGATTAATGTGATGGGCAGTGGTGTGTTTCTGTTGCTGGTGGCGTTGGCGGCTGGTGGTCAGCAGGCATTTGATCCGGTGCCTCATGCCATGGTTATCACCGGTATTGTGGTCGCGATATCGGCCACGGCACTGGCGCTGGCGCTGATGTTGCGATTGCGTGAAGCCAGCGGTCTGGCGGTGCTTCCAGATACATCGCCAGAAGAATTGTCGGAACAGCTGCCGGAAGCGCCGTCAGATGTAGCGTCAAAAAACAATGGGAAGAATGCCTAGGCCATGTTAGCGCAGAGTTTTTCCTGGCAGGTAACAGTAATTATTCTACCGCTGGTAGCGGCGCTGCTGTGTTTTATGTTGCCGAAGTGGGGCAGGTGGCTTGGCCTGGTGATGGCATTTGCTATTACGGGCAGTGTTATTGTGCTGGCTTATCAGGTCATGAATCAGGGCGCGTTGCGTTATGCGGTTGGCGGCTGGGGTGCGCCGCTGGGCATCGATCTGTATGTTGATGGTCTGAGCCTGTTGATGCTGATGGTGGTGGCTCTGGTCGGGCTGGTGGTCAGCGTTTATTCCATGGCTTATTTCAAAGCCGGGAAAGCCGTGCATTTCTGGCCGTTGTGGATGCTGTTGTGGACAGCGATGAATGCGCTGTTTTTATCCGCCGATATTTTTAATCTTTATGTCACGCTGGAACTGCTGGGGCTGGCGGCGGTGGCGCTGGTGGCACTGGCCGGTGGGGTGGATGCCCTGGGCGCGGCCATGCGTTATCTGCTGGTCAGTTTGCTGGGCTCATTGTGTTATCTGCTGGGGGTGGCGTTGCTGTATCACAGTTTTGGTACGGTGGATATTGCGCTGCTGGCCGAGCGGGTGGAATCAACGCCTGCAGTGTGGGCGGCGATGGCGCTGATGACTGTCGGCCTGCTGTTCAAAACAGCGTTATTTCCGCTGCACTTCTGGTTGCCACCGGCACATGCCAGCGCACCGGCACCGGTGAGTGCGCTGTTGTCTGCACTGGTGGTGAAAGCGTCGTTTTATATTTTGCTGCGGTTGTGGCTGGAAGTGTTTTCGCAGGATAGCACGGCCGCCGCCCAGCTACTGGGTGTGCTTGGCGCGGCGGCTGTGCTCTGGGGCGGGGTGCAGGCTCTGCGTCAGACCCGGCTTAAAATGCTGATCGCGTATTCCACGGTGTCGCAGATAGGTTATCTGTTTCTGGTGTTTCCGCTGGCCAGTTTGATGGCGTGGCAGGCAGGTCTTTATCTGCTGCTATCTCACGCGCTGGCGAAAGCTGCCATGTTTCTGGCTGCCGGCAATATATTGTGTTTTGGTGGTCATGACCGTATTGCCGATCTTGACCGGGTGGCACAGCGTTTGCCGTTGTCGCTGACAGCGTTTGCTCTGGCAGGTGTCAGCAGCATGGGGTTGCCGTTTAGTGGTGGTTTTATCGGCAAGTGGATGCTGCTTGATGCTGCGCTGCAGTCCGGTCAGTGGTGGTGGGTGGCCGTTATCATTGTTGGTGGCCTGCTGGCTGCTGCCTATATTTTTAATGTCATTGGTCATAGTTTTACTCGTGCTGAAATCAGCCATGAAGCAAAACCGGTGCCTGCCATCATGGAGTGGTCTGCTCTGGTGCTGGCGCTGGCTGCGGTTCTGATGGGGCTGTTTGCTTCCTGGCCGCTGGCGGTGATGGACATTGGCGCACCTTTTGGCGGAGGTGGTAGCTAGTGTATGCCATAAACTGGGATGTCTGGCTGCCATTATGCATTCTGGCCAGTTCGCTGCTGCCGGGTCTGCTTATTTTCTTTTTGCCTGAAGAGCGAGTGGTGATGCGCACCCTGTTAAATCTGGGTGGTGCTTCGCTCAAACTGGTGCTGGTCGGCATTTTGATCTGGGGTGTTTTTAACGGCCATCATTATGAGTTTCGTTTTTCTCTGTTGCCCGGGCTGGATCTGGTGCTGCGTGCTGATGCGTTATCGCTTTTGTTTGTTGCACTATCGGCGGTGCTCTGGTTGATTACAACGGTTTATGCCATTGGCTATCTTGAAGGTTCGCCGCATCGCAGCCGGTTTTTTGGTTTTTTCAGCCTGTGTGTGACTGCTACTGTGGGTGTTGCGCTGGCCGGCAATCTGATGACTTTTCTGCTGTTTTTTGAAATGTTGACGCTGGTGACGTACCCGCTGATTGTGCATCGCGGGACACAGGAAGCGCGCCGCGCCGGGCGTATTTACCTTGCTTATACGGTTGCCGGCGGCACCTCGCTGCTGGTCGGCACCGTGTGGCTTTATGGTCTGGCCGGTTCGCTGGAATTTACCAGTCAGGGGTTTGTGGCTGATCTGGTGACCGGGCATCGCGTAGAACTTGTTATCATTTTTGTGCTGTTGATTGCAGGCGTGGGGGTGAAGGCTGCGCTGCTGCCTCTGCATGGCTGGCTACCGCAGGCGATGGTGGCGGCCGCGCCGGTGAGTGCTTTGCTGCACGCGGTGGCGGTAGTGAAGGCAGGGGCTTTTGGTATCGTGCGGGTAGTTTATGATGTGTACGGTATCGACTTTGCGGTTAGTCTGGGGGTGGCTCTGCCACTGGCGATACTGGCGGCGGTGACCATTCTTTACGGCTCGGTGCGCGCACTGTTTCAGGATGATCTGAAACGCCGGCTGGCGTTTTCTACTGTCAGCCAGGTTTCATATATTGTTCTGGGCACCGCTATTGTCGGGCCGGTGGCAGCGGTGGGCGGGCTGGTGCATCTGGTGCATCAGGGAGTGATGAAGATCACGTTGTTTTTCTGTGCGGGTAATCTTGCTGAGACATTGGGGGTTCATAAAATCAGTGAAATGGATGGCGTTGGCCGGCGCATGCCCTGGACCATGGCGGCGTTTACCATCGGTGCTTTTGGTATGATCGGTGCGCCACCGATGGCCGGGTTTATCAGCAAATGGTATCTCGGGCTGGGTGCGCTGGAGGCCGGGCAGGGCTGGGTGGTTCCGGTGCTGGTTGGCAGTAGCCTGCTCAATGCGGCTTATTTTCTGCCTGTGCTGTATCGCGCCTGGTTTAAGGTGCCGGCGGCAAGCTGGCCGGCGGAACGTTCGTTTGGTCGCGTGGAAACTTCTCTGGCGTTGCTGCTGCCACCGTTGATCACAGCTTTTCTGTCACTGCTGCTGGGGCTGCTGGCATCGGCACCTTTTAGCCCTCTGCAATGGGTGCGTTTTATTATCACGCTGGAGTATGTGCCGTGAATAGTGCGTTAACCCTGCCTTCACTGCTTCTGATCCCGGTTTTGCCGCTATTGCTTGCGATTGCCCTGATGCTACCGCCGCTGCGCCGGTTTGCTCTGTGGTTCGCGCCGTGGGCGGCATTGCCCGCGCTTGTGGTTTCGCTGTTGATGGTGCCCGGTGTTAGTGTCGAGCTGCCCTGGCTGTTGTTCGGTAGTTATCTGGGGTTTGATGAGACGGCAGGAGTCTTTTTGTTTTTTACTGCACTGCTGTGGCTGGTTGCGGGTGTTTATAGCACGGGTTATTTTTCTGAATCCTGTTCGCGGGCGTGGTTTTTAAGCTGGTTCCTGCTGGCCATGGCGGGCAATCTGGGTTTGATCGTGGCGCAGGACATGGTGCTTTTTTACACCTTTTTTACCTTGATGAGTTTTGCATCATACGGCCTGGTGATTTTTCAGCGCACGCCTGAAGCCTTACGCGCCGGGCGGATCTACATCATACTGGCGGTGCTGGGTGAGGTGATGTTGTTTGCTGCGCTGGTGCTGGCTGCACGGGCTGCCGGCAGTATCGAATTTGTGGCGGTGCAAAGTGCGCTGGCAGAGGCTGCATTACGGGACTGGATTATCGGGCTGATGCTGCTTGGTTTTGGTATCAAGGCAGGCGTGATTGGTTTGCACGTCTGGCTGCCTCTGGCACATCCGGTGGCACCAACGCCGGCCAGTGCGGTTCTTTCAGGTGCGATGATTTCAGCCGGTCTGCTGGGCTGGTTACGTGTGCTGCCACTGGGGGAGCTTGCTTTGCCCGGCTGGGGCGGGGTGGTGCTGGCTGCCGGTTTGCTGGCGATTTTTTATGCGGCGTTTGTCGGCCTGTTGCAGCGCGATGCCAAAACGGTGCTGGCCTATTCCAGCATCAGTACCATGGGTGTTATGACCGCTGCGCTGGGTCTCGGTTTTATTGCGCCGGAAAACTGGCCGCTTATTCTGGCCGCCATTCTGGTTTATGCCCTGCAACACGGTCTGGCTAAAGCGGCATTGTTCCTCGGTGTTGATATGGTGACTGCGGCACCGGTGTCGAAGTGGCAGCGTTATCTGTTAATTGCTGGCCTGCTGCTTCCGGCCCTGTCGCTGGCGGGGGCACCGATGACCAGCGGCATGATCGCTAAATATCTTTTGCATGTGCAGGCCGCTTCGGTTGCTTCATTCTGGGCTGGCTGGCTGCAGGTTCTGCTGCCCTGGAGTTCGGTGGCAACCTGCCTGTTGATGGCGCGTTTTCTGTATCTGGTATGGCCACGGCAGCGCGCCGGCTCGGTCGTGGTTGTAAAAACCCGGATGATGTGGCTGTCATGGACAGTGCTGTTTATGGTGGTGGTTCTGAGTCCGGGTTTTCTTCCATTTTCGGCGGCGGAAGGTTTGTGGTTGCCGGAAAAACTGGCAGGTGCTTTATGGCCGGTGGTTTTTGCTGGCGGCCTGGCGGCGGTTATTTACTGGCTGGCAAAACACGGCAAGTGGCCTTTTCATTTTCGCATTGCTTCGGGTGATATATTGCTGCCTGTGGAGAGAGTGCTCTGGCCGGTTCTGCATGCGATGATGTTACGCAGTTACCGGACATTGTTTAAGCGCCGGTTTTTATTGTCGATATACAGGCGTGTCGGGCAGTGTTATTCCGGGCTGGTGTTTCTGCTGGAGGCGGGTGAGAATGGCTTCAGGCGGTGGGCTGTTGGTGCATCGCTGTTTCTGGTGCTGGTTATGATTTTCATGTTTCTGGCCTGGCAAATTATTTTTTAAAATCGCACGGGTTTTTGACCTGGGCAACTATTCTTCCGGAAATTTTTAATACATTGGAGGAATGTACTATACAGTCGTCGAGGCTTTGTTGTTTTAGAGGGGAAATGGCATTGCTACGTTAATTCAGATTGAAGTCGTTTGGTGTGCTGGTTGGGGCTTTGAATGATTCGTCAAACTTTAGGCAAGTGGGGATGTTATGCAAAGATTTAAAAATATTCTTCTTTTTTGTGATTTTGAAAGCAAGCAGAATCAGGCTGTGTCACGCGCTGTGTCGCTGGCCAGCCAGAACCAGGCGAAACTGACGGTGATGTCGGTGGTTAAAGAGGTGCCCTCAAACATGGGCATGGCGATTACCGTGATTTCCCCTGATGAGCTTTTCCGGATGGTGATTGAAGGCAGCCAGGAAAAAGTGGATGCGCTGGTTGAGGACATCAGGAAGCAGGGTGTTGATGTGGCATCGGTGGTGCTCACCGGTACGCCTTTTATCGAAATTATCCGCCAGGTATTACGCGGTAAACATGATCTGGTGATTATGGCGGCGGAAGGCAAAGGCGGCATCAAGCAACGTTTGTTTGGTAGCACCTCCATGCACCTGATGCGAAAATGTCCCTGCCCGGTGTGGGTGGTGAAACCGGCAAAACGCACCAAATACAAAAAAATCATGGCGGCGGTGGATGTTACCAATGATTTTCCTGATGATAATAATCGAGGCTCGCTTAATCCGCTGATTATGGAGCTGGCCAGTTCGCTGGCGCGTATGGATGATAGTGAGCTGCACGTTGTTCAGGTGTGGTCGGTATACGGCGAAGGTTATATGCAGGTGCGTGGCAATATGAGTGACGAGTCACTTCAGGAGCTGCGTAGAAAAAACAAACACGAATACGCCACCCGACTGGATCGTCTGCTGTCCAGTGTGGACATGAAAGGTATTATCAGTCACCGTCACATGCCCCGGGATATGGATATTCCCAAAGCGATTATCAAGCTGGAGAAGAAAAAAGCCATCGACCTGCTGGTCATGGGTACGGTTTGTCGTACCGGGCTTTCCGGTTTTATTATCGGCAATACAGCAGAGAAAGTGTTGAGCGAAGTGAACTGCTCGGTGCTCACCGTCAAGCCTGAGGGTTTTGTTACGCCGGTTACTCTGGAAGATGAATGAGTCGCCAGCTCGCCAGGGCCTGAGCGATGATTCAGCTGGCGGCCTGTATGATGTCAGTGTATTTTTGCAGGATTTTTTCTGCCTGCCCGGTTAGCTGCGAGCTGTTGTTCTGTAAAGTCTCGCGGCTTTCTTTTTCGTCCAGAAGTTTTTTTAAGGCCGCTGTCAGCGCTTCCACTGAAGCCAGCTGCATAATGGCTTCCTGTTTTTTCATCAGGGCGAGTTCCTGCCTGAAATTTTCCATATACGGCCCGGTAATGATGGCGCGTCTGTAACGTGCCGGTTCCAGAATATTGTGCCCGCCTACCGGCACAAACGAGCCGCCCATGATGACCAGCTTTGCCCTGGCGAAATAGTTTTTCAGCTCGCCTACCGTGTCGAGCAGAAATACCTCGGTGGTTTTGCTGATGCTTTCATGCTTGCTTCTTTGTGCCAGCTCGCGGCATGACAGTTGCCTGATGATGCTACCTGCGCGTTCAGGGTGCCGGGGGGCGATGATCAGCAGTTCATCGCGGTTCAGCTTTTTCCAGTGCCTGTAAATCTGTGCTTCTTCGTTCTCGTGGGTGGAGGCGACGAGCACATATTCTCTTTCTACTGAAAAATCATTTTCTGCTGTTGTCTGCTGCTCGTCGAGCACGGAAGTGAATTTTAAATTGCCAGCGGTGCTTATGATGTTTTTATCTGCGCCCAGTTGTGCATAAGACAGCGCATCTTCTTCCGAGCGTGCTGATATGCTGCTCACTTTTGACAGCGCGGTTTTCAGCAGGGCCTTGATCCAGGGTTTTGCTGTGGTGGTCTTGCTGGATAAACGCGCGTTTATCATGTGTATGGCAATGCCGTTATCGTGGCAGACAGAAAACAGGTTGGGCCATATTTCTGTTTCCATTATGAACAGCGAAGCGGGTTTTGTTTTGTTGATAAAGCGTTTGATGGCGCTGACCCAGTCGAAAGGCAGATAGCTGTGAAACAGGTAATCAAGGTTTTGCTGGGTGATGATTTTTCCGCCGGTGACGGTGTTGCTGGTGATGATGAATTTTAATGCCGGATTTTTCCTGTGCAGGTCTTTCAGCAGTGGCAGCAGAGTGATGACTTCACCCACCGAAGCGCAATGAAACCACAGACTGTTTTCAGGTAGCTGGTTGTAACCGAAACCAAGCCGCTGGCGAAAATAGCGCGGGCTTTTTGCGCGAATCGACTGCCCCAGAATATACGCTGCCAGAAGCGGGCTGAGGGCGATAAGCAGGAGTCGATAAATGCGCATGTTACTGGTAGAGACTGGGCTTGCCGTCAGGCTGCTTTTTGAAGCGCTTGTGTGACCAGAGATATTGTTCGGGGTTCTGGTAGATCATGTTCTCGATGGTTTTGTTGACGCGAGCGCTGTCGGCTTTGATATCATCGCTGGGAAAATTCTCCAGTGCCGGCAGCACGATCAGTTTATAACCTCTGCCTTTTTCCAGACGCACCGGGTAAAACGGCACCACTGCTGCACCGGTCATACGTGCCATTTTTGCGGTGGCGGTCAGTGTAGAAGCGATGCCACCAAGAAACGGTGTGAACACGATGTCCTGATCGGCGAAATCCTGATCCGGACCGAACCAGGTGGCGTGGCCTTTTTTCAGACCGCGAATGAAAGCGCGCACGTTGCGGGTTTCGATCAGCTCGTCACCCATTTTTGAGCGGTAATGCACCATGATGGCGTTGAACAGCGGGTCGTGTGCTTTTTTGAAAACCGCGTTGTATTTATCCAGGTACAGGCTGATTAGCCGGCCCCCCATTTCTACCGTGGTGAAATGGCCGGTGAGTAAAATCACGCCTTTGTTTTTTGCCATCGCTTTATCGAGGTGTTCCCTGCCTTCGATCTGGCACTGTTTTTTCAGGGCTTTGTCTGTTTTAAACCAGGCGGTGCCCATTTCGAAGATCGACAGTCCCAGGCTTTTGAAAGATTTTTTGGCGAGGTCGTTGATTTGTTTGTCGCTATAGTCCGGGTAGGCCTGTTTTAAATTGATGCAGGCGATGCGTCGTCGTGAGGGCACGAAGCGGTAAATCAACATGCCCAGTGCAGGGCCGATGATGTGGGTGATGGATGTCGGCAGGTAGGAGCTCAGTCGTAGCATGCCGATGGCGAACCACATCGGCCAGTGTCTGGGAGCCAGGTAAGAACGGAACTGCAGTGACTTATCGATTTTTTTGTTCACTTTTATTGTTCAGCGGCATCAGTGTCCGTTCGGCTTGTTTTTGCTTTGTGTGCCCGAGCTGTTTTTTTAGAATTCTGATTTTTTTGGTATCAGCCATTTGTTGATCTGGTCGATGTCTTTTGCTGACAGCATACCGGCGATGCGTTTTAGTTCGAGCGCGTTTTTCAGGTAGGTATAACGCGCTACATAATAGTCACGCTGGCTGCTGTACAGCAGGCGCTGTGATAATAAAACGTCAACGCTGGTGCGGGTGCCGGCATCGTAACCGGCCAGTGTGGCATCCAGTGAGGTCTGGGTTGAGATGACCGCCTGTTTTCTGGCTTTTACGGTGGCGATGTCTGCCTGCACGCTCAAATAAGCGCTGCGAGCCAGCGCGATGGTACGGCGCTTTTCGGCTTCATGCAGGGCTTTTGCCTGGTCGAGTTCAGAGGCTTTTTGACGGATGGTTGAACTGGTGAAGCCGCCCTGGTAAATCGGAATGTCCAGTGACAGCAGCACTTTTGCATCGGTGCTGGTGTTGGCCGGAAACAGGAAGCCGGAGAAATTTCGTTCTTCGGAATTTGTCACGCCATAAGACGCGTTCAGGCTTAGTGTCGGCTGGTGCCCGCCCTTGCTGGCATCGTAGGCGCTTTGTGCGGCATCAACAGAATATTTGGCTGACAGTAGTTTGAAGTTTCGCTGCAGGGCCTTTTCCTGCCAGGCATCGATGTCCATCGGCTCGGGGATGACCAGCGGGGTGTCATCGCTGACAATATCCAGTTTTTCCGGATAGGTGTTAATGATGACGCGCAGTGCTTCACGTTTGTTCGACAGGTTGTTGATGGCGATGATTTCATCAGCGGCGGCGATGTCGTAACTTGCCTGCTGCTCTTTCACGTCAGTGATGGCTGACAGGCCGACATTAAAGCGCTCCTTGCTTTGTTCCAGCTGTTTGCCGATGGCTTTCTTTTCGGCGCTGGCGGTTTCCAGGGTGTCGATGGCGGTGAGCACATCAAAGTAGGCGGTGGAAACGCGGATGATGACATCTTGCTTGGCTGCTTCCAGATCGGCCACTGCTTTGGCGACGATGGCATCGGACTGGTCCAGTTTGTCAAAAACGGATTTGTTGTAGATAACCTGGTTCAGATTCAGCGAATAGCCATCGCTGTTATTTTTAGACGTGAATACCTGACCGGCACGGTCGGTTTCATTGGTGCCGCGTTGCACGAAAGCGTTAAAACCGATCTGCGGCAGGATGGCAGCGGTGCTTTGTGACGAGGCTTCAGTGGCTGCCAGGTACGATGCGTAGGCTGCCTGATAAGTGGTGTCGTATTGCTGGGCGAGTTGTAGGGCTTCGTTCAGATCAAGCGCGGCAGAGGTGTTTGCCATCGAGCACAGAAATAAGCCAATAGCACTTTGTCGTAGAAATTTCATTTTATTTTTCATCAATAGTTAATAGGTTGCCATTTGTTTGTCGACCTTTTTTGCCCACTGGTCAACACCGCCGGATAAATTGATGATATTGCTGAAGCCGGCGTGTTCCAGATAGCGCCCGACACTTCGGCTGCGGATGCCGTGATGGCAAATGACCACGATTTCACGTTCAGCATCAAGTGAATCAATTTTTGCCGGAATCTGAGACATGGGGATTAAAATGCTGTTTTCAATCTTGCAGACATCAAATTCCCAGGGCTGGCGAACATCGAGCAGCAAAGGTTGTGTCTTACAGCTCTCAAGATGCGCCTGCAATTGCAGCGCACTAAATTCACGCATGATTTATCGCTGCGTCCCTAAAATTCAAATTTTTGTTCGACAGGTTGAATTATTGGTTCGATGCTGGTTTCGAACAGGGTTTCGTCCTGCCACTCATTCTTGCCGGTGCGGGTGATGCGGTGTGCAGTCATGACCGGCGCTTCGCCGACCACAACAAACATTCTGCCGCCGGTTGTCAGCAGTTTTTTATAACTATCGGGAATGCTTTTCATGGCGGCGGAGATGATGATGACATCGTAACTGGTTTTTTGCTGCCAGCCTTCGGAGGCATCGCCGCTGACCAGATTGACGTTGTTGATGCCCAGCGCGTTCAGGTTTTTCTCGGCCATCGCGGTCAGGTCTTCGTTGATATCAACGCTGTCGACGTGGCGGCCCAGCTTCGCCAAACAGGCGGTGAGGTAGCCGCTGCCGGTGCCGATCTCCAGAATCAGGTCGTCTTCGCAAATATTCATTTCCTGCAGGATGCGACCTTCGATGATGGGCTTGGACATATTGCAGACGTGGTCTTCGTACTGGCCGAGTGGAATACGGGTATCGACATAAGCCAGATTTTTGTATTCGTTCGGGGTGAACTGCTCACGCGGAATTTCGCTGATTACCGCCAGTACACGTGGGTCGAGTACGTCCCATGGGCGCACCTGCTGTTCAACCATATTAAATCGCGCTTTTTCGAAGTCCATAAATCGCCTTCATGTTTGATCGATTAGAAAGGCAGTCATTCTACCCTGAGATGGCCGGCGAAGGTAGTTTTTCAGTGAAAAACGGTGTTGCCCGTTATAAGCAAAGTAGGTCGGGCATTGCCCGACATTGGGGCGTTTAAGCTGTATTTTGTCGGGCAATGCCCGACCTACACACTATGGGCAAAATACCGTAGTTTTAGGGGGGGGTGACTTTAAACTTACAACTTATAACTTTTTATAACAGGGCTAAATCGGGTATCATGGGCGTTTACTTCCATCTGTTCCAGGTTATTTTAAGAGTATCCATTTTATGAGTGCCATCCCGCAAGAGTTCCTTGATCGCGCAGCCGAGCTGTCTTCCGATTCCACCAAACCACTCGATGGTTCGAAAAAAATCTATGTCGAAGGCTCACGCCCTGATATCCGGGTGCCGATGCGGGAAATTTATCTCGAAGACACCGCTTCCAGCTTTGGCGCAGAGCCGAACCCGCCGATTCCGGTGTACGATACCTCCGGGCCTTACACCGACCCGGATGTGCAGATCGACCTGCTGAAAGGCCTGGCCGATGTGCGCAGCAACTGGATTCTTGAGCGCAATGACACAGAAGAGCTTGCGGGCCCGACTTCTGATTTTGGCCAGCAGCGCCAGAGTGATCCGGCGCTGGCTGACCTGCGTTTTGAACATATCCGCACGCCGCGCCGCGCCATCAAGGGCAAAAATGTCACGCAGATGCATTATGCGAAGCAGGGTATTGTCACGCCGGAGATGGAATACATCGCCATCCGCGAGAGCATGAAATTGCAGGAACTGCGCAAAGACCCGGCTTACGCAAAAGTGATGATGCAGCACCCGGGACAGTCCTTCGGTGCCAACCTGCCGCACGAGATCACGCCGGAATTTGTTCGCGATGAAGTTGCCAGCGGCCGCGCCATTATTCCTGCCAACATCAACCACCCGGAAGTGGAACCGATGATCATCGGCCGTAATTTCCTGGTGAAAATCAACGGCAATCTGGGCAACTCGGCGGTGACTTCATCGATTACTGAAGAAGTCGAAAAAATGGTCTGGGGCATCCGCTGGGGCAGCGATACCATCATGGATCTGTCCACCGGAAAAAATATTCACGAAACCCGCGAATGGATTCTGCGTAACTCGCCGGTGCCTATCGGCACGGTGCCGATCTATCAGGCGCTGGAAAAAGTCGGCGGTATTGCTGAAGACCTGACCTGGGAAATCTTCAAAGACACGCTGATCGAGCAGGCTGAGCAGGGCGTGGATTACTTCACCATCCACGCCGGTGTGCGCCTGAAATACGTGCCGATGACCGCAAAACGCATGACCGGCATCGTCTCTCGTGGCGGTTCCATCATGGCGAAATGGTGTCTGGCGCATCATGAAGAAAGCTTTTTGTACACGCACTTTGAAGAAATCTGCGAGATCATGAAAGCCTACGATGTCTCGTTCTCACTGGGTGACGGCCTGCGCCCCGGTTCACTGGCCGATGCCAACGACGAAGCGCAGTTTGGCGAACTGGAAACCCTGGGTGAGTTGACCAAAATCGCCTGGCAGCATGATGTGCAGGTGATGATCGAAGGCCCCGGTCACGTACCGATGCAGATGATCAAGGAGAATATGGACAAGGAACTGGAAGACTGTATGGAAGCGCCGTTTTACACGCTCGGCCCGCTGACTACTGACATCGCGCCCGGCTACGACCACATTACCTCCGGTATCGGCGCGGCGCAGATTGGCTGGTACGGCTGCGCCATGTTGTGTTACGTAACACCGAAAGAGCATTTAGGTTTGCCCAACAAAGAAGATGTGCGTGTTGGTATTATCACCTACAAGATTGCAGCACACGCAGCCGATCTTGCCAAAGGCCATCCTGGTGCGCAGATACGTGATAACGCCATGTCCAAGGCGCGTTTTGAATTCCGCTGGGAAGACCAGTTTCGCCTTGCGCTCGACCCGGAACGCGCACGCGAATACCACGATGAGACCATGCCGAAAGAAGCCCACAAAGTGGCGCATTTCTGCTCCATGTGCGGGCCGAAGTTTTGCAGCATGAAAATCAGCCAGGACGTGCGCGATTATGCCGCAGAACATGGTTTCGATAAAATCGAAATCGCGCTGGATGAAGGCATGAAAGCAAAATCGGAGGAGTTCAAAAAAGCCGGTTCGGAAATTTATTCCAAAGCCTGAGCGCGGGTATTATGTCCACCGGGTCAAAATGCAACATGCCGACAGCGCCGGATTATACCGGCGTGACTATTGTCGAGCTGTCGCCCGAACCGGCACTGGACGATTACATGCAGGCCATGCAGCTGGCGAATGCCGAGGCTGAAAAGCGAATCGGCGAGCACATGCTGCTGGCCTGGTATGACCGTGACCGTGATTTCGAATCACCGCAACATGCCAGTGAGTGTCACGTTAACAGCGCCATTCCCGGCTACATTGATTACGCCCTGTACCACGGCGCGACGTTGAAAATTGACATTGAGCAGGGGCGTTTTATCTTCTTTTATTTACCGATTGATTTCTGATATTCAAAACCGGTAAAGCCTTTTATTTGCTCTTTAATGATGTATATCAAAGACGCTGATTTAATATTTCATTAAATTACGTTTTTCTTATTTTGCTTGTTCTGGAGTATGTTATGAAAGTGCTTTCAATGGATCGGGCGCTGCTTCGTCGCCGTATTTTAAGGCTTAATATTCTAACGGGTCTGCTGGTGTTTATTGTGGCATTTGGCATAAGTATTTTTGGTGAACTGAAGGCCGCTGATACCCAGTTTAGTTTTATTGCCATCGGTGGTTTGCTTTACGCGGCCTTTGCCTGGATATTTTGCGTGATGAGTAAACCATTCTGGTTTCCACTTGCGACAGCACTGGAAACTAACGACAAAGATTAAGTTTTGCACTGTTCGTGTTTAAAAATTTTTTTTCTTGCAACAGTACAGGCATCATTGACGATGCCTGTGTCTTTCGGGTAGCACGTTTTCAGTTTACCCGGCAGCCGCCTGGAAATGGATAACCCTGCTTTCAACTGGTCGATGCCCTGTCGCAGGCCTGGCAAAAAAATGGCTGGCTCTTTCCTGATCCGGCTTTTTATTTTCGATAAGAAATCGTTTTTATTATCTCTGATAACCTCATGGCGAACAGCCGCCTCCATACGACAATCCTGTTGTAAACCGTTTTGAAAAACAAATGTGCGAGATTGATTTTTACCCGTCACATCGAATGCTGTCCTGGCGATGCTGCCCAGCCTATAAACAGATTATTTATAAAATACCTGTTTGCAATTTATATAATCGGGTGTAGAGTTCCAGTCATTGCCTGAATACACCGGTTTTTTCCAGAGATTTTTCTGGATTTTGTTTCTGTAAAAAACGGGCTGTATTCTAAACATAAGGACGTGTGGAAATCGCTATGAATACTAATGCCCGATCTACTTCTGATCGTATCAAACATATCCAGAAATATTTAAACCTTGAGCCTGATGGGATAATCGGCCCGGACACGCTGACGGCAATAGAAAATAATCTGTTTAATCAGAATGATGCAACAAAAGATAATTATTCATTGATGATATCAGGTGCTGGTATGGCGCAGCTTGTGCAGCACGAAATTGTTTCAAAATCATACTACAATAAATTTCTGAAACATCCGATCTGGCCAGGTGGTGCTTCGGGTGTGACTATCGGTATCGGCTATGATCTTGGCTATAACCGTGCTGCGCAAATTCAACGCGACTGGTCAGGTAGAGTGTCTGATGCGGATCTGGAAAAACTGAAAAAAGTTTCCGGTATAAAAGCTGATAAAGCTAAAAAACAGTTGCCTCGTGTAAAAACAGTGAAGCTGGCTTTTGAAGATGTGACGGCGGTTTTTAGTGAACGCACTTTGCCACGTTATGCCGCTGTTACACGCAAGGCTTATCCCGGTGTTGAAAAACTGCATGCCGATGCGCAGGCAGCGTTGTTGTCGCTGGTGTACAACCGGGGTACAGCGATGAGTGGTGCGCGAAGAAAAGAAATGGCGGCAATCAGGCCGCTGGTATTGCAGCAGGACTATGCCGGCATCGCGCAGGAAATACTGAATATGAAGCGTTTGTGGCAGGGCAGGGGGCTGGATGGTTTGTTGAAAAGACGTGATGATGAAGCCGCACTGGTTAGCCAGTCGGCCCATAGTTATAAAAAATCAGCGCTGATCAGGGTCTGATTGAATATGAAAAAGACTGTAAAAGGAGAGGGAAGATGGCGATAAAAAATATCATCGTC
>WFOC01000088.1 GCA_015488295.1 Gammaproteobacteria bacterium
AGATAAAGGGTATGAAACCAGTTTTGGTTTCACTCTCTTTATAATTCAGATTACGACTTGCTATACACCACCTCCCCACAGTCCGTAAGCCGGTTCGACTATGCTGTCAAGGACGCTGTCACCTCGGTGATAGAAGAGGATAATGTGATAAGCAGCGTACCCGGCAGTGTTAATTTCATTCGTGTCCCTCGAAGAGCTGTGGTGTGAGGTAGGCATACACCTGCTCATTAAGTTCTGCCTGGATAAAAACGGTTCTCCGGGGTAAGTTTATATGGCTTCAGCTGCCCATGATTTTGCTTTTATTTTGGCGCTGCCTCGTGTTTCCGAGGCGGCTTTAGGGTATAATGTCTCGCTTTTTCCAAGTCACTAAAAGCGCCATGCGGGAATTGTTATGCGAATAATCGAAGAAGCCTTAACCTTTGATGATGTTTTACTGGTTCCTGCGCATTCGGTAATGATGCCAAAGGATGTCTCCTTGCAGACAAAGGTTACCCGGGACATTACCCTGAATATCCCCCTGTTGTCCGCAGCGATGGACACGGTAACTGAATCACGTCTGGCTATTGCGCTTGCTCAGGAAGGTGGTCTGGGTATTGTTCATAAAAACATGACCCCGACGCAGCAGGCCGCTGAAGTTAATAAAGTCAAAAAATATGAAAGTGGTGTGATCACCGAGCCGGTTACCGTAACCCCTGATATGAAGGTGCGTGATGTGATGGCGCTGCGTGAGAAATATCATATCTCTGGCATGCCGGTGGTGAAAAACGGTGAGCTGATTGGTCTGGTAACCAGCCGTGATGTGCGTTTTGAAACCGGGCTGGACAAGCCGGTGACCGAAGTGATGACACCGAAAGAAAAGCTGGTAACAGTGAAAGAAGGTGCTTCCAAGCAGGATGTGCTGGCACTGTTGCATGAACACCGTATCGAACGTGTGCTGGTGGTCAACGATGCATTTGAGATGCGCGGCATGATCACGGTGAAAGATATTCAGAAGTCGACTGATTTTCCGATGGCAGCAAAAGATGGCGAAGGTCGTCTGCGTGTTGGTGCGGCGGTCGGCACTGGTGCAGGCACAGAGGAACGGGTTGAAGCACTGGTTGGCGCAGGTGTTGATGTGATCGTGGTGGATACCGCACACGGTCACTCACAAGCGGTGCTCGACCGCGTTAGCTGGGTGAAGAAGCATTTTGATGTGCAGGTTATTGGCGGCAATATCGCCACCGGTGCGGCAGCAACCGCACTGGTTGATGCTGGCGCAGACGGCGTTAAAGTCGGTATCGGCCCGGGTTCGATCTGTACCACACGCATTGTTGCCGGTGTTGGTGTGCCGCAGATTACCGCAGTATCAAATGTAGCCGCGGCGCTTGAGGGCACAGGCGTACCGCTGATCGCTGACGGTGGTGTTCGTTATTCAGGTGATATGGCAAAAGCCATCGCCGCGGGCGGTTACTGCATCATGGTTGGCGGCATGCTGGCTGGCACCGAAGAAGCACCGGGTGATGTCATCTTGTATCAGGGACGCTCGTATAAGGCTTATCGTGGCATGGGTTCGATTGGTGCTATGAAGCAGGGTTCCAGCGACCGTTATTTCCAGGACAGTTCAGAAGGCAGCGAGAAGCTGGTGCCGGAAGGCATCGAAGGCCGTGTTGCCTACAAAGGCCCGATGGGCACCATCGTACATCAGATGATGGGCGGGCTGCGTTCCAGCATGGGCTATGTCGGTTGTGCCAATCTGGATGAAATGCGTACCAAACCCGAGTTTGTTCGTATCTCCGGTGCCGGTATGTCCGAGTCGCATGTGCATGATGTGACCATCACCAAAGAAGCGCCGAATTACCGTTCTTCTTAAAAAGATCAAAACAAAAATTTTTTTATCGTCCACAGATGAACACAGATGAACACAGATAAAAATCTAAAATTGTTTTTAGATATCTGCGTTTATCTGTGTTCATCTGTGGATAGAATTTCTAAAATTTAGACACACAACTATGCATGACATCCATTCAGATCGCATTTTAATCATCGACTTCGGTTCGCAGTACACCCAGCTTATCGCGCGGCGCGTGCGTGAAGCCGGGGTTTACAGCGAAGTGCATCACACCGGCATGACTGGCGATGAGATCAAAGCGTTTGCGCCTAAAGGCATTATTCTGTCGGGGGGGCCGGAGTCGGTAAATGCTGATGATACGCTGGTCGCACCGCAGTATGTATTCGAAGCCGGCGTGCCGGTGCTGGGCATTTGTTACGGCATGCAGACCATGGCAGCACAGCTTGGTGGCAAGGTCACCGCGTCGACCCATCGCGAATACGGTTTTGCCCAGGTGCGTGCGCGCAATCACAGCGCGCTGTTAAAAGATATTGAAGATCATGTCACCGAAGAAGGTTTTGGCATGCTCGATGTGTGGATGTCGCATGGTGACAAGGTTGATGAGCTGCCGGAAAACTTCGTTTGCATCGCCAGCACGGACAACGCACCCATCGCCGGCATGGCGGATGAATCGCGTCATTTTTACGGCCTGCAATTTCATCCCGAAGTGACTCACACCAAACAGGGGCAGCGCATTATCGAGCGCTTTGTGCATGGCATCTGTGGCTGTGCTTCGGACTGGAACGCGGGCAATATTATTCAGGACAACATCGAACGCATCCGTAAACAGGTGGGCGATGACGAAGTTATTTTAGGTTTATCCGGCGGTGTCGATTCTTCCGTGGTCGCCGCGTTGTTGCACCAGGCAATCGGCGATCAGCTGACCTGTGTGTTTGTCGACAACGGCCTGCTGCGTTACAAGGAAGGTGATCAGGTGATGGCGACCTTCGCCGAAAACATGGGCGTGAAAGTTATCCGTGTTGATGCCGAGCAACGTTTTCTTGATGAGTTAAAAGGCGTTGATGATCCTGAGAAAAAACGCAAGATCATCGGCCGTGTATTCATCGAGATCTTTGAAGAAGCATCAAACAAACTGCCGAACGCCAACTGGCTGGCGCAAGGCACGATTTATCCTGACGTGATTGAATCGGCCGACAGTAAAAATTCACACCTGATCAAATCACATCACAACGTCGGCGGCCTGCCGGAAAACATGAAACTGAAACTGGTCGAGCCACTGCGCGAACTGTTCAAAGATGAAGTGCGCAAGATCGGCGTTGAATTAGGTCTGCCGGCAGACATGGTTTATCGTCATCCTTTCCCGGGGCCGGGTCTGGGTGTGCGCATCCTGGGTGAAGTGAAAAAAGAATACGCCGACCTGTTGCGTCTGGCCGATCACATCTTCATCGAAGAGTTATACAAAAACGACCTGTACGACAAAGTCAGCCAGGCGTTCACCGTGTTCATCCCGGTGAAATCCGTTGGTGTTATGGGTGATGGCCGTCGTTACGATTACGTGGTCGCACTGCGTGCGGTAGAAACCATCGACTTCATGACCGCACGCTGGGCACATCTGCCGTATGATTTTCTTGGTCATGTTTCGACACGTATCATTAATGAAGTGGATGGCATCTCGCGTGTGACTTATGATATTTCCGGCAAGCCGCCAGCGACGATTGAGTGGGAATGATGCGTGTAATGAAAAGTGAAAAATGAAAAATATAGAAACAAAAGATAAACAGACGGATTTGGTGTTTGTTTTTCATTTTTCATTTTTCATTTTTCACTTTTCATTTACGCCGTTATGAACGACGCACACTGGATGGCGCAAGCACTAGCGCTCGCGCGCAAAGCCGAAGCCGCCGGCGAAGTCCCCGTCGGTGCAGTCCTCATTAAAGACAACCAGCTGATCGCCGGGGGCTGGAACCAGCCAATCACCAGCCATGATGCTACTTCGCACGCCGAGATTATGGCGATGCGTGCTGCCGGCAAAAAACTCAATAATTATCGCCTGATCGATACCACCATGTACGTCACACTGGAACCCTGTTCGATGTGTGTTGGCGCGATGATTCATGCGCGGGTGGCAAAAGTGGTTTACGGTGCGCCCGAGCCGCGTACCGGTGCGCTGGGTGGTGCCTTTGATCTGCTGGCGGCGAATCAGCATAATCATTTTTTTGAAGTGGAAGCCGGCGTGCTGGCGGAAGAGAGCAAAACGCTATTACAGAATTTTTTTCGTTCGCGCAGAAAAAAGTAGCCGCTGTTTTTTTAAAGCAGGTTTTCTATCGGCAGCAGGCTGATGAGAAAGACCGCGAGTTTTCTGGCAAAGCCGGCATCCGGTTCCTGAACGAATGTAATCTCTTTCTCATCTTTTCTGGTGAGCCAGCTTAGGCTGTCATTGTTTTTATCGAGTTGTAAGCGGTAACTGTTTTCCAGCGAGGCGCTTCTGTTGAACAGTTCGGTGGTTTTTTCTGCCAGTGCCCGGCTGTTGACCATAACGCCGATCTCGGTGTTTAACAATCCTGAGCGAGGATCGAGATTTGCCGAGCCGATAAAAACATATTGCCGGTCGACCACCATATATTTTGCATGCAGGCTGGCCTGTTTTGAGCCTTCCAGAATTTTACTGGTTTTTGAGCGCAGACCCTTTGCGGTGGGTTTTAATTCGAATAAATGGATGCCGCGGGCAAGCAGTTGCTTGCGGTATTTTTTGTAACCTGCGTGCACCGCAGTGACATCGGTGGCGGCCAGTGAGTTGGTCAGTATTTTTATATCAACACCCTGTTTCTTTTTTTCGCTGAACCACTGCACGCCTCTTTTTCCTGGCACGAAATAGGGTGTGGCGACCAGCAGTTCTTTTTCTGCCCGGTTGAAATAGGGCATGACCTGCGGGCCGATGTGTGTGGTGTGTTCCGGCTGCTCTTTGCAGAGTTTTTCCGGGCGGTCATAAAACAGGTCGGCATCGGCCCAGGTGAAATCGATTTTTTTGTTGATGATTTTCTGTGTGAGGCTGGCCTGTTTTAAGGACTGAAAATATTCGGTGTTTCTGGCGTGGTGCCATTTGTCTTTCAGATTTCTTCGCAGTTTCAGAAGCTGCTTTCGTGCTACACGCGCCTTGCTTATTTCCTCGATGGGGGTTGCCCAGTGGCTGTGCCAGTAATCATTGAAACTTGTTGTGATGTCGTTGACGATGGGGCCGATGGTCAGCAAATCCAGATCGACAAAATTCAGTTTGTTTCGTGCGTCAAAATATTCATCGCCGATGTTTCTGCCGCCGATGATGGCCGAGGCATTGTCAGCGATGAAGGCTTTATTATGCATGCGTCGGCCGGCGCGTTTCAGGTTGATCAGCAGTTCGATATGACGAAGCCAGTCGCGGTTAGTCAGCGGGTTGAAGATGCGTATCTGAATATTTTCATGCTGGCTGAGCATTTTGAAATTGCTGTCACGGCCGGAGATATTGATGTCGTCGACCAGAATGCGCACCTTTACGCCACGGTCTGCCGCCGACAGAATGGCGTAACCCAGATACTGACCACTGGCATCCTGGTGCATGATGTAATACTGAATATCCAGTGTTTTTTCAGCAAGGGTCGCCAGTGCAAAACGTGCGACGAAGGCGTCGGTATTGTCACTCAGTAAATGAAAACCGGATTGATGATTGTTTTTACTCACGTTTTTCGCCAGATGATTGATATTTGATGTTACATCAAGCTGCAAAAAATAACTTGAATTTCAGGTTTTTGACGGCATACTGTATCATCAGTATGTATCAGTTTATTCAATATTAAAATGTCCTCTGCAAGTATGAGCAGGATCAGCCTGCTGCTGGCCTCTCTGGCGTTGAGTGCCTGCGTGAACGTCGCCAGTAAAAACCAGTCAGTTTCAAATGCCTCTGCTGTCAGCACCGCCTTGCAATCGTGTGATTCGGTGTCGAAAGTGGTCGCGCCTGCAGAAAATTCCCACGCTTTAAATCCCGACAACATCGCTTTTTTAAACTGGAATATCTACAAAGGTAATGATGAAGGCTGGCAGCGTGACCTGTCAGCGTTTTCTGAAAAGCATGATGTGATGACGATTCAGGAAGCGACCCTGAGCGAAGAAATGACCACGTTATTAAAAGCGCACGATTTTAACTGGACCATGAATGCAGCATTTTACCTGGATGGCACCGCCGCTGGTGTGATGAATGTAGCGAGTGCCGGTGCGGTTCATAGTTGTGGTTTTAAAGTCAATGAACCGTTGATCTGGATACCGAAATCGGCACTGGTCAGTTATTACCCGATTAATGGCTCGGATGAAAAACTTCTGGTGGCTAATATTCACGGCATTAATTTTACCCTGGGTGTGAGTGATTACCGTGAGCAACTGGATAAATTATATGATGCGGTAAAACACCATGATGGCCCGATGATTGTTGCCGGTGATTTTAATAGCTGGAGTGATGATCGGATGGCAGTGGTGAACCAGCTGGTTAAAAAGTTGAAACTGTCTGCGCTGGAATATGTGGTAAATAACAAAACGCATCTTTTTGGTAATGCCATCGATCACGTTTTTTACCGGCAGCTTGAGCCGTTGAAACATGAGGTGCAGCAGGTTACTTCTTCAGATCATAATCCTATTTCGGTGAATTTCAGGTTTCGCGTCTAGAATTTTTTTAAAAGTTTTTTGTCCACAGATGGACGCAAATAAAAAATAAAAAAACGTTAATAATTTCTGTCGTCTTTCGCATTATTTGCGGGCTAGCTTTGGTAGGTCGGGCATTGCCCGACAGCATGTTGCACAAATGTCTGCTCAACGGCGGGTAGTGCCCGCTCTACAAAAACTTTGTTTTTATTTGCGTTCATTTGCGTCCATCTGTGGACTAACTGTTTTTTATTCTTTTTCATTAAATTCCTGCACCATCCGCAGGTAGTTATTAAACCGTTGTTCGTTTAATTTCCCTTCTGCCACTGCCTGTTTCATGGCGCAGCCGGGTTCATTGGTATGGCTGCAGTTACTGAATTTACAGCCGCCGCTAAACTGCCGGACATCTTTAAAACCGTAAGTGATTTCATCGATGCTGTTATTGATTGGGGTGAAGTCGCGTACGCCGGGAGAATCGATGATGATGCCGTTGTCTTTTAAATGGTATAGCGCAGAGACGGTGGTGGTGTGTTTGCCTTCGCCGGTGGCTTCCGAGGTTTCACCGATTTTTATTTCTTCTTTGGGCAGAATGGCTTTGACGATGGACGATTTGCCAACACCGGACAAACCGACCAGGATGCTGGTGGTGTTGCTCAGTGCTTCAGCAATTTCATCCAGGCCGGTGTTCTGTTTGATGCTGGCGCTGATCACGCGATAACCGATGCCCTGATAAAGCGCGGTTAAATCGTCGACGATTTTTTTTGTTTCATCATCGAGCAGGTCGACCTTGTTGATAATGATGAGTGCATCGGCGGGCAGGTTTTCGGCAGCAATTAAATAGCGGTCGATTAAATAAGGGTTGGGTTTTGGTTTTAATGCGGTGACGATAACCAGCTGACCGATGTTGGCCGCGACCGGTTTTACCGCGCCGGCGAAACCGGTTTTTACCAGCAGGTTTTTCCGCGGCTTGATGGCGACCACGACATATTGTGACTCGCCTGATTTTTTCTGACCATCAGTGTCCAGTGCCTGCTGCACCAGCACATAATCACCGCAGGCGATGTCGCCCAGGTTCTGGCGGATCTTGCATTTTATTTTGCTCAGGTCTTCGGTTTCAACAAACAGCTGGCGACCATGATGACTGATGACGCGTGCGGTCAGCGTGTTTGATTCATCCAGCGCGGCGTTGTCCTGTTGTTCGTTTTTTATCCTGCTTTTTTGCAGGCTATCGATGCGACGTTTCTGCTGTTTGGATAGCTTGCGTTTTGCCATAAATAAGAAACTTAAAAGCGGTAATATTTTTTGTTGAGGAACTGTACTACTGCGTCAGCATCTTCATCAAACCAGGGAATGTCGTTACCTTCCTTGCAACGTGCAACCTGTTTGCTCAGTGCATCGATGGATTTTACAAAGCGGTTTTCTCTTGTGTAAACCTCATCGGTATGACATTTGTAGCAGTGGGTTTTATGTGCCTGTTCGCCATGCGCAATAGGATCCTTTATCTCGCTGGTACTTCCGCTCGCAAGACTAATGCTGCTGACACTGGTAGCAAGTAAAAATAAAACGAGCTTAAATATTTTTCTGGTTAGTGTTTTCATAGTTATCCCTTAAAATTATTCATTACGCGTAAGCGTCAAACGTGCGCGTTAAGCCGTGCAATCCGTACCGGTGCCGGCGGATGCGAATCATAAAACGCAGAATATACAGGGTCTGGCGTTAGTGTGCTGGCATTTTCCCGGTACAGGCCGACCAGTGCCTGGATGAGGTGTTTGGCATCGGTCTGCTCGGCGGCAAAGGCATCGGCTTCAAATTCATTCTTGCGTGAAAAAATGCTGAACAGTGGCTGGAATACAAAAGTGAAAACCGGCAGCACCAGTGTGAACAGCAGCAGTGCCATGTAGGTTGAAGCGTGTTGCACTCCCAGTGCGGTGTAGAACCATTCAGACTTCATCAGCCATGCCAGTATAGCGAGGCCGAGCAGGGTGGTAGCAAAAGAAATGGCCATGCTCTTGATGATGTGTTTTTTCTTGAAGTGCCCCAGCTCGTGTGCGAGTACGGCTTCGAGTTCATCGTTGTTAAGCATTTTCAATAGCGTGTCAAAAAAGACGATGCGTTTGTTGCGGCCGAAACCGGAAAAATAGGCGTTGCCGTGTGAGGAACGTTTTGAGCCATCGATAACAAAAATGCCATTGCTGTTAAAGCCGCAGCGGGTCAGCAGGCTGTTGATGCGGTCGAGTGTTTCGCCTTCCTCCAGCGGTTCAAATTTGTTGAAGATGGGCGCGATCCAGGTCGGGTAAACCCACATCATGAACAGGCTGAAACCGCTGATTACCAGCCAGGTGTAAATCCACCACTGGTCGCCGGTCTGTTCCATCAGCCATAAAATAACGTACAGCAGGGGCACACCGATGGCCATTCCCAGCAGGCTGCCTTTGATCATGTCGGTGATAAAGGTTTTGATGGTGGTGCGGTTGAAGCCGAATTTTTCTTCGATGACAAAGGTGCTGTAAATCGAAAACGGCAGGTCGAGTGCAGCCGAGATAAAAGTGAAAGCCAGTATCACCGTGATGCCGGTGAGGATGGGGCTAAGCTCCAGTGCCAGAATGGTTTGATCCAGCCATTGCAGGCCGCCGCCCAGTGTCCAGATAAGCAGCAGTGCCACTTCATAAGCCAGCGGCAGGCGACCGAATTTTACTTTGGCGGTAGTATAATCTGCGGCTTTCTGGTGATCTTTCAGCGAGATTTTGTCGGCGAATGAATCGGGTACTTTGGCACGGTGTTTCGCCACATAATTAATCTGGCGTTGCGACAGGTAGAGGCGCATTAGTGTCGACACGGCCAGCATTGCCAGGAATAAAAGGGTGAAATTATGTAACTGATCCATTAAAAACTCTTTGTGTTATCGGTGGTTGCCTGTAGTATTGATGAATATACCATTGATACTGTACTAAAAAAACAGCTTTAAAATTAAGGAGTCTCTGATCAACTCATGAAATTGTATCTTGCAGAATTAATCAGAGACTCCAGATGTCTTACGGAAAAAAAATACTATGGCTAAAATGAGTGATGAAAACCTTATCTGGATAGATCTTGAAATGACCGGGCTGGACCCGAATTCAGATTTGATCATTGAGATTGCCACCATTATTACCGATAAAAACCTGAACGTGCTGGATGAAGGCCCGTCAATTGTGATCCATCAGCCTGATGATGTGATGGATAATATGGATGAGTGGTGCACCAATCAGCATGGCAAATCCGGCTTGACGGATCGTGTTAAAAACAGCGCGATTTCGGAAGAGACCGCAGAGAATTTAACGCTGGCCTTTTTGAAACAATATGTGCCACAAAGAAAATCGCCGATGTGCGGTAACAGCATCTGTCAGGACCGTCGTTTTCTGGCGCGCTACATGCCACGACTGGAAGAATATTTTCACTACCGCAACCTTGATGTCAGCACTTTAAAAGAGCTGACCAGTCGCTGGGCACCGGAGAAAAAGATGGTGTACACCAAAGAGTCCAGCCACCTGGCGATGGATGACATCAAGGATTCGATTGCGGAACTGAAACACTACCGTGAGAATATACTCACGATCTAGTTATTAGTTGGCAGTCGTCAGTTATTAGTTATCAGTTAAAAGCAAAAAACGACTTCTAAAGGCAGGAGTGATTTTTTAAAATTTCTGCCAACTGCCAACTATATTTCCACCGGCGTATCCGGATGATTGCCCCACTCAGACCACGAGCCGGGATAGCCCAGTACATTCTCATAACCCAGTGATTTCAGCACCAGCCAGGAATAGGCCGAGCGATGGTGTGACTGGCAGTAGCACACCACTTCCTTGTCTTTGCTAATGCCCAGTTCATCCAGTCGTCGCTGAATGGTTTCAGCGGGCAGGCGGCGCAGGTTGTTGTTCTGATCCATTGATTCGGTCCACTCGTAATGAATCGCCCCGGGGATGTGGCCGGCGCGGCTGGCAAATAATTTTTCGCCGGTATATTCAGCCCTTGAGCGTGCATCAAGAAGAACCATGTTTTCATCGTCCAGGTGGGTCTGGATAAAAGCGCGGGTGGCGGTGTGGCGATGTGTTTTAGTCACCTTGTAAGCACTGGCTTCGGGTTTGTCGGGCGTGGTGTTACTCAGCGGATGACCTTCGTTCGCCCAGCTGTGCAGGCCGCCATTAAGAACAACCGCTGTTTCGTGACCGAACACGTGCAGTGTCCAGACAAAGCGTGCGGCGCAGCCACCGCCTTCATCATCATACGCCACGATCAGCGATTTTTTTGTCACCCCCAGGCCGGATAACAGCGCAGAGAAGTTTTCATTGTCAGGCAATAAACCCATTACCGGTTTATCGATTTTTATGATGTCCAGATAATTGACAAAGTGTGCGCCCGGAATATGCGCCTGTGTGTATTGTTTGGCTTTACCCAGGTCAACGATGATGATGTTTTCGTGGTTGCGTAGTTTTTCGAGATCATCGGGTTCGATGAAGTAGCTGGCTTGTGACATATTCAGGAGATAGTTGTAAGTTTAAAGTTTTAGGTTATAAGTTTTTTGGTTTTAATTTGTAACTTGAAATATAAAACTTATAACTGTTTTTTTACTTGATGATTTTTATTTTTTCCTTGACGGATTTTTGATGTGGTTTCAATACCGTGTCTTTTGCCGGTGAAGACTCATCGGCTACCGGGTAGTCCAGTGAAAAATGCAGGCCGCGGCTTTCCTTGCGCAACATGGCGCTGCGGATAATCAGTTCGGCTACCAGCGTCAGGTTACGCAGCTCGATCAAATCATTGCTGATGCGGAAATTGCTGTAATACTCATCGATTTCCTGTTGCAGCAAACTGGCGCGGTGCATGGCGCGCTCCAGGCGTTTGTTGGTGCGTACAATGCCGACATAGTCCCACATGAAACGGCGCAGCTCGTCCCAGTTGTGTGAGATCACCACGTCTTCATCCGAGTCGGTAACGCGGCTTTCATCCCAGTTGGAAATTTTAAGCGCTTTGTACGGTTTGCTGATCTGCGATGAAATATCCTTTGCCGCTGACTGCGCAAACACCAGACATTCCAGCAGGGAGTTACTGGCCATGCGGTTGGCACCATGCAGGCCGGTGTGTGCGGTTTCACCGATGGCGTATAAATTGCTGATGTCGGTGCGACCATGCAGGTCGGTATTCACGCCGCCGCAGGTGTAGTGCGCCGCCGGCACCACCGGGATCGGTTCCTTGGTGATGTCGATGCCGTATTTCAGGCAGCGTTCATGAATAGTCGGAAAATGTGAAGCGATGAACGCTGGTGAGCGGTGGCTGATGTCGAGATAAATGCATGAGGCACCGAGGCGTTTCATTTCATGGTCGATGGCGCGGGCGACGATGTCACGCGGTGCCAGCTCGCCACGTTTGTCGAACTTGTGCATAAACTGCGTGCCGTCGGGCAATAACAGCTTGCCGCCTTCGCCGCGCACCGCTTCGCTGATAAGAAATGACTTGGCTTCCGGGTGATACAAACAGGTGGGGTGAAACTGGTTGAACTCCATGTTGCTGACGCTGCAGCCGGCGCGCCATGCCATGGCGATGCCGTCACCGGTGGAGCCATCGGGGTTGCTGGTGTAGAGATAAACCTTGCTGGCACCGCCGGTGGCCAGCACCACGAAGCGCGCCTGAAAGGTTTCTACGTGGTTGGTGTGCTTGTTTAGTATGTAGGCACCGATGCAGCGGTTGTCGCCATCGTCGTAGCCCTGTTTTTCGGTGGTGATCAGGTCGACGGCCAGATGGTGCTCAAAAAAAGTGATGTTGTCGTGCTGGCGTGCGTGGTTTTCCAGGGTGTCGCTCATCGCCTTGCCGGTGGCATCGGCGGCGTGCACCACGCGGCGGTGCGAGTGACCGCCTTCGCGGGTCAAATGCAGCTCACGTTTACCTGATTTGAAAATGTCGCTGCTGAACGGCACGCCCAGCTGCTGCATCCAGCGGATATTTTCCGGGCCGTGTTCGACGGTGAACTTGATGGTTTCTTTATTCGCCAGGCTGCCACCGACATTGATGGTATCTTCGATGTGCGCGTCGAAGGAATCCTGTTCACTCAAGACGGCAGAGACACCGCCCTGAGCGAAGTAGGTGCTGCCGTTTTTGCTCGGGCCTTTGCTGATGATGGCCACGCTGCATTGATCAGCAATGCGCAGCGCCAGGCTCAGACCGGCTGCGCCGCCGCCTATAATCAGTACATCGTGTTGGTAAGTTGTCGCCATGTCTTAAAGTGCTTTATGTGATTCAGCTTTATGTTAGCTACGAAATAAGGTAAGTTTACGCGCCTAGTTTGTACGCTAATTATACATAATTCAAAAATCCGAGGAACCTCTGATCGATTCGTGAAATTACATCTTGCCGCCTGACTGTCCCGTTTCTGCATTGTGAAGCTGAATAGTCGGGTAACAATATGCATCATTCATAATTAATCAGGGATTCCTTTAAAACAACGGGAACTATAGTGGATTTTCTCAGTCACAGCTTGCAGGGTGATCATTCGCTCATTTATGCCCATGGATGGACGGTATTCGGGCAATGCAGGAGCAATTGCCGAAACAAGAGGGTTCGATGAGCGAACGTGAGATTGACCAGGCGCTGGTCGTTCGAGTACAAGACGGTGATAAAAAAGCGTTTGATCTGCTGGTTTTGAAGTATCAGCTGCGTGTATCTAAACTAGTTTCCCGTTTTTTAAGAAATCAGTCCGATGTGCCTGACGTGGTGCAGGAAGCCTTTATAAAAGCTTATCGCGCGTTACCCAATTTTCGTGGTGAAAGTGCGTTTTATACGTGGTTGTATCGCATCGCTATCAATACCGCGAAGAATCACCTGGTGGCGCAGTCTCGCAAGAGCCCGGCCAACAGCATCGACGTGCAGGATGCCGAGGACTATGGTGCCAGTGAATGGCTGAAAGAATATGCCTCGCCAGAACGTGAAGCGCTGGCCGCAGAACTGGGCGCGACCATCCATCAGGCGATGGGTGAGCTGCCCCCTGATCTGCGTGAAGCGATAACGCTGCGAGAGATCGAAGGTTTAAGCTATGAGGACATCGCTGCGGTAATGGATTGTCCGATTGGTACCGTGAGGTCGCGAATATTTCGTGCTCGCGAAGCAATAGACAACAAGCTGGCACCGATGCTGGATGATGACAGTCACCATGTCTCGAGTGAATTTGCCTGATTGAATTTTGCTGACTTAATTTCAGGCTAATTTCGAGCTATAGTGAATTTGTAAATAATTAAACAGTCGAAGACTTTATATAACGCAGTTATACAAGAGTAATGGATATGAGCAAACGTAAAGAAAAAATTTCAGCCTTTTTAGATAATGACATGCATCAGGACGAACTGATGTCTTTTTCGTTGTCTGCTGAGGCCGATGATGCAAAAGTGGCGCAGCGTTACCAGATGGTGGGCGACGCTTTGCGTGGCGAGATGAGTGAATCCTCTTTTGTAGATGTCAGTCAGGCGGTGCGCGAAGCACTGGCCGATGAAAATATCGCCGAACAGATGCCAGCCTCAGTTTCAAAACCTCTGCCGGAGTCATCAACGGAAAAAAACGGTTTCTTCGATTTGTCGGCCTGGTTTAAACCGGTCGCTGGCATGGCTGTAGCAGCATCTGTCGCCGTGGTTATGGTGGTTACCATGACCGGGCAGGGCACTGAGGGAATGGCTCCGATGGTAGCGAACACAGACACACCGCTGCAGGCACCGCCTGCGGTACAGGTAGCGGTTGACGACAAGGCTGCTGCGGGTAAAGGCAGCGACCTGAATGCCTATATCAATCAGCATCTGGAATTTGCTACCCAGGACACCCTGCAGGGTCGCCTGCCTTATGTCCGGGCGGTTAGTTTCGAATCTAATGGCAAAGCTGAAGTACAACCATCAAGGTAGATCATCAAGTTTATATGTAACAAGTCGACGATGTCTCTTCATTCTGCTTTTGTCGCTTTTCTTCTGCTGTTCATAAGCAGCAACAGTTTCGCCGGACATTTGTTCGATGTGCTGCAACGCATGACGGATGCAGATCAGCAGCAAAATTATCAGGGTACCTTCATTTTAAGAAAGTCGGATGATCTTTCGACTTTGCGAGTAACCCACGGTAGTGATGATAACGGTGTCTGGGAAAGCCTGGAAGCGCTGAACGGCGAACCCAGAAAAATTGTCCGGCGTGATAATAAAGTCATTTCCGTATTTCCCAGTCGCGAGCTGGTAATCATTCGTAGCAACGCAAAAAAACAGCCATTGCACTGGCAGTTGCCAGAAAATATCAGTCAGCTGGAAAGTTCATACTCTATCAAACAGCTGGCGGATGACCGCATCGCAAATCATCCTGCGCTGGTGGTTGACCTGATTCCCAATGATAAATTTCGTTACGGCTATCGTTACTGGATAGATAAAAATACCGGCATGTTGCTGCGTTGTGATCTGGTGAATGAAAATAATAAAGTGGTTGAGCAGATGATGTTTACTTCGCTGAACTATCTGGCGCAGCCACCGCCGTCATCTTTTGACCTTGAACAGTTTCAGGATTATAAACAGCAGTTGCTGGATGAGCCGGAAACCAGAGCCGAGCACAGCACGCCCTTGCAGTGGAAGGTTAATGAATTGCCGGAAGGTTTTGTGTTGATACAGAGCACCATGCGCTATTCGCAGTTATCCGGCGACCAAAAACAGCGTAAGCCGGACCTGCTGCACCTTGTTTATTCTGACGGACTGGCATCGGTCTCGGTGTTTATCGAGAAAAACGAGGGTATCGAAAAACACCTGAATGGTGTTTCGAGCATGGGTGCGGTGAATGCTTTTGGTAATCCGGTGGGCGATTATTTTGTTACCGTGGTGGGTGAGGTGCCGGTACAAACAGTGCGCTCGATGGCACAGTCAACGGTGCGACTGCCATGATTGAAGAGCAGGCCGAAGTGGTTGAAGTCATCGGTTCACGGCTGGTGTTGCAGGCGCAGACGCAGTCGGCCTGTGGCAGCTGTTCAGCCAGCAAGGGCTGTGGCACGTCTGTTTTATCCAAAGTGGTCGGCCGGAAATTTACCCGCTTTCAGGCGGAAAACAGTGTTGATGCAGAAGTTGGTGACACCGTGATGGTGGGGATTTCTGAGGATGCGCTGCTCAAGGGATCGCTGATGATGTACATCATGCCGATACTGGGCATGATGGCTTTTGCACTGCTGGCAGAATTTTCCCTGGCAGCGCAGGTAGAATACCGTGATCTGGCTATCGCAGCTTCCGGTGTTATGGGGCTTGTTTTTGGTTCCCTGCTGTCACGATGGTATTTTCAGTGTCAGAGCAGCCGGCAAAGGTTTACGCCGGTAGTACTGAGAAAAATCATCGAACATGGTAAACTCTAGGCCAGAAAGTTGTACACGAAGTTGTACGAGGAAAGGTGGTTCGCATTAGATGCCGGTTTTGCCGGTTTTTTTCTGCCCGCATTGTTAGTATTTGCCAGGTGTCGTATTGAAATTTACACTCTATTCACGCAGTACATGTTCGCTTTGCGAGGCTATGGAAGATGAGTTGAGGCCCTTTATCGAGAAATATCATATTACGGTGAACCGTATATACATCGATAATGAAGCTACGCTGCAGGAACGCTATGGCGACAAAGTGCCGGTACTGACCCTGAATGATAAAATTTTATGCCACTACTTTCTTGATAAAGACATTTTACTCCAGGCCATAACCAGAAGTTCTGGCTGATAACACTAAAAGACCCCTGTCTCACCTTGATGAAAAATATTCGAAACTTTTCTATTATCGCGCATATCGACCATGGTAAATCGACACTGGCAGATCGCCTGATTCAGGCCTGCGAAGGCCTGACCGAACGTGAGATGGATGTGCAGGTGCTGGATTCGATGGATATCGAACGCGAGCGCGGCATCACCATCAAGGCGCAAAGTGTCACCCTGAACTACAAGGCAGATGATGGCGAGATTTATCAGCTGAACTTCATCGACACCCCGGGCCATGTTGATTTCTCCTACGAAGTTTCGCGTTCGCTGGCGGCCTGTGAGGGCGCATTGTTGATCGTCGATGCTTCACAGGGTGTGGAAGCGCAGAGTGTGGCTAACTGTTATACCGCCATCGAGCAGGGTCTGGAAGTGGTGCCGGTGCTGAACAAAATTGATCTGCCAGCGGCCGATCCTGAACGTGTTTGTGAAGAGATCGAAGAGGTTATTGGCATTGATGCCAGTAATGCGCTGCGTGTCAGCGCCAAGACCGGCGAAGGTGTGCACGAGCTGCTGGAGCAGATCGTTGCCGAGATTCCTCCGCCCGAAGGCACGGTTGATGCACCGCTGGAAGCGCTGATTATTGATTCCTGGTTCGACCCTTATGTCGGCGTTATCATTTTAGTGCGGGTAAAGCAGGGCACCATCACGCCGCGCAAAAAAATGACCGTGATGTCGACGCAGCGAAGTTACCTGGTAGACAAGGTTGGTGTGTTCACGCCCAAGCGCGAGAACCGTGACAGCCTGTCGGCCGGGCAGGTGGGTTTTATCATTGCCAGCCTGAAAGAGATCGATTCGGCCAAGGTTGGTGACACCATCACCATGACCGACAACCCGGCCAGCCAGCCGCTGGAAGGTTTCAAGGAAATTCAGCCACGCGTGTTTGCCGGCATGTTTCCGGTCAGCTCTGATGATTACAACGATTTTCGCGATTCACTCGACAAGCTGACGCTGAATGATGCCTCGTTGCAATACGAGCCGGAAAACTCCTCGGCACTGGGTCTGGGTTTTCGTATCGGTTTTCTTGGCATGCTGCACATGGAGATCGTCCAGGAGCGGCTGGAACGGGAATACGATCTCAATCTGATTACCACCGCGCCGACCGTGGTCTAC
This sequence comes from Gammaproteobacteria bacterium, assembly GCA_015488295.1. Taxonomy (GTDB): domain Bacteria; phylum Pseudomonadota; class Gammaproteobacteria; order SZUA-229; family SZUA-229. Next base: position 17,370 of record WFOC01000088.1, read on the forward strand.
GAAATATTAAATACCAAAGGTGAAACCTTCGAAATACACAACCCGGCCGACCTGCCGGAAGTGAACTACATCGAAGAGTTACGTGAGCCGATCATCAAAACCAACATCCTGGTGCCACAGGAATATGTCGGCAACGTGATTACGCTGTGTATCGAAAAACGTGGTGTACAATTGAACATGCAGTACATGGGCAAGCAGATTTCGCTGCAATACGAGATGCCGCTGAGTGAAGTGGTGCTCGATTTCTTTGATCGACTAAAATCAGTCAGCCGTGGTTATGCGTCTTTCGATTATGAGTTTGATCGTTTTCAGGCAGCAGATCTGGTGAAGGTCGATATCCTCATTAACAACGAACGCGTCGATGCTTTATCGATCATCGCGCATCGTGATGCCAGCATGCGACGTGGCCGTGAAGTGGTTGACAAAATGCGTGAGCTGATTCCACGCCAGATGTTTGATATTGCCATTCAGGCAGCGATAGGTCGCAACATTATTGCGCGCAGCACTGTGAAGGCCTTACGTAAAAATGTTACCGCAAAATGTTACGGTGGCGATGTCTCACGCAAGCGTAAACTGCTGGAGAAACAGAAAAAAGGCAAGAAACGCATGAAGCAGTTCGGCAAGGTCGAGATACCGCAGGAAGCCTTTTTAGCTGTATTAAAAGTAGATAATTAACAATAAGCGCCTAAACTTTTAACGATGCCGGAACTGAAAACAGACGCTGGCAACCAACAAAAATAATAGTGTACAGATAATGATCCTGGATTTTTCTTTTTATTTATTCCTCGGTGTGGTTTTTACCGGGCTGGTCTGGCTGATTGATAAATTGTTTTTCGAAGCAAGGCGTAATGAAGTAATACAGGATTCAACACAGCTGCACCAGGGTGTTGAAGTCAGTCGCAAAAGCAAAGAACCTGTCATTGTTGAATATTCAAAGTCATTTTTTCCGGTACTGCTTATCGTTTTCCTGTTGCGCGGCTTTATCGTTGAACCTTTCCGTATCCCGTCAGGTTCGATGCTGCCTTCGTTATACATCGGTGATTTCATCCTGGTCAACAAATTTGCTTATGGCATCCGGGTGCCGGTAATCAATAAAAAGATTTTCGACATCAGTGAACCGGAACGTGGCGATGTTGTTGTGTTCCGTTACCCGCGTGATCCCAGCCTGGATTACATCAAGCGGATCATCGGTCTGCCGGGTGACCACATCGCGTATTACAACAAAGTGCTTTACGTCAACGGCAAGCCTGTGGAAAGAGAATTTGTCGGTCAGTACAAAGGACCGGGGCAGACCTTTGCTAACGAATATATTGAAAAACTGGGTGATGTCGAACACGCCATGTTGTTGCTGCCCGCCAGACCGAATAACCTGCAAGGTGAATATATTGTGCCGGAAGGTACTTATTTTGCTATGGGGGATAACCGTGACAACAGTAATGACAGCCGTGTCTGGGGGCCTGTGCCGGAAGAAAATTTACTGGGTAAAGCTTTCATGATCTGGATGCATTACAGCGATGAGTGGCATCTTGAGCGTATTGGTACCATAATCAGGTAAACTGAAAAACAGAGAGGTCGCACAATGAAAAATTCGGTATCGAAACAACGTGGTTTAACCTTGATCAGTCTGATCGTGATCATTGTGTTTTTGTTGTTTCAGGCGGTGATTGCGATTAATGTTGTTCCGGTTTACATGACGGATGCCACAATAAAATCTATTCTTGAAGAATTACCGGAAGATGCCGGTGCTCAACGCGCATCGACCAAAGAGCTGAAAAAGCTGATCATGAAACGTTTGAGTATCAATAATGTGTATTCGTTAAAATCGGCAGACATTAAAATCAAAAAAGGTCGTGGTGAAAAAATCGTGCTGGTTAATTACGAACCACGCGGTAAACTGATTGGTACGCTTGATTATATTGTTACCTTTAATCATGAAGTCCGGATTCGGTCACGCTAGCCTTGTATCTATAATCCTTTGAGCAGTTCCGCTATGGCGAAAACACAAGCCATCAACGCCTTGTTAAAAAAACTGGAGTATTCTTTCAGTGATCTTTCGTTACTGGAGGAAGCGCTGACACACCGTAGTTATTCTTCTACAAATAATGAGCGGCTTGAATTTCTTGGCGATGGCATTTTAAATTTTGTTATCGCGCATGAATTATTCAAGTTGTATCCAGATGTGCAGGAAGGTGATCTTAGTCGCCTGCGTGCCAGCCTGGTAAATAAAGATTCACTGGCTGAAATTGCCGGTCATCTGGAGCTGGGTGAAGTGATCAAGCTGGGTTCGGGCGAACTCAAAAGTGGCGGTTTCCGCCGACCATCTATTCTTGCTGATGCGGTGGAAAGCATTCTTGGTGCGGTGTATTGTGACGGTGGTTTCGAACCGTGTCGCGAGCTGATCATTCGACTTTATGCTGACCGGCTGGCATTATCGATGGATCTGCAAAGCCTGAAAGACCCCAAAACACAGTTACAGGAATTATTGCAGTCACGCCGCTTTTCGTTGCCGGACTATCAGGTTGTTAATATTACAGGCCAGGCGCACGCGCAGGTCTTTCACGTGAGATGCAGTATCAAAAAAATGAATATTGAAGTTAATGGCGAAGGCAAAAGCCGACGCAAGGCAGAGCAGATTGCTGCAGGTAGAGCCATCGCTCAGGTCGAAGAACAATTCAGGAAAAAACCAAAGTGAGCGATAAACACGAAGAGCAAAATCTTGCTGCGCGGCAACGCAGCGGTTATGTCGCCATTATTGGTCGGCCGAATGTCGGCAAGTCGACCCTGCTGAATAATATTCTGGGCATGAAATTGAGTATCACTTCACGCAAACCACAGACCACGCGCCACCAGATTCTCGGTGTTAAAACCACGGATAATGTGCAGACGATTTACGTCGATACGCCGGGCATTCATCAGCGGCGCGGCACGGCGATCAACAAATACATGAACCGTGCCGCCACGTCGGTGCTGAATGATGTCGACGTGATTCTTTTTGTGGTGCAGGTCAAACAGTGGACAGAAGAAGACCAGGCCATCGTCGAAAAACTGGCGACGGTTGACTGTCCGGTAGTGCTGGTAGTAAACAAGATGGACAAACTGTCCAGCAAGGAAGAGCTGCTGCCGCTGATCAGTGAGCTGTCAGAGCATTATGATTTTGCCGAGATTATTCCGGTCTCCGCCATGAATGGCATGAACGTTGATGTGCTGGAACAGAAAGTTGCACCGTTGCTTCCCGAGAACGAGCATTTTTATCCGGACGACCAGGTGACTGATCGCAGCACGCGTTTTCTTGCCTCCGAGATCATTCGCGAAAAACTGATTCGTGAGCTGGGGCAGGAACTGCCATATACTTCCACGGTTGATATTGAAAAATACATTGAAGACGATGACGGCCTGGTGCGCATCCACGCGACTATCTACGTTGAAAGCACCGGCCAGAAAGCCATCATCATCGGAAAAAAAGGTGCCCGCCTGAAAAGTATCGGCACTGCTGCGCGGCAGGACATCAGCAAACTGGTCGACTCAAAAGTGTATCTTAACCTGTGGGTGAAAGTGCGTGAAGGCTGGTCGAATGATGAGCGGGCGCTGCGGGGGCTTGGGTATAGCGAATAACGCTATACAATGAAAAGTGAAAAACGAAAAATGTTTAAAAACATTTGTTTTTGTAATGGTAGACAATCAATGCTGGTTTGTAGCTTTTCTATTTTTCACTTTTCACTTTTCATTTTTCATTGCTTTCAATGAAAGTCGTCAACACCCAAATCGCCTACATCCTGCACAAACGCGCCTACCGCGAAACCAGCAGTATTCTTGAAGTATTAACCAAAGACCATGGTCGTGTGTCGTTGATGGCGCGGGGCTGTCGTGGTGCGCGTTCGAAGATTGCTGGCAACCTGCTGCTGTTTACGCCGCTGGTTATCAGCTGGCAGGGCAAGGGGAGTTTGCCTTATCTGAAAAGTGTTGAGCGTGCGGACCTGAAAGCGCCCGCGCTGAAAAGCAAAGCCCTGCTTTCTGCTATGTACATCAATGAACTGTTGATGTATTTGCTGCATAAAAATGATGTGCATGAATCAGTTTTTGAGCATTATCATCACTGTCTTTACGGGCTTGAAAATGATGAAAACCTGGAGATAGTGTTGCGTCAGTTTGAAATCAAGCTTCTTGAGTTACTGGGCTTCGGGCTTAACCTGTATGCCGAGGCGGATACCGGTGCGGCGATAGAGAGCGGTGCACAATACCTTTATCTGCTGGAGCATGGCCCGGTGTTATACCACGATAGTGTTTCAGGACATCATTCAAAGCTATTGATTTCGGGTGGCTGTTTACAGGCGCTGGCCGAAGGTGAATATCAGCAGGTGGCCGGCAATGCGCAATACCTGCTCGAGTTGAAACACCTGATGCGTGCGCTTATCAATTTTCATCTGGGCAATAAAAAACTGAAAAGCAGAGAGCTGTTCAGACCGGCAGGGCTGCCTGCAAACACTTCACAGTAAAAATATTCAGACCATAGAGGCGGGAGGCGATGGTGTTTTGTATTGCTCCGGTTGCCGGTTTTGGTGCCAGTTTGTGGTAAAAATTTATCCTGCTATCTCAGCTATAAATATAGCGGATTATTGCAGTTCGGCATTTTCCTTCTATGCTTGACTGTGAGTTTTTACTATCCTGTCTAAAGGTCAAAATATGTCATTTGCCGTATCCCATAACATTGAAGACTATGAATCTTTACTGGTCGCTCTGCAGAATGTTCTGGGCGTGGTCGTGCCGGATGCGCAACGCAGCTGCCTGGTCGAACGCGTCGAGCCGTTGCTGCTCAAGTACCAGCTTGATTCGTTAGCATCGCTGGCAAAAAGTCTGCAAAGTGACCAGACTGGTGATATCCGGTCGGCTGTGCTGGGGGCTATATCGCAACGTCATTCAGGGTGGGCATTAAACCCCGGTATGCTGAAAGTCTTGCGCGACTATGTGTTTGAACAACTGCCTGAGGATGCGCGTATCTGGATCGTTGGTTGCGGGCAGGGACAGCTGGCCTACGCGCTGGCAATGGAAATATCCGAATACGAAAACCGCAGTGGTAAAAGCAAAAATTTTCAGCTGTTTGCCACCGACAGTTCACTGGATGATATAAAACAGGCCGAGGCTGCTACATACCGTGCACAGCAGTTATCCGGGCTGAGTGAAGAATATAAAAAATTATACACAGCAGAAAATCCGCAGGAAGGAAGCTGGACGGTAAAAGACCGGGTTCGTAAAAATATGCATTTTAGTCAGTGTGATCTGACTGAAGATTTTCAGTCGATTGGTGCCATGGATCTGATTATCTGCCCCGAAGTTCTGGTTTATTATTCCAATGGAGTGAAGGCGGGTATTCTCAAGCAGTTTTCTACGCTATTGAAAACGGGTGGTATTTTTCTGACCGGCAGCAATCAGGCGGTGACACCGTTCACCGATGGTCTTGAATATGTTGAACATCCGGCAGGTGTTTTTTATCGGCAACGATGTTAGAGAAGTTTGCAGCTTGCAGTCGGCAGTTATCAGTTAAAAACTAAAGAATCTGAAAGCCTCGTGATTTGCCGCACGAGCAATGTTTTTGCTTTTTACTGCCAACTTCGCCTTTGACTCAATAACAGACCAAGCCGTAGGCCGGCATAAGGAACGTTGCAGGCATTTCAAACAAAACGCCGGCAACGCTATCGCTTATGCCAGCCTACAAAAAACTGCCAGGAAGGGAAGTTGGCAGCTTGCAGTCGGCAGTTATCAGTTAAAAACAAAAAATCTGAAAGCCGCGTGATTTGCCGCACGAGCAATGTTTTTGCTTTTACTGCCAACTGCAAACTGATAACTGCCAACTTCGCCTTTGACTCAATAACCGACCAAGTCTGAGCGGTTATACTCAAAGACTATTCGGTATCTTCAAAAACTCTTCCGGTACGGTCGCAGGTTCGACATCATCGCCTTCATCAACCCATTTTAAAATGTCATAATAACTGCGGATGTTTTCTACATAACGCACCGGTTCCCAGCCGCGCGCGTAACCATAACGGGTCTGTTTATACCACTTTCTTTTTGCCAGCAGTGGCAGGGCTGTTTTGACATCGATCCACAGGTTCGGATCTTTTCCCAGTTTTTTGGTGATTTTTCTGGCATCCTGTAAATGGTAAAAACCGACATTATAGGCTGCCATCGCCATCCAGATATTGTCCGGTTCGGTAACTTCCTTGTCGATACGTCCCAGTGTTTTTTTGAAATATTTTGCCCCGCCGCGAATACTGGATTCAGGATCAAGCCGGTTTTTTATGCCCATGTCTTTGGCGGTTTTCAGGGTCAGCATCATGATGCCGCGCACCCCGGTGGGTGAAACTGCATCGGGATCCCAGTGTGATTCCTGGTAGCCCATGGCAGCGATCAGTCGCCAGTCCAGATCATGTTGTTTAGCCGCCTGCTCGAAAAAATCACGATAGGCCGGCAGCCGGGTTTCGATATGGCGCATGAAAATTTTTGTGCCGACGTAATCGAAGTCTTCGACATGGCCGTAGTTGCGTTCGAGCAAACGTCGCAGCTCGCCGTTCTCTTTTATCTTTCTGAAAAATTTCTGCACGGCAATGAACAGGCTTTTGTCACTGGTCTTTGGCATCGCCCAGGCCAGTGACTGTGGTTCACTGACATCAAACGCAACGCGCAGGTTAATCAGAAAACGCTGGTTCAGTGACAGCTCGTTGGAATCGGCGATGGTATATTCGATGATGTTCTCTGACACCATTTGCAGCAGCTCTTCACTTTCCATCTGGTGGTTGGATTTCCAGCTTAGATCGGGGATGCTTTGCTTGAGCTGTTTTAGCCTTTCTTCGTGGCTGGAATTGGCCACCACTTCCAGCGTGCCGTCGAGCTTTGCCATGTTGCGTGGACGTTTGTTGGCAATGTTGTAAACCAGCTGTTCGGTGATTTCCTGATAGGCCGGGCCGAACTGAAATATTTTTTCCCGGCCTTTGGTAATGGTCAGGCCGGCGGCGGCGATATGCACCTGGTTGTTGGCTACTTTATCGAGCAGGTCATCAAATGAGTCGGGGATAAGCAGGGTGAGTTCGACACCGAGGTCATCGGCAAACATCTTCGCCATTTCGTATTCGAGGCCGGCCGGGCCGTCAGCATCTTCGTAATACGTGGTCGGGCTGTTACGGGTGGCGATGATCAGCTGGCCATCATTTTTTATCTGCTCCAGCAGTGATACGCTGCTGAGTTTGGGCAGGTAGTTAAAAGCAAAAATAATGCCGGCAATAACAACCGCAAGGGAAAGGAACAATGGGCGGCAAAGCGGCTTTTTAACTTCGATGGTTATGGTCCTGATGTTATGTCCATGGCTGGACAGTGTAGCGCATACAAGCGGTATTTATATCGACAAGAGTATATGAAACTATCGGTATTTTCCATTATTAAGTACGTTGAAAATTGCCGTGCATAATATGTTTAATTCGTCTTCTTTGATGATATAGGGCGGCATCAGGTAGATGAGTTTACCAAAGGGGCGAATCCAGACACCGGCATCAACAAAGGCCTGCTGAATTTTTACCATATCGACCGCCTGTTTCAATTCGACAACACCGATGGCTCCCAGCACGCGCACCTCGGCAACATCGTCAAACTGCCGGCAGGCTTCAAGGCCGGTTTTTAACAGATGTTCGATGCGTGTGATGTTTTTCTGCCAGTCAGAAGCCAGCAACAGGCGAATGCTTTCCAGCGCTACGCTGCAGGCCAGCGGGTTGCCCATGAACGTCGGGCCGTGCATGAAAGCGTATGGAGGGTTATTGCTGATGGTGTCGCTGATATCCTTGCTGCACAGGGTGGCTGCCAGCGTCATGTAACCGCCGGTCAGTGACTTGCCGACGCACATGATGTCGGGCGAGATGCCGGCGTGCTCACAGGCGAACAGCTTGCCGCTGCGGCCAAAGCCGGTGGCGATTTCATCGGCGATTAGCAGAACATCGTATTGCTGGCATAAGGCTTTGGCCTGCTGCAGGTAATCGGCGGAATAAAATCGCATGCCGCCTGCGCCCTGTACTACCGGTTCAAGGATCAGCGCAGCGATATTTTCGTTGTGTGACTCCAGCGTTGTTTTCAGCTCGGTCAGATGTTCTGGTAAACACGGCTCGCTGAAAGCACACGCCGGTGAAGGTACAAAATAATTTTTTGACAGCATCTCGGAGAACAGGGTGTGCATGCCGGTGACCGGGTCGCACACAGACATCGCGCCCAGGGTGTCGCCGTGATAACCACCGCGCAGGCTGATGAATTTCTGTTTGCCGCTTTGTCCTTTTGCCTGCCAGTACTGCACCGCCATTTTCATTGCGATTTCCACCGAGACGGAACCGGAGTCTGCCAGAAACACCGTGTCGAGATTTTGCGGGGTGATCGCTACCAGCTTTTTGCCGAGTTCTACCGCCGGCTGGTGGGTGAGACCACCGAACATGATATGTGCCATGCTGTCGAGCTGCTTGCACAGCGCCTGGTTTAATTCCGGCACGTTATAACCGTGGATGGCGCACCACCAGGAGGCCATGCCATCGACCAGTTGAGAGCCGTCTTCCAGCGTCAGCAGGCAGCCGCTGGCGGACTTTACCGCGAATACCGGTACTTCGGAATGTGTTGAACTGTAGGGGTGCCAGATGGTTTTTTTGTCATCATCCAGCAGGGGTGAGCGGTGTGTTTTTGCCATGGGCGTATTGTACACGCGGCTGAAATTTTTAGCCTTAATCTTCGGTTCGGGGGGGGGGGGGGATATGATGGCGGGCACTGCCCGACATGATCGGGTTTAAATAACCTGGCGAGGATATCACCAGCTCTCCGCACTGGCTTTCTCCCAGTCCGCTTTCCAGTCGGCGGGCAGGTTGTCGCAGCTGAGCAGGCAGCAGGAATCAATCAACGGATACAGCTCGGCATAATTTGCAATTTTTGTGCCGTTGATGCGGCGGTTGATGTGATGCGGTTTTAAATCACTCAGGCCGCTCATCCCGCCGGCACCGAGCAGTTCGACAAGGTGTCTTACCGTGGCGTTGTGAAAATTGGCCACGCGTTTTGATTTGTCTTCGATATCCAGCGCCTTGTAACGCGCCGGGTCCTGGGTGGCGATGCCGGTGGGGCATTTGTCGCTGTTGCAGCTGCGTGACTGGATACAGCCCAGCGCCAGCATCATGCCGCGTGCCGAGTTGACGGTGTCTGCGCCCAGTGCCAGCACACGCGCCATATGAAAACCGCTAAAGATTTTTCCGGAGGCGATGATGCGAATCTGCTTGCGTTTGTTAATACCGGTGAGGGCGCTGTTGACGAAGATAATGGCATCGCGCAGTGGCAGGCCAACCGAGTTGGTTAGCTCGATAGGTGCCGCGCCGGTGCCGCCTTCACCGCCATCGACAGTGATGAAATCGGGCGTGATATCGGTCTTTAGCATGGCCTTGCAGATGCCGAGAAAGTCACTGCGTTTGCCGACACAAAGTTTAAAACCGACCGGTTTTCCGCCAGACAGCTCGCGCAGTTCAGCAATAAAATGCAGCAGGGTTTCGGGACTGTCAAATGCTGAATGAGCAGCGGGCGAGACCACGTCCTGCCCCATTGCCACGTGACGTATTTCGGCGATTTCTCTGGTGAGTTTGGCTGCAGGCAGAATGCCGCCGTGGCCGGGTTTGGCTCCCTGGGATAATTTTATTTCGATCATTTTCACCGCATCGAGCCGGGCGTTTTTGGCAAATTTATTCCGGTCGAAGTGGCCGTCGCTGTCGCGGCAGCCGAAATAACCAGTGCCGATCTGCCAGATAACATCGCCACCGTATTTCAGGTGATAGGGACTGAGACCGCCTTCACCGGTGTTGTGTGCGAAGTTGCCGATTTTTGCGCCTTTGTTGAGTGCCATGATGGCGTGCTTGCTCAGTGCACCATAACTCATGGCGGAAATATTCAGTGGTGAAGCGAGATAAGGTTTGCTGCAATCGGGGCCGCCAAACTTTACCCGTGGATGCTTGTCTTCGATTTCTGTGGGTTTCATGGAATGATCCATCCACTCATAACCGGCGCGATAGACATCGAACTGGGTGCCGAAGGGGCGGGTGTCGCGCACATTTTTTGCGCGCTGGTAAATCAGGGCGCGAAACTCACGGTTGATTGGCCGGCCGTTGATGTTGGACTCGACAAAATATTGCTGAATCTCCGGCCGTATCGATTCGAACAGATAACGAATCACGCCGACCACCGGGTACAGCCGCAGGATGGTGTGTCTGGTTTGCAGTATGTGGTACACGCCGTACAGGATGATGGGGCCAACAAAAAGAAAAGCCCAGTAAAAGGCCGGCCAGAAGGCTGCCAGTGTGAAAATAAGGATGATGGAGAAAATCGAAAGAAAAATAAAACCCTGGCGCACGGACATTTGGATATCTCCAGTTGGGATGTGATGTTAAGCCTTAGAGACCCTGCCTGTTCTAATAAGTTCTTGTATTTTATAATTTTTTACTAAGGTGCTGCTTATTATGCAGGCCGCATGGTCGCTGCCCGGTGTTTTGTTTTTTGTGTTGTGAAATACCCCCTGTTTTTACCTGTATTTATTTATGATTATCTGTGGATAATGAGATTTGTTGTGACGGTTGTAGTGCGGCGACAAGCATTAGTTGTTAAGGATATAACCAAATATTGATTTAAGTCATATTTATTGTTCTTTGTTTCTCTACAATGTCGCCGAGCTGTATCGAGATACAGCTATAAACATAAAAAATTTATGAAGCCGCTTATACATACAATTTTCATCTGGATTTTGAGCCTGTCCCTGACAGGTCTGCCTGTTGTTGCCTTATCTCAGAATTTGTCATCAGATATGGCAAACCTGAATCAGTCAGAACAAAGTATGATAATGCACACTTCTGCCGGCTCTGCCAGCAGCATGCACTGTCAGTCTAAAATGCCCCAGAAGAACGTTATCCAGACGGGTATAAGCAGCACACCGATGTCGCAGCATGCAATGCATATGTCGAGTTCGACGGAGCAGGTATCCATGGACGACTGCCGTTGCGGTGTTGACTGCCAGTGTCAGCCTGATATGAGCTGCCAGTCGGTTGGTCACTTTGGTGCCTCCGCCATATTACAATCTATCCTGTTTGTTTCTTCCCCTTTACATTCTCAGCTCACTGCTGAATTGAATATCGCTTATTACGACTGTGATACTGATTCAGAAGTAATCCCCCCCATAGCTTAAAACTCCGTCAGGAGTAATCCCTCTTTAACACGCGCAGCGTGTTGCTTATTCGTGTCCGCACGAGCAAAAAAATAATTTAATTCATAACTTTAATTTAAACAGGAGTGATGACCATGAGTAATTCATGTCATGCGTTCAGGAGAAAGTCGCTGGTGATAGCGCTATCTCTTGCTTTACCGGTGGTGACATCGGTTTCACAGGCGGCTGACGCTGATTTACAGGCACAGATTGATGCCCTGCAAAATCAGGTGACCGCATTAAGCAGTGAAGTTCAGCAGGCGGCTGAATGGAAAAACCCCAATACTTTAATGCACATGGCAGGCTTTGCCGATGTGAAATTTATTAAACCGGAAAACGGTGATGGCAGTTTTGGTATTGGCTCATTTTCACCGATCTTTCATTACCAGTACCGTGATATTGTCATGCTGGAATCTGAAATAGAGTTTCAGGTTGGCGAAGACGGTGAAACAAAAATTGAAATGGGCTACATGACCATTGACTGGTTTGTCAGTGATTATGTTGCCATTATCGCCGGTAAATTCCTCAGCCCGGTGGGGCAGTTCAGACAGAATATTCACCCTTCCTGGATCAACAAAATGGTTTCAGCGCCGCCTGGTTTTGGCCATGATGGCGCGGCACCTATTTCTGATATGGGTGTGCAGTTGCGCGGTGGTTTTCCTGTCGGTGGTATACGCACAAACTATTCGCTGTATGTTTCGAATGGGCCGGAGCTTAAATCAGAAACAGAAGATGAAATTGATTTCGAGATAGACGGCGTGGCGGCTGATGGCTTTGGTGCCGACCGTGATGGTGACAAAACCTGGGGTGGTCGCTTTGGCATTCTGCCAATGTCATCGCTGGAGATCGGGGTTTCATTTGCCACTGGTAAAGCGGCAGTGACCGTGCTGGAAGCCAATGATGTCAGCTCGCCTTCGTCTGGCCTTGAGCCCGGCACAGAGTTTTCCGGTGAAGCGTTGCGTAGCTACGATGTTACCGGTGCGGACTTTGTCTGGTTCAGCGGCAGCATGAGCCTGCGCGGTGAATACATCAAGACCGAAATCGGCGAAGCCAGTACCGGCACCACAGCAGGTGAAGGCGGTGTCTGGGAAGCTGTTTATACACAGCTGGCCTACCGTCTGCCGGATACGAAGTGGGAAGGCGTGCTTCGCTATGGTGATTTTGATGCTCCCGGCCTTAATCGTGACCAGACGCAGACCACTGTTGGCATCAATTATCTGGTAACAAATAACTTTATTGCAAAAGTTACCTATGAATTCAACAAAGGTGAAGTCGCCGGCTCAATGGCGGATAACGACAGACTGTTAACGCAACTGGCTTATGGTTTCTAGGAGATGATGATGAAAAACAGAGTAAACAAAATTTGCAGACAGGCGCTCAGGTTCAGCAGTGCTGGCCTGGTCTTGCTGGCTTCCAGCTACAGTGCATCGAGTTTTGCCGCGGACTATCCCGAGGCGGGTAACTTTTCGGATGGCTCAAAAGTATGGGCAGAAAACTGTGGTCGTTGTCACAACATTCGTGGTCCAAAAGAGCTGCGTGACGACCAGTGGATTTCAACGGCGTATCACATGCGTATTCGTGCCGGTCTGACCGGTCAGGAAACGCGTGATGTGATTACCTTCCTGCAGGCCTCCAATACAAAAACGGTGGCTGCTGGTTCTACACACGTGGTAGCCAAGCTGAGTAAAGGGGTAACGGGCAGGGAAACCTATGAAAAAACCTGTATCGCCTGTCATGGTGCAGAAGGTAAAGGTGCTTTTCCTGGTACGCCAGACTTTACTGACAGCGGCGGTGCCCTGTCGAAACCGGATGATGTTCTGATAAACCATATTACCAATGGTTTCCAGAGCCCGGGTTCACCAATGGCGATGCCGCCAAAAGGAGGGAACCCGAATCTGACAGCGAAAGACATCACGGCTGTGCTTAAGCATATTCGTAAGACTTTCGGCAAATAAGGAAACATGCTGATGCGTTTGCAGGTATGCGCATCAATGGCAAACAGGGATGTTTGCTTTTTATAGAGTATGTGGAGCTAATATAAACAAATATTTATTGAATAAAACTTGAAATTAAACGTCTAAGGTAATGACTTGTTAAATTTACAGGCATAACCATCAATAAACTTAAAAAAGGAAAAAATCATGAAACAATTATTGTCCAGAAAGTTGTTATCTGTTTTAGTGTTATCAACCGCTGTTTTTTTTACCGGCAGCAGTTTTGCGGGTAGTTTTCCCATGGAAAAAAAGCTGGAGCAGTGTGAACTCGCTTTTGATAAAGCGCAGAGCGGTAAGTTATCACAAGCTGAAGCATGGAAAGCACGCCGTGAACACAAAAAGCTGGCACAGGAAATTCTTGCTGATTTGAATAAGCGTAATGCTGAAATCACCACTATTTCAAATGAAGAGGTGCTGAATAATTTAAGAGTGATGGGTCGTCTGCTGGAAATGCTGGCAACCGACCATCCTGTCATGCAGGATGAGTGGGGCTACCCGCTGGTTCAGTAATATCTTTTGAACAGACCCGGTTATGCGTTCAGCATAACCGGGTTTTTTTTGCTGTAGAAAATATTAAAGCAGCCTTAACACAGGCTGTTTGATGCAGCAGTGTTGCAGCCAGTTGTTTGAAGAAAGGGGTGGAGTTTAGCCGGTGGCGGCTTTTAGTGCCTGGTCGCAGGAATAGATCGCGCCCAGCTGCCGGCGCTCGCTGATTGAGCCGGTGCGCTTTGTTGCCTCATGTCCCCAGTAGTTTTTATCGATGGCATAAACGTCTGTATTAATCAGTGATACCGGCATGCCATCGGTCAGGCGGTAGATGGTGCAGGAGATGTTCATCGAATGTTTTCCGTTATGCGTTTTTTCCGGGTTCATTGCGCTGACAAGCAGGTGCGTATAGCCGCGATCACGTAAGGCACGGTGGTTGCTTTTCTTTAATTCTTCTTTATTGGCGGTGATCAGAAACACCGAATATGAAGCCATGCTTTTATATTTTTCGCGTAATGCCCGGGCGATATTTTCTTCGACATTCAGGCGCAACATGGCATCGTTTGTTATTTCGCTGGAAGGCAGGGCATCGGTATTTATTTCTACGATGCCTTTGAAATGATTAAGATCGATGGTATCGCCAAAAGTGTGTACTGACGTATTGCCGGTGCAGCCAGCCAGAGCCAGCATGCTGGCGGCGATAAAAGCTTTACCTGTCTGGTCTGGATTTTGGATAACTTAACCACCTGAAATATTCTGGTTATAAATTTAAGAGGTGTGACGTTAAATTTATTTCATAGTTGACAGGCATAGTGACAAAAAAAATATCTGATAGCAAATGATATTTTTTCATAGAGCGCGGATTTATTTTTGCCGGTTAAAAGAAAAGGCATGTCATGATCGTTTTATCGGCTTATCGATAATGAATAATTTATACAGAGATTGAACTATTTTTCTTTGCGCTACACCAAGCTTATTCTGCAAGGCCTTTGTTCTGTGTTCAGGTTTGGTATGAAGTGCCAGAATTTATTTTATGTTATATCGATAAAAAGTTTGCTAGACTCAAGCCAGTTTGACCGGATTATTAGTGATTGCTTAATTACAAACCAAATATGACCGCACTGAAAAAAATACTGTTATTTATGCTGGTGTTCTGTACCCTGGGGTACAGTAGCGCGTGGGCATATGATGGTCATGCGGTCGAACTGAATGTTGATGCAAAGGTTGTGCTTGATGCTGATACTGCGGTTATGAGTTCATCTTTCATAGATGAGCAGAGCGCAGAACTTCATTCAGAGCAGGCACCGGCAGCGGGTGTCGACTGCGATCACTGCGGTCATATCTCTGCACACCTGCTGGCCATCTTTCCGCACAATGGTTATCTGTGTAGCATAAACCGATCCAGTGAATTGCTGGAACTGTCCGAAAGTTTTGCTTCATTTATTGTTAGTCCTGACCTAAGACCCCCCCGCGTTTAATTCCCGAATATCGTCAGCCTTAGCGCTGACCGTTGCGCACGCCTGCGATTTTTCCGGCTGTGTCTGTAGTATTTTTCGAGAGTTAAACAATGATTATAAAACCGTGTTTTAAACGTGGATTGACCCTATCCATCTGCCTGCCCATCTGTTTGTTTGGCAGTGCAGTGCTAATGCCTGTGGCCCATGCCGAAACCGCCAGCACCAGCAGCCAGTCCCGGCTGGCACCGAATGCTGACAGCGTAGCACTGCAACGCTGGCTGAATAAAAATGTAAACAACCATCCTTCCGTGCTGGCAGCACAGGCGGCTGTTGATTCTGCCGGTTTCCAGCTGATTGCAGCTGACAGGGCGTTATATAACCCGGAGCTGGAATTTGATGCCGAAGCGGCAGAAACAAATTCTGCTTATGTCGGACTTAGCCAGACCATCGACTGGGGTGACATCCGTGGTGCCCGAACGGTCATGGCCGGCTCACAAAGAGCGGCAGCAAAACACGGCCTTGAGTCTACGCGTCGTAATACAGCGGCGGCGTTTCTCAGTGGCCTTTCCGAATACCACACCAGCGCAGCACTAAAAGCGCTGGCCAAACAGGGTGACACCCTGATGCAGCGCTCGGCAAAACTGGCGAAGAAGCGTTTTGATGCGGGTGATCTTGGCAAGGTCGAAGTGGATCTGGCCAACCTGTCTTATGCGCAGGCACGTTTTAAGCTTGCTGATGCCATTTCACAGCACGCGCGCGCTACGCAAAATCTGATTGCGTTAACCGGCAGCGCAAATAAAAACTGGCCAGATCTATTATCTGTTTATCCTGCACCGGACACGCAGCCACAGCAAGTCGACAAAACCGTGCAGCAGTTGCCGCAGATGCGTGAAATTACGGCGCGGGTAAAGGCGGCACAGGACAATGTCAAAGTGCAATCTGGTCAGGGAACAATTAATCCAACCATCGCAGTTCGTGCCGGCAAGGAAGAGCAGGATACATTGCTGGGATTGAATTTATCAATTCCGCTGCAGGTAAGAAATAATTTTCGAGCCGAAGTGGATGCCGCCAATGCCGAGATGATACAGGCCGAGCGTGAAGCTATCGATGCTTATCGAAAACTCAAAAGCCGTTTAGAAATCGCCACAGTTTCCTATCAGCTAAGCCGCGATGCATGGCTCTCCTGGCAACAGTCGGGAGCGGATACCTTAAGTGAGCAAATCAAACTGCTGGAACGTCTGTGGAAAGCTGGCGAACTCAACACCACCGATTACCTGGTGCAACTAACACAGGCGCTGCAAACCAAAGCCAGCGCTATCGAGCAACGTGGCCGCATGTGGAACGACTGGAGCGAGTGGTTAATTGCTTCCGGAAAAATCGAACACTGGCTTTATCAGCAACCGGCAAATAACACGAGACAAAAATAATGAGTAACACAACAGTAAAATTTTTATTTCTGCTGGCTTCCTTATCGCTGGCATCCCCTGTTTTCGCCATGGGTGATCATGATGAAAACCATGATGACCATGGTCATGATGAAACCGGTCAGCAGCAGAGTGACCATAAAGACGACCATAAAGATGATCATGAAGAAGACGGGCATGACGATCACGATGGCTACGACGATCATGATGAAGCGGGCCATGAAGAAGGCGGCCACGAAGAAGACGGATCGGTCAAACTCAGTGCTGAGCAGATGGCCATTGCCGGCATTGTCAGCGAAGCGATTCAGTTAAGAAAAGTTTCTGATGTTATCAGTGCCCCCGGTGAAGTGGTATTAAACGCCTATCAAACTTCTTCGGTGACACCGCGTGTTTCAGCGCAGGTGATACGACGTTATGCAAAACTGGGTGATGAAGTTCATGCGGGCCAACCGTTGCTGAGTTTATCCAGTGTCGAGATGGCAAACGCGCAGGGCGAATTACTGGTCTCTGAACGCGAATGGCAGCGGGTGAAAAAGCTTGGTAGAAAAGTGGTTTCTGCCTCGCGTTACACTGAAGCCAAAGTGGCTAGTGAACAGGCAAAAGCACGGGTGCTGGCCTACGGCATGACCACCAAACAGATCGCCGACTTCATCAAAAGCGGCGATGCTTCAAAAGCCAACGGCATGTTTCAGTTGCTGGCACCACAGGGTGGTACAGTGATCAAAGACAACTTTATCCTTGGTGAACTGATCGAACCCGGTCGTGTGCTGTTTGTTATCAGCGATGAATCAATGCTCTGGGTAGAAGCAAAATTAACCCCGTCACAGGTCAAGCTGGTATCACCGGGTAATCCGGTTTTAATTACTGCGGAGGGCAAACAGTTCAGCGGTAAAGTAGTGCAGGTACATCATGCGCTGGATGAAAGCACGCGTACCCTGGGTGTGCGTGTCGAGTTTGCCAACCCGAATGATGAACTGCACCCCGGTGTTTTTGTGCAGACAAAAATCAGCAGCAATAACACTGCGCAGGCCTTAGCCGTGCCGGCCAATGCGGTGCTGCGAAGCCCCGATGGTGACTGGATGGTTTTTGTTGAACATGAAGCCGGTGAGTTCGAACCGCAGGAAGTCGAGCTGGTAAGAACGGTTGGCGATGTTAGCGTCATTGAAGGTCTGGAGCTGGGCACACGCGTGGTAACACAGGGTGCTTTTTTTGTGCAATCGGAGCTGGCGAAAAGCGGCTTCGAAGTTCATAACCACTAGGGATGTGCAGCCATGTTAAATAAAATAATTGCAACGGCGGTTTCCAGCCGCCTGCTGGTGGTGCTGGCGCTGATCGCTATATTGCTGTCCGGTTTTCTTATCCTGCCAAAATTAAATCTGGATGCTTTTCCCGATGTCACCAACGTGCAGGTCACGGTAAATACGGAGGCTCCCGGCCTGGCGGCAGAAGAAGTCGAGCAGCTCATCACTTTTCCTATCGAAGCGGTAATGTATGCGCTGCCCGATGTTGAGGAAGTGCGCTCCATTTCCAAAACCGGTTTGTCCGGTGTTACCGTGGTGTTTACTGAAGGCACCGATATTTACTTTGCACGCCAGCTGGTTTTCGAGCGGCTACAGGCAGCAAAAGAACAAATTCCGGATGGTGTCGGCACACCGGGTATGGGGCCGAATACCTCTGGTCTGGGACAGGTCTTTCAATACATGATCCGTGCCGAAGTGCCGGGCACCTATGATGCGCTGACTCTGCGCAGTCTGAATGACTGGGTGGTTAAACTGTTATTGATGCCGGTTGATGGCGTTACCGAAGTGCTGTCGTTTGGTGGCGAGGTGCGCCAGTATCAGGTGCAGTTAAAACCGCAGCGCCTGCTGAGTTACGACTTAACGCCGGATGATATCAGTCGGGCTATCGAAAACAATAACCACAACGCTGGTGGCTGGTATCTGGATCGCGGTGCCGAGCAGTTAATTATTCGTGGTGTGGGCTGGGTACGCAGTGGCGAAAAAGGCCTGCATGATATCGGCAACATACCGGTGAAGCAGATCGACGGCACCGTGGTGCGCGTTAGTGATGTTGCCGATGTTGAGTTTGGTGCAGAGATTCGTCAGGGCGCGGTCACCATGACCCTGCGTGATGAAAATGGTGAAGCCAAACCGCTGGGTGAAGTGGTGGTTGGCATCGTTATGAAACGCATGGGTGCAAACACCAAAGTGACCATTGAAGGGGTCAAGGATCGTCTGCCGATTATTCAGCAGGCATTGCCTGACGGCGTTATTATCGACCCGTTTTATGACCAGTCCGATCTGGTCGATCAGGCAGTTGACACGGTTATTACAGCGTTATTGCAGGCGTTTGTGTTAATCATCATTATCCTGATGCTGTTTATGATGAATCTGCGTGCCACCTTGCTGGTGTTGTTATCCATTCCAATTTCGATTGGCCTGGCGCTGATGGCGATGGCGCAGATGGGCATTTCTGCCAACCTGATGTCGCTGGGTGGCCTGGCGATTGCCATTGGTATGCTGGTGGATGGTTCGGTGGTGATGATGGAAAACATCTTCGCTCATCTTAGTCATCCGGATAAGCAACATGAAGAGCATATAAAACACAAAGTGGCGCTGGACGACAATGACCCGTTCGATGTCTCGCATGATTCGCACGGCATCATTCTGCGTATTCAGCAGGCAGCAGAAGAAGTCGGGCGGCCGGTGTTTTTTGCCGTGCTCATTGTTGGCATTGTGTTTGCGCCACTGTTCAGCCTTGAAGGTGTCGAAGGCAAAATGTTTCAGCCGATGGCGATTTCGATACTGCTCGCCATGATGGGTGCGCTGGTTGTGGCGCTGGTGGTGATTCCGGCACTGGCAACCTACATGTTCAAAACCGGTGTGGTGGAAAAACCCAGCCCGGTGCTGGTGCCGATTGAAAAATGTTATCGCGCCTTGCTGGAACTGGCATTGAAGAAAAAGTCCGCCGTGGTGATTTCTTCGGTGGCCCTGTTTATCGCTTCGCTGGCACTGCTGCCTTTTCTCGGCACCGAGTTTGTGCCGGAACTGGAAGAAGGCACGATAAATGTGCGGGTCACGCTGGCACCATCATCCAGCCTGAATACCGCGCTGGAAATTGCTGCCAAACTGGAAAAGCAGCTGATGACATTTCCCGAAGTGCTGTATGCCTCCAGCCGCATCGGTCGTGCCGAAGTGGGTGGTGATCCGGAACCGGTTTCCAATATCGAAATCTTTATCGGCCTGAAACATATCAGCGAATGGACAACCGCATCGGATCGTAAATCGTTGCAGCTGGTCATGGAAGAAAAGATGTCACTGGTGCCCGGTCTGCTGTTCAACTTTTCACAGCCGATTGCTACCCGTGTTGACGAGCTGCTTTCCGGGGTGAAAGCGCAACTGGCAATCAAACTGTTTGGCCCGAGTCTTGATGTGCTTGTCGCCAAGGGCAAGGAAATCGAAACGCTGGTTAAACAGGTTGAAGGCACTCGCGGTGTTGCGCTGGAACAGACCGAAGGTGAAGCACAGTTGGTAGTGCGTCCGGATCGTGATCTGCTGGCGCGTTTCGGCATTCCGGTGGATCAGGTGATGATGCTGGTCAGCGATGCCATCGGCGGTCAGGAAGCCGGTCAGGTGATCAGCGGTAACGAGCGTTACGACATTTATGTGCGCCTCGCCAAAGAGCACCGCAACAGCATCGAAGCTATTCGCAGCCTGATTTTGCAGGCCGCTGATGGTGCCTGGGTGCGTCTGGGTGATGTTGCTAAAGTTGCAATTGAATCCGGCCCGCCGCAGATTCGTCGTGACGATGTGCAGCGTCGCGTGGTAATCCAGAGCAACGTCGAAGGTCGTGACATGGGTAGTCTGGTAGCAGAAATTGATCAGCGCATTCGCAGCGACATCGACCTGCCTGCCGGTTACAGCGTGGTCTTCGGTGGCCAGTTCAAAAATCAGCAGCGGGCGCAGGCGCGTCTTATGGTGGTGGTGCCGTTGTCACTGGGGCTGATCTTTTTAATGCTGTATTTTGCTTTCAACTCGGTCGGTCAGGCCTTGCTGATTCTACTCAACGTGCCGCTGGCATTAATCGGCGGTATTGGTGCGCTGTTTGTTTCCGGCCTGTATCTGTCGGTGCCCGGCTCCATCGGCTTTATCACCCTGCTCGGGGTGGCGGTGTTAAACGGCGTGGTCATGGTGAGTTCGATCAACCAGCGTATCGAAGGTGGACAGGCGGTGGAAGACGGTGTGTTTGAAGGTGCCCTGTCCCGTCTGCGACCGGTGCTGATGACCGCGATTACCTCGGCGCTGGGTTTGATTCCATTGCTGATGTCCAGCGGTGTTGGTTCGGAAATTCAGCAGCCGCTGGCAACCGTGGTGGTCGGTGGTTTGATTTCATCGACCTTGTTGACGCTGTTCGTGGTGCCGGTTCTGTACGAGCGGTTTTCACGACACAAGTATTCCAGCGAATAGCAGACTTGCCGACAGCGACGCAGGTTGTTGCCGGCAAGCCATCGCAACTTAAATGTACGAGAGAAAAGTATGGCTCCTTATATTTTAATTTTACTCACGGCTTTTTCTCTGGCAGTTCATGCCGGTGAAGATAAACATGAAGACGAAAATGCAGGCGGTGTTATCGAAATGTCAGCACAGCAACGCGCTGCGCAGGGCATCGAAATCGCCGAGGTGCAGTCGCGCACTTTAACCGCCGTGGTCAACGCGCCGGGTGAAGTGGCGATCAATCTGTACCGCTCGGCGCAGGTGACACCGCGCATCACTGCGCAGATCGTTTCGCGTAATGCTTACCTTGGCGACCGGGTGAAAAAAGACCAGAAGCTGGTAACGCTTTCCAGTGTCGCCATGGCCGAAGCGCAGGGGGCGCTGGTGGAAGCTGACCGGGAATGGAAGCGGGTAAAAAAACTGGGCCGCAAGGTGGTTTCCGAAAAACGCTATGTCTCGGCGCAGGTAGCAAGGCAGCGCGCCTATGCCACGGTGCTGGCCTACGGCATGAGCAAAAAAGAAGTCGCACAGTTAATCAATGACGGTGATGCCTCACGCGCCACCGGCGAGTTTGATCTGCTCAGTCCACAGGATGGCACCATTATCTTCGATAAATTCATGCTGGGTGAAGTGGTGGAAGCGGGGCGTTTGTTGTTTGAAGTCAGCGATGAATCGGTGGTCTGGGTAGAAGCCAAACTGCGCCCGGAACAGGCGGTAAATATTCGCGTTGGCAGCACCGCACATATCAGTGTCGACGGTAAAAACTGGATCGATGGCAAAGTGGTGCAGCTGCACCATCGTCTTGATGCCGGCAGCCGTACCCTGGGTGTGCGCATCGAAGTCAGCGAAAAAATCGATCTGTTGCATCCGGGTGAATACGTGCAGGTGGCACTGGAAACCAGTGCCAGTGAAAAACGTCTGGCTGTGCCGGAGAGAGCCGTGGTGCTGATGCAGGGCAGCCCTTCGGTGTTCAAATTTGAAGATGGCAAGTTATCCGCTTACCCGGTCGAGGTCGGTCTTAATAGCGCCGGCTGGGTGGAGATCATCGCCGGCCTGGCCGAAGGTGAACGCATCGCAGTCAAAGGTGTGTTCACGCTCAAATCACTGGTACTGAAGTCGCAGATCGGCGACGACCATTAGGCTGTTCCTGCAAAGTTTAACGAGGCAATAACATGTTAGAAAAACTGGTCGAAATCTCGCTGCGTTATAAATTTCTGGTGCTGGTCATCTTTGCTGTGGTCGCTTTTGGCGGCGTGCGCGCGGTGATGAATCTGCCCATCGATGCCTTCCCCGATGTCACGCCGGTGCAGGTCAATATCTATACCGAATCGCCGGGGCTGGCGGCAGAAGATGTCGAGCAACTGCTGACCTTCCCGGTGGAGTCGGGCATGGCCGGCTTGCCGGCGGTGCAGCAGATTCGTTCGGTGTCGCTGTTCGGCCTGTCTTATGTCTCGGTGTATTTCGAAGACGACATGGATATTTATTTCGCTCGCCGTCTGGTGATGGAACGTTTGCAGGAAGTCGCCGACCGTATTCCTGAAGGTTACGGCACGCCGGAAATGGGGCCGAATACCTCCGGTCTGGGCCAGGTTTTCTGGTATACGCTGGAGCGTAATAATGAAAAACTGAGTGATGCTGCGACTGCGCCGACCGACATGGATCTGCGCACCTGGCAGGACTGGAGTGTGCGCCTGATTCTACGCACTGCGCCGGGGGTCGATGATGTTATGTCCTGGGGCGGGCAGGAACGGCAGTACCAGGTGGTGATCGATCCGCTGCGTCTGATCAAATATCAGCTGGATTACAAAGCGGTGATGCAGGCGATTGAAAGCAACAACCGTCAGGTCGGCGGCCAGTATATCAATCTGGGTTCCGAGCAATATCTGGTGCGCGGTTTGGGGCTGGTGAAAAGTGAAGACGACATCGGCCAGATCGTGATTAAGGTTGATGAAGGCGTGCCGGTATATCTGCGTGATGTCGCCGACATCAAACAGGCTCCTTCACTGCGTACCGGTGCGGTTACCCGCGATGGTGAAGAAGTGGTGCTTGGTATGGCCTTGTCACGTATTGGCGAGAATGCTAAAAGCGTGGTGGATGCCGTGAAAGAAAAGGTAAAAATTGCATCAACCGCACTGCCCGAAGATATTCAGATTCGACCGATTTATGATCGCACCGACCTGGTTGAGAAAGCCGTTGGCACTGCCGAGCGCGCATTGATCGAAGGTTCGATACTGGTCGCTATCGTGCTGTTTCTGTTTCTCGGTGAACTGCGCTCGGCCATCGTTGTGGTCGCCGCTTTGCCGCTGGCGATGTTGATTGCTTTTATCATGATGGGTGAAGTTGGCCTGTCCGCCAACCTGATGTCACTGGCCGGGCTGGCCATCGGTATCGGTATGATGGTTGATGGCGCGGTGGTGATGACGGAAAACGCTTTTCGCATCATGGCTGAACGTCTTGAACAGCATAAGCTGGGTAAGGGGCCGCCGGTCAATCGCACCAGCGCAGTATTAACCGCTGCGCGTGAAGTGGCTAACCCGATTGCTTTTGCCATCATCATTATCATCGTGGTGTTCCT
>WFOC01000089.1 GCA_015488295.1 Gammaproteobacteria bacterium
CAGATCATCAATGATAACGATGCCGAAATACAGGAAAAAATGGACGTGCTGAAAAAACAAATGCCGATTCTGACTCAACGACTAAACACTACGCTGGAAAAATTACGCGCCCCGGCAAAAGCCGATGACAGCAGCCAGACTTCCAGCGGCTCCTTGCTGCACTGGTGGAGTCAGTTACAAATACGTTACACCGGTAGACACATAACTTTTTCTACAGACATCAATAACGATGTCGAAATCCCGGTTGATATTTTCACCACGGTTATGGAGAACCTGCTTGATAACGCCAGAAACAAACGCATTCGAGAACCGGATCTTGAAATCTCAGTAACCCTGTCAAACAACAATAATCAATTACAGTTATCTGTTGCTGATACAGGCAGCGCCATTGACCCGCAGATAGCCAGCCAGTTATTCAGGGAAGTTGTTTCATCACAGGACGGGTTTGGTATTGGTCTGTACCAGTGTTATGAACTGGCAAATAATCATGGCTATGAATTAAGTATTAACGATGCTTCACAGGGACATGTTTGTTTTGTTTTAAAACAAAAAACATAACAGCCTGTTATCACGGCAGCTGTCCTGCCTCCAGCATATGACTGTATAAAATATAAGGTGACTCCCAGACAATTAAATCATCAAATTGACCAGCAGCTGCCTCATCGCTACTATAACTTTTGCTCACAAAGGCATTACCCGAACCCACGGTATACGCAACATTTTCACCTGCCGCATTCGCCGCCACCGTTGCTTCGCCAGCATTTTCACCCTGATCTGAATTCGGCGCGATATTCGTAACAAAGTCACTGCCGTCTTTCCCCAGAGACAACACAACAAACGGTGCGTTATCAATCAGGGTAGTAACACTGGCATCACAGTCATCCGGCAGACCGCTATCGGCACCACAGATAACCAGATCCGGAAACAGGTTGGCGATACCAACATCTTTTATACCACCGGCACCGGGAGCTGTGTACGGCGTGGTAAACGCATTTGCACTGTCTGTTGTCACGCTATACCTGATTGGATTGCCCCAGACATCGACGAGCAGGTTATCACGATTATAAACACCGTCGATACCTAGTGACTTACCCGGAATAAAGCCATGCTGAAGAGTGCAGGGTGTCACCAATGTGCTGCCATTAAAAGGGTCTTCAAAGCCATTACTCGTTGTTGTTGCCGGACACGGCAAACGTCCTTTTGCACTGGCAAAACCTAACAACGCCACCTTGATATCTGCGAGCTGTTTTTTTGTACTTTCACGCTGCGAGGTTTCTATTCTTTGCGTAATGGAACCAATAAAGCTGCCTAACAAAAAGCCGACAATAACCAGTACCACGGCAATTTCTATCAGGGTGAATCCCGCGCTGCTTTTAACTTTGGTTACAGGCACTCAGCTACACTCATATCTGATTTTATACAAAACATAACATCGTTACTGCCACCACTGACAATATCGTAATCGGCATCACCACCATTATCGGGAAAGTCTGCGGCATTATTGTTCTCAAGATAATTTGCCACGTCCTTTTTATCATCTGCCTCAAACGGCGGCGCATAACGCGACTGCCCGACCTGTTTTAATCCCGAGAAAAACACCACGCCGGCATATGTTGAACCACCAACTTTTATGCAGTCACCGGAACACCCGGCCGTTGATTCACTGGGGTTATGATCTTTTGAGATGGCATAAAAAAAATGATCTTTCCAGTTAGACCACAGGTCAAAATATTCGCCCTGGTCGCTACCCATATCATTCGAAAAATTTATTGTTTCTGTCACACCCGTACTCGGCAGGTCCAGGCCATCGCAATACGCATTACTGAAAATATTATCGTCATCACCATTATTGATCTCTGTATTTGCCCGTGACACATTGTATGGCAATCGTCCGGCAAATCTCATATTAAAATTTCCACTGTCATCATAATCTGAATTTTTACGATACTCTCCGCCATTCAGATCCAGCGCAGCCGGCATCGGCAAACGCTCACCATTATGGTCACCATACTCTGCAAAACATAAGGCGATGGCTTCCGTTAAGTTTCTCATTCGGGTACCAAATGCCGCACCTGTAATCACTTCCTGCATCGCATCCCATAATTCCCGGTGGCTAATTGTTACCAGTCGATCATTAAGCGGGTTATTTGTTTCATCAGAACCGGCATACATGGCAACAATTTTTTCTATCACATTATCTGTGCCCGGATCAATCGCGGCATTATTTGTGTTGCCGTTGTTATCAAGATATGCGGCGGTCAGGTTAAAAATATTATTGCCGTAATAAGAACCACAGGTGATTGCCGGATTATTCTCTCTGGCCTGCCCGGACAATGCGGCTTCCGGTGCAATAATCACCGCCACCGGACGATCTTCCGGTAGCGCACCCTGCACAACGGCACCGGCATTGTTGACGATTCTAAACTGGCCGTAACTGTCGGGGTTTAACGCTGCAGCAGGGCTGGTTTTATAAGCCGGCGACACGGCATACAACAGACAGGCACCACTACTGTCCTTCGCTATTTCCAGACCCAGCGTCCGCCAGGGAAAATAGCCAATGGCATTGGCATATGCATTACCACAATTACCATCCTGCTCACCATCAACCCCGTTATTATTGTAATCCGGGCAGGGCAGCTTCCCCATTTTTCCGCCTTCTCCGGGCTGGTACCATTTTGTTACTGCATAAGCCAGCAGCGCCTGCTTTGCCCGTTTGAGCACCGCCTGTGTTTGCTCAACTTTATCTGTCTTGATTTCAACTATCGAGATAGATGAAAAATAATAAGTCGTCATCGCCAGAAAAATAATAATCACCAGAACCAGCAAGGCCAGACCCTGCTGCTTTTTTTTACCACCTGCTTGATTATTGATCATCAACGATTTTACCCGTCTCTTTATACCAGGTTTCACCCGGCTTTAATCTTGTGGTTTTATTATCAACACTAATGGTTACTTTTTTATTTTTACCGATGCTTGACTGGTGAACCCTGACATCACCAATGCGTGAATTTTCCAGCGTGTTTTTATTGTTAACCCAGACAACACTTTTACCATCACTGCGCGTGATATAACCGGAGACTTTTATTTTTCTGGTCTGCTTTTGCTCGATACCCGAAAAACCGCCCGAACGTGCAGCATCAATCTGAGCGCGCTGGTTTTTGTCGGTAAACAGTTTTTTCAGACTGGCAGCATCATAAGCCGCCTGAACAGAAGCACTACCCAGAACAAAAAACAGCCCGCCGGCCAGCATCACCTGTAACATTTTAACGCGCATTCTTACGCCCCCTGTTTGCTTTCGTACTACGGAAGGTATACCAGCCCAGCTCACAATAAGCTTTCATAATATTTTCCGTATCCACTATTTTCCGGTTCATCTTTTCTATATCACAGCGATCAACCGCGAACAGACCATCAGCTTTTTCCAGATCATTCAGCAACGCAAAAAGATCACCTTCGTGCGCCATTTTTATGTCCAGCGTCATCACACTTTTAAACACATCAATGCCACGATATTCACGCTTTATATTTTTTTCATCCAGTGCTGTCTGCGTCGAGATGCTGTATTTAACCGAAGGCATGCCGCGTCTTTTCGCCGTGTTCTGTATTGTCTCAAACCAGCTAAGGCGATCTTCCGCACCGACCACGCCCTGGTTTACCAGTTTTAAAAAGTTACTTTCAAACTCATCAATGATCTGGTTGTTTTCCACAGAACTGTTTATTTTCGCCTGCCACTTTCGCATCTCGCGCTGCGCTGCCCGCTGATCCTGATAGATATCATCCATGTATACCTGTGAGATCGTAACCACAACAACGCCGGCGATAAACACGATGCCAAACACACCTAATGCACGTATCAATACGGGTGAGATATTATTAAACATGGCCGGGAGCCTTCATAATAATTCTCAGTGAAAACACACCGGAGGTTTCTTCTTTTACCTGGCGCGTTATATTAACGCCTGATTCAGTCGAAAATTTGCTTTCAGAGCGCAAATCAACCGGCATAACCAGAGCCTCAACCCGCTCAATACGCGGACTGGCTTTGAGCAACTCAATAATATTCTGTATATGATCAACCGACTCACGATAATTGTTTTCCGGAATGGCGATACGGCCGGTAACAATTGCATCATGTTTCACCGGAAGCTTGCCGGTAAAATTCGCTTTTTGTATTTTGTGATTTTTCTCATTAATATTAATCGCACGCCACTCAATCCTGTCAATACTCAGATCGCTGGCTTTATGCTGGCTTAGCACCTCACTTAAACTGATCATGAAATCCAGCGGTGATGTTGCGCTGTTACGCTTGATTCGCTCGGCCAGTTCAACGGCAGAATTCATCACGCCTGCATTTTCAAAAACAGCTTCAAAAGCCTTGAATTTTTTTGAGTAAAGTTCCTTATAACTGTTTTCCTGCTGCTTCAGAAGATTGATGGATTTTTCATATTCGATAGCACGGGAAACATTCGACTCGGCAAGCAATACACCGACAATAATAACCAGCAGGCTGGCAACATATAAAGCCGTGGCGGCAAGTTTATTCTTGTAACGGCTGAACGTGCCGGCTTCGCCGTAATGACTGGCAGACAGACCCTGCTGCACACAAAGCCAGGCGAAGATGCTGTCAGAAAATTTTTCACCAACATCTTTCAGCCCCAGCTTTTTTTGCACCTCGGCAATAGGGTGGATACTTACTGTCTGTTGGTCTGTGGCTTTAAACCACTGCTGTAATGATATTAACTGCTCTTCACTACCAAGGATGTGTAAATTTACAACCTCACCGGAGCCGATCAACCCCTGCGCACGCAGAAACTCTATGGTACGTTTCACTTCCGGTGCCGCCAGCTCACCGATGCCGGAGATGTCATTAATATCCTGATTGACTATCGACTGCCGGCTGGAAACCAGCTTGCCATCGCGGAACAGTGTCTGCCTGACGTTGCTGTTTACCTGCTGGCTGACCAGCAGCACCACACCCGATGTTGCCCTGATAGTTTTTAGCAAACTTCTGCTGACCAGAGGCAAGGTCCAGATACCTGACAACGGCACCTCACATTCATCAAGAATGGTTATCCACGGCTGGATTAACTGCGGATTTGTCATTGCGCCCAGTAAAACAATATCATCTTTTCTACCGGTTTTTTCTCTGCCGATTACTTCGCTGTAACTGTAATTTTTGCTGGAGCGATAAAAACGATCCACCAGCCGGTTGATAACGGCTTTTCTATCCTTGCTACCAACGTGAGGAATTTTTTCATTTCTGAAATCCTCTTCAATAACATCAACCAGAAACTTTCCCGGTAATTTTTCTGTCTTCGACAGATAACTGCGAAACTTCTCCAGCCCGGACTCGGTCGGTTCAAAAGAACTGCTGCCCACCAGCCGCCGGCCTTTCCAGTGCAACACACTTAAACGATAGCCGGTAAAATAAAACAATCGTTTCATTATATTTTCACCCCGGCCACCGCATCATAAACCGGGCCAAGCACCGCCATCATTATCCACATCATAATGCCGCCCAGTACCACGGTTAATATCGGCAGAATGGTCGGTTCAATTTTATCGATGGATTCTTTTACTTCACGATCATAAAAATAGCTGACGTTCAGCAAAGCCTCATCCATGGCACCGGTGTCTTCACCGACTTTTAACATGCGCACAATCATCGAAGGGAAAACGCCGACCGCTTCAAAACTTTTACTGATGATGACTCCCTCTGAAATACTGATACGTGCTTTATTAATTGAGTCTTCCAGCACCATGTTGTCTACCATCATCTCGGAAATTTTAAGGGCATCAAGCACGGTAATGCCCGAGCTGTACATCATGGCGAAGTAATTTGCAAAACGCGCCAGTTTTATTTTGGTCATCAACGGGCCGAATATCCACAGCTTTAATTTCAGTCCATCAAGAAAATATCTTACCTTGTGATTTTTTTTTGCAGCGATCTTTAATATAAAATAAAACACGACTGGTGCACTGAAAATCAGATACCAGTATTTAACAAACACTTCTGACACGTCGATAAGAATCTGTGTATGCATCGGAATTTCAGAGCCGATGTTTTTTATAAAAGGCAGTAACTGCGGCATCAGATAAATCATCAAAAACGACACCACCATTAAAACGATGACAGAAACGATGACTGGATAGATCATGATTTTTTTTGTCTGCGATACCAGCTCATCCTGCCAGCGAATTGTTTCGGCAAGGTCTTTTAATACCACGGCAAGCTGCCCGGTTTCTTCACCAACACGCACCAGCGTAACATAAACATTATCAAAAATTGCAGGGTGCTCGGCCAGTGCCAGCGACAGCGTTTTACCACCTTCAATATCATCGATGACGGTTTGCAGAACATCCGTAAAATGGCTGTAGTCGATGCTGTCACGAATATCTTTCAGGCTGTCGATCAGCGGTACGCCGGATTTTATTAACTGCTCGATATGAAAAGTAAAGTTGATCAGCTCGCGGCGGCTAATGCTCTTGCTGCGAAAAGCATGTTTCGCCGCTTTACTCTGTTCCTTGTAGCTCAGCAGATCAAAACCCATGCTGCCCAGGCGCTTTTCCAGCTCCATCGGGTTACTCGCAACCATGGTGTCGTTGCGAATTTTTCCTGTGGCATCAATTGTTCTGAATTTATAATCCGGCACTGTATACTTACCTGTCTCAGATTAAACGCTGCGTTAAATCGATGACCCGTGACACCTCAGTCAACGAGGTTCGACCTTCCAGCACACAACGAATAGCATCATCTGCCAGTGTTTTATAGCCGGTTGATTTTGCTGTTGCCTTTAGTTCACCCAGTGTTGCACGTTTTGCAATCTGCTCATCCAGCTCGTTGTTGATACGCAAAGCTTCAATGATAGCAACACGTCCTTTGTAACCGGTGTTATCACATTTCTCGCAACCACCGGCTTCATAAATTTTGTGCGCCGAACTTTCGACTTCCAGGTCCAGCAGTTTACTTTCGATTTCATCGGGCTGACTTTCTACCTTGCAGTGCGGACACAGCAGGCGAATCAGACGTTGACTGATCACACCAATGATGTTGCCGGTCATGATGTCGGGCAACACGCCGATATCCAGCAACCGTGGAAAAGTGCCGATGGCCGAATTGGTATGCAGGGTGGATAAAACCTGGTGACCAGTCATGGCAGCGCGGAATGCCATGTCCGCCGTATCTTCGTCGCGTATTTCACCAACCAGAATAATGTCCGGATCCTGACGCATCATGGAACGAATGCCATTGGCAAAATCCATGAGCGCGACTTCGTTTACCGAAGTCTGCCGAATCATGTCCATTGGATATTCCACCGGGTCTTCCAGTGTCATGATGTTGACCTGTTCTGATTTCACATAATTCAACAGGGAATATAAGGTCGTGGTTTTGCCGCTACCGGTCGGGCCGGTAACCAGGATGATGCCTTCGGGTCTGGCCATCATCATTTTCAGTTCGTTCAGCGTGTCTTCGTGTACACCCAGCTCATCCATCGGCACAATGCCTTTAGCGCGGTCGAGCACACGTAACACGATATTTTCACCGTGCGTGGTTGGTTGTGCCGAAACCCGAAAGTCCACACGATGCCCCTGCACCTGCAGACTTAAACGGCCATCCTGCGGAATGCGCGTTTCAGCAATATTCATCAAACACATGACTTTCAGTCGCACCACAATGGCCGACCAGTAATCTTTGTGCAGACTGCGAATCTGCCTTAATACGCCATCGATGCGATAACGCAGGCGCAGAAAACCTTCTTCCGGTTCAAAGTGAATATCCGATGCTTCACGTTTTACTGCGTCAGCCAGAATCGCATCGACCAGTCTTACCAGCGGCTGACTGTATTCATCTTCGGTGGCTTCCAGGCTGCGATAATCGATCTCACCGGTTTCAATTTCGTGCAGGATGCCATCGACCGACAGCTCGTAACCATAAAACTGGTCGATGGCTTTTTTGATTTCACCTTCACCTGCAACCATCGGCTCCAGTTCAATTTTTCGACCAACCAGAGCGTGCACGCGATCAAGAATCATCAGATCGGAAGCATTTTTCATCGCGATTTTTAATCGCTGATTTTCATCATCAAAACTTACCGGCACGATGATGTAACGCTCGGCAATTTCTTTTTCAATAAAACCCAGTGCCGCCATATCAGGCACCACGCTGGACAGGTCAACACTGGCGATGCCCAGCACCTGACTTAAAACATCACGCATGATGGATTCGGAAACAAAGCCCAGACCAACCAGCACCTCACCCAGCAGGCGACCGGTTTTCTTTTGTTCCGTCAGGCCAATGTCGAGCTGATCAATAGTGATCAGGCCTTTCGACAGCAACTGCTGCCCCAGTTTTCCTTTTACATCAACAACTGTTGGCGCGTTCATTATGCTACAACCCGGTTAATTCGTTGATGCGCTTTTGCACGGCTTCACGTGAAAAAGCAATCTGTTTATTTGCTGACTTATTCAGGCTGTCCTGATAAAACCTGATAGCCTGTTCTGATTTGCCCAGCTGATCCATACTTACCGCCAGATTGAAAATATAATCAGCATTTTCAGCATCGCGCTGCCAGGCTTTAAAATAAGACTGCTGCGCTGATTTCCATTTGCCCTGCTGTGCATAAACATTGCCCAATGCAAAAATCAGGTGCGCATCATCAGGGTTTTTCTGCAACATGTTTAGCAGATATTTTTCATCGGTTTCTGTTGCTACGGTATTATTTCGCAAGCTTGCCAACGCAGCGATAGCAATTGGATCACGCGGATCATGTTCTAACAGTGTGATATAAATTTCTTTTGCCGCACGACTGTCTTTTTCGATAACCGCAATAGCACCCAGTCCGAGCAGCGCATCCCTGTTATTTTTTTCTATCGCCAGAACTTCTTTATACAGTTTTTTCGCACGCGGGTATTGCGCGGCTTCATATGCCTGCCATGCCTGCTCCAGGTTTTCAGTAACCGGGTCAGCTTTACTGGTTTTTTTGAAAGACACTCCGGCAGCCAGGGCATCGGATTTTTGTGTATTTATGACGGCCGCCTGCGGGCGCAGTTTTTTCTGTTGTGTGTTTTTCTGTTCGGCCATCTGCTTTTTGGCATATTCAACCTTGTCGTTGAGATCAGACTCACCAACCAGGTTACGAATAATTTTAGAGTTATCCGGTGTTTTTTCTTTACTGGTTTTCAGTTCCATCGACTGCATGGCAATACGGTGTTTACGGTCCAGCGCGGCTATTTCTGTCTGCATCTCCATGTAATAATAAACACCACCAGAAACCAGCACCAGCAAACTGACGACAAACACGCTGACAAACATAAGACGACGGCTGCGTTTTACATCACGATTGGTTTTATAGATGAGCATCGACAGCGCTTCATCAGATACTGTGTAATTTGTAGCATTTGCCTCGCTGGCGTTTTTATTTTGTTCTGCCGGCGGCTCTTCCATCTCCGGCGCAAGCTTCATTTCCTCTGCAGCAGCTTCGCTATCACCGGTCTTTTCAGGCTCAACAGGATCCAGGGTTAATTCATCTGTTGCTGCCACAGCCTCTTCAATGATGGCTTCATCCGCTGCAGCATTCTCGGCTGATGCCGGTTCGGCCACTTCTCCCTGCGATATTTTTTTCTTATCGTCAGCGGCTTTTTTAAGGGCATCCAGTAATAAACTCATGATCGTTACCAGCCAGCCTGTTAGTTAGCAAGTTTATCCGAGGTTTCCTGACGAATATCTTCCAGCAAATATTGTTTGTAATCAGCCAGGTCACCATCAAGACTGGCCTTCTGAATGACCACAGGGCGGATAAAAATAACCAGCTCCGATTTAATGAATTTTTCTTCAGTGTAGGAAAACAGCGTGCCCAGTAACGGGAGGCTGGACAGAATCGGCACACCACGATTTTCTTTATTAATCTGATCCTGCATCAAGCCGCCAATAACCGCTGTATCACTGTCGTTGACCTTCAACATGGTTTCAATTTCACGAACCTGTAATACCGGTATCTGACTGACCACATTTTCCTGTGCAAGCAAGGGGTTGGGATCATTAACAAAGCGGATAATTCTTGAAATGGTTGGTCGTATATTTAATGTAACGGTTTCATCTTTATCGATGTAAGGCGTAACCGACATGACAATACCAACCGGCACGGTGTTTACCGTGGTATCCACTGCAAGCTGCGACTTCTGGTTTACCGTGCCTGAATCAAGTTCAACATCGGTGGTGAAATAAACCTCGTTATCAACCACTTTCAAGATGGCCGTCTGGTTATTCAGGGTCATCACTTTTGGGCTCGACAGAACTTTAACATCGCCAAAAGTTTCCAGTGCCTTCAATGTAATATTTAAAGGGTTGCCATTTATTTTGCCTGAAGTGGCCAGCTGAAAGACCGGCGCACCACCCAGACTACCTCCAATGACATCCTGTATGCCGCCTTTGGTTAATACTGAACCGGAGGTTTCGCTGACCAGCGACCAGTCAATACCAGCCTGATAGTTATCACTCAGTTGGACCTCGGCAATTGTTACTTCAATCAACACCTGCCGCTGTGCACTACCAACAACCCGATCAATAAACTTTTTAATCGACCTGTGCTGTTTTGCCGTAGCACGCACGGCAATAATGCCGCTTTCACGATTGACGATGATGTTATTGCCCGTGTTCATGCGCTTACCCGAGCTGGCCTTTATTTCCTGCTCCAGTATGCCGCCGATGTTCAAGGTCATGGTGGTCCAGAATTCATTAATGCTTTCATTTTTGATATCTGAATTAGCCTTGTTTTTGCCGCCCTTACTACTACCGCTAGCACTGCCACCACTACTGCCGGTTTTTATGCCGGAGCTGGTAGCGCCAATTTCTGTCGACACGCTGACCTTGCCGGTACTGGTACGGCTGATATTCAAATAATTAATGTTATAAGTATGCAGATAAGGTTTGTCTGCTTTTACTTTCAGGGTATCGCCTTCGAGAACATAGATAATGCCTGACTGCGACTCTATACGATCCAGTATTTTTGGCAGCGTCTGGTCGATAGCATTCATGGTGATCTTGCCACTGATGTCATTATCAATATCAAGGTTCAGGTCAGCGTCTCTGGCCATGGAAAACAACAGTTCGCGGATTGGCACCTGGTTAACAACAACCGTGTAGGTTTCCAGTTTTTCACGCTGACCAGGGCGCGGCAGCGCTGGCACCTGCGTAACCGGTTGTGGAATTAAGGCTTTTGCAGCCGTTTTTTCCTCTGATGTTGATTTAATGTGCCCGTCAGAAATTGTCGGTGGGTTTGTTGCGCCACAGCCTACAACAGCAACCGCCATTACGAGAGTAATGCCGCTTTGTAAAGCGCGATTTTTTATATTTTTTAGTCTCATTATTTAACCAGTCGATCAACGCAATTAATCCCTTAATTAATTGCCAGTGCTTATCTTACTCAGCATCAGCTATGAAGCGGCATCTTTTTTTATCGCGCTGACGCGACGCAAATAGGGGTCACTTGCTTTCAGCGAAGCAGGCAGCGCATCCAGCTTGGCAATGGCCTCATCCTGCGTGGCGAAGTCACTGTACAAAACGCTGTACCACGCACGCCCGTTTATTACTGTTTCATAGATGTAAATCTTTGTAAAATCAAGCGTTTCAGGCACATCATTAAGAAAAGCTTCAACTTTATCCGCATCACTTGTCCGCGCCATAAATAATTGAATACTGTAATGATTATCAGCGGCATTCAGCAACCACTTTTGTGTCTGCTGAATGCGCTCGTTTAAACTTCCCGGAGCACTTTCTGAGGCGCTTCCTGGAGTGCTTCCTGGAGTGCTTCCTGGAGCGCTTTCTGCAACAGCCTCCTGCTTCTCAATAACCGGCGGCTCGATGCTGCTCGCATGCGCGGGTGATTCAACTTCTGGTGCAAGCACCGGTGCCTCAGCTTTAAGCGGCGCGGGTTTACCGGCCTCCTGTTTTCCGATATAAATACCGGCAATCAGAACACCTGCAATCAATAAACCGCCCGCTGAAATCATGACGATTTTTTTTCCTTCAAATTCTTTTTTAAACTCGCTATCTCTGGCCGCTGACTTAACGTGTGAAACAGTGACCGTGTGGCTGCCCTCGGAAAAAGCCGCCAGCAAAGATTTGTCCGCCAGAATATTAATGCGCCGGGTGAGGCCGTCAGAATATTTTTTTACAACACCGGCGGTTTTTTTATTAAACACATCAGGGCCGGTATAACCGACCGCTCGCAAACGAAAGTTCAGGTATTTTAAAGTATCGTCCGGTGGAAACGGCGACAGGTTAAAACTGTGTGTAATGCGCTCTTTTAACTGACGGATATGCGGCTGCGACAATTTTTCATCCAGCTCAGGCTGGCCGAACAACACCATCTGCAATAATTTATTCTGATCGGTTTCCAGATTACTCAGCAGGCGAATTTCTTCCAGCGTTTCAATCGGCATGCTCTGCGCTTCTTCAACAAACAGCACTACCTGTCGATTACTGGCATGTTTTTTCAGCAGATGCGTCTGTATCTGCTGCATCACATCGACCTTGCTCATCTCGTTGTTTACATCGAGATTTAACTCATGCGCAATAACGTGCAGGATATTATCCGGTGACAAACTGGGGTTGGCGATATAAATGACATCGACATCATTCGACAGGCGTACTTCGAGCATGCGGCACAACATGGTCTTGCCGCTGCCCACTTCACCGACCACCTTGATGATACCTTCGCCACTATGAATAGCGTACAGCAATGCGTCTAACGCCGCGCCACGCTGATTGCCTTCAAAAAACAGGCTGGTATCCGGCGTGATTTTAAACGGTGGCCGGTTCAGACCGAAGTGCTGCTGGTACATCTAGTGTGATCCCAGCTTTTGCACTCGACTGTATAATGTTGTGCGGTTAATCTTTAATGCTTTTGCCGCTTTGCTGACGTTGTTATCGTTCATTTCCAGCGCAATACGAATACTGCGACTTTCAATTTCATCCAGTAGCTTATCAAGATCGAATTCATCGGCGCGAATTTCCTGGGCAATCTTTTCATCACTGACCGCCGTGGCATTCTCTGCCAGTGCATTGGCCGACAGCTGTGTTTCAAATTCGGCGCATAACTGTATTTTGTTGACGCTCTGGCCGGGGTATTTTGTACCCAGGCGGATAACAATATTTCTCAGCTCGCGCACGTTGCCGGGATAATCATACTGCCGCCATAATTCGCGCGCACCATCGTCCAGCACAAATGGCGAGATGGTATCTGCATAGGATTCCATAAAGGTGTTCAACAGCAAGAACACATCATCACCGCGAAGGTTTAGTGCCGGCAGCTGGATGTTCAGGATGCTCAGGCGGTGATATAAATCATTTCTGAAACGTTCATTTCTTACTTCATCTCTTAGAACTTTATTGGTGGCCGCGATAATTCTTGCCTGCGAATGCAGCTCACGCGTCTCACCAATACGATAAAACTCGCCGCTTTCAATCACTCTTAGCAGCTTGCCCTGCAAGGCCATCGGCAGCTCGCCAATCTCATCAAGCAACAGGGTGCCTTTACCAACCTCGATAAAAAAACCTCTATGCTCCTGCGTGGCACCGGTAAACGCGCCTTTGGCATGGCCGAATAACTGCGCTTCCAGCAGATCCGGTGCAATGGCAGCGCAGTTAATCGCCAGATACGGCTCGGCGTTGCGCTTGCTGTTTTCATGCAGGGCTCTGGCCACCAGTTCTTTTCCGGTACCAGAAGCTCCTTCAATCAAAACCGGGAACGGAGAGTCCGCAAACTGCGCGATCTGATTATTCACCATTTGCATAGCAACGCTGTCACCGACTATGGAAACGGTTTTTTCTGAATCGCGACGCTGGTCGATTTCATATAAACGCTGATGATGTTGCAAACGTGCCAGCAATAGTTCCGGCTCGGCCGGCTTGGCAATAAAATCCACCGCACCAATGGTCAGTGCGTGCTGGATGTTTACATCGTTGTCCTGACCGGATAAAACCAGCACTTTCATGTTGGGCTGCAATGAGAGCAGTTCACGGATCAGTGCAAAACCTTCATCCGGCTTATGCGGGTAGGGCGGCAGCCCCAGATCGATCAATGCCAGGCTGGGCAGTTCATCAGCCTGATGAATTTTTTCCAGTGCCTGCTGACGCGTCTCCGCCATCAGCATGGTATATTGCTTGCGCAACATAAAACCCAGGCCCTCGAGTATTAGCGGGTCATCGTCAACCAGCAATAAGCTGGCCGCTGATAACGGCGCGACGGCATTTTCCAAAATATTTTGTTGTTGATTCTCTGGCATCGATTTCCCCAAAAACCTTAAGATGCTTATTCACCCACATATATAGCAGAAATGTGACCATGTTTTATACAAACAGTCTAAATTTTTATGATGCGCCTCAACAAAGGCATGGTTAAATAGCCACATGTTTAACATCGTACTTTACCAGCCTGAAATCCCGCCCAACACCGGCAACATTATCCGCCTGTGCGCCAACACCGGTTGCCAGTTGCATCTGATTGAGCCTCTGGGTTTTAAGCTGGAAGACAAACAGCTAAGACGCGCCGGCCTGGATTATCACGAATGGGCTGACGTAAAAACCTATAGCAGTATCGATCAGCTAAAACCTGCACAGGCCGTATATGCGCTGTCGACCAAAGGCCGGAAACATTACCACCAGACAAATTTTAAAGCCGGAGACTATCTTGTGTTTGGCCCCGAGACCCGGGGACTGCCGGATGATTATCTGAATTCGCTGGATGAGGGACACGTGCTGCGCCTGCCGATGCGCGAACACAGCCGCAGCCTGAATCTGTCAAACACGGTCGCGATTGTGGTCTACGAAGCGCTACGGCAGAATCAGTTTTCTGATTTTTTATAAATGGCTGAAAACTGTGCGAGGCGCGCGTTGTGCAGCCCGGCAAATTTTAAACTAGATGATTTCCTGCGATGACTTGCGACTAAGCAAGGTATGCACGGCATCTTTAATCGGACAATTTTCGTATAACACACGATACACCTGCTCACTGATCGGCACTTCAACATCATGCTGCTGCGCTAGGCGCACCACTTCTCTGGCGGTTTTAATGCCCTCGATAGCCTGCCCGATTTCTTCGTGTACCTGCTCCAGGGATTTTCCCTGCGCCAATAACAAACCGGTGCGACGATTGCGCGACTGGTTATCGGTGCAGGTAAGAATCAAATCACCTACGCCCGCCAGCCCCATGAAGGTTTCCCGCTTGCCGCCCATGGCTTCACCCAGACGCATCATCTCGGCCAGGCCGCGCGTAATCAATGCAGCGCGGGTATTGGCACCAAAACCCAGACCATCAGCAGCACCGGCAGCAATTGCCAGCACATTTTTTAACGCACCGCCAAGTTCGACACCGACAAGATCATGACTTCGATAAACGCGAAAACAACCGCTGTGCAGATCATCCGTCAGCTGCCGGGAAAAAGACTCGGATTCAGAAGCCACGGTAATCGAAGTCGGCAGATTGCGTGCAACTTCACCGGCAAATGTGGGGCCGGACATGACAGCTGTCAGTTTGCAATGCGGCAATTCTTCGGCCACCACCTGGTGGATCAATTTGCCGCTGCCATTTTCCAGGCCTTTGCTGGCCCAGGCAATGCCGATACCAGCTTTAAACAGCGACGCATTTTTTTTCAGGAAAGGGCGGTAGGCATGACTGGGAATGGCGATTAAAATCCACGCCGGCGAAGCCAGCGCCTGCTCCAGATCAGCGGTGACCTGCAACAAATCAGGAAACGGTACATCTGGCAGATATTGCTGATTACAGCGCTGCTCGGCTAACAGTTGTATATGTTCCGGCTCATTGCCCCACAACAGTACGTTGTGGCCGGAACCGGCCAGGTGCATCGCCAGCGCGGTTCCCCAGGAACCCGCGCCGAGCACAACGATGGGATGCGTTTGGTCAACGACAGCCATCAGTGAAACCTAGTGCGCGGTTTCTTCTTCAGACGGCGCCGCTTGCTGTTGCGCCTGCTGCGCGTAAAGTGCGTTGAAGTTCACCGGAGCCAGCAGCAACTGTGGAAAGCCACCCTTGGAAACCAGTTCAGAAACGGCTTCTCTGGCAAACGGGAAAAGTGTTTCCGGGCAAAAGGCACCAACCATGCCGCCCATATTTTCCTGTGAAAAACCGGCGATAGTGAAAATACCCGCCTGTTTTACCTCAGCTAAAAACGCGGTTTTGTCATCCTGCTGGGCAGTCACGGTAATATCCAGCACCACTTCATAAGTGTCATCCGCAACCTGCTGGTTCGAGCTGTTAATCTGCACGTTAATCTGTGGCTGCCAGTCGCCGCTCATAAAAGCCTGCGGTGCATTCGGTGATTCAAATGAAACATCTTTCAGATAAATTTTCTGAATCGCAAACTGCTGATTTTCTTCGCTCATGATTTTTTCCCAAAATTAAATAGTTAAATAGATTATTTTTTCGACAGCGGCATATTGGCTTCTTTCCAGGCTGCGATGCCACCTTCCAGATTGTTAACATTTTCAAAGCCGGCTTTTTTCAATAATTTGATAGCACGCACAACCGTTGTACCTGAATTACAGTAAACCAGTATAGGGCGACTTTTATCATCAGCCAGTTTATCAACACTGGTCGCCAGATCACTCAAGGGCACGTTTTTCGCACCCTTGATGTGGCCCTTTTTATAATCCGCCGGCGTTCGCACATCGAGCACCAGAATGTTGCTGTGATTATTCATTAAACGGATCGCTTTGGCAGGGGATAGCTGCAAGTCTTTATTCGCCTGATGATCCAGCTCGGAGCGAATCAACATGACCATTACCACAAATAATGCGGCGAACAATAAAAGATTATTAAGTATAAATTCGGAGAGTTGCTCCATCATAACGACAACCTGTGAAGCCTGAGAGCAGGCGGCAAGAGTAAAAGGCCAATATTAAGCGGTGATTATATAGTATAACGCCGGACAGCGCGCCTTCTGGCAAGGGAAATTCAGCTTATCGAATACCAGTCCAGACCGTCTGGAGCATATCCGTCGTTTGTCCGCAGTGTTTATTCAGGCAATCGGATGTCCCGGGCCTGCTGAGCAGAAAACTTCCTGCATCATTCCAATCAAACGCAAAGTGCGGGTATCACCAACACGGTAATACACTTTGTTTGCATCTTTTCTGGAAGCCAGTATGCCTTTGTCACGCAGGATGGCAAGATGCTGGGAGATGTTGCTTTGTGAGGTACCCACGGCTTCAACAATATCCTGTACACTCACTTCCTGGTCACCCAGGGTACAAAGTATTTTTAATCGCAAAGGATGCGACATAGCTTTTAGTGAACGAGATGCACGACTGATATCTTCTTCGCGTGTCATTAAATCAGGATCATTGGGACTTATTGCCATGGTGTAACCTCAAAAGAAATGTTGCTGCTGTCTGAAACAGCTTAATAATATAATTAATAAAGCATACATTAATACACTTTTTTTTGAATTGAAACAGCAAAATCCTGAAAACTTCGTAAATATTTTTTACTCTATACTCTTTCTCGGTTACACATAGCGAAATGCTTAGAATCAAACTCTTAACCCGCCGTACTAAATTACGCACTATTTTTTCTACATTCTTGTTTTTATGTCTTTTTTTTAGCTTTAATCCTGTTTATGCTTCAAAAAATGAAGATATGTCGCATTATCAGGACAAACTGACCAGGCTACAGAAGAGTATCGCCAAAATACACCAGCACCTGAAAGGCAGCAAAAAACAGCGCAGCCACGTTATAACAGAGCTCAAAAACCTGGATCTGGAAATAAGCAAAACCTCAAGAAAACTCAAAAACCTGGAGCAAAATATAAACAGCAGCCGCCAACAGGAAAAAAAACTGAAGCATGAATTAAGCCAGCTCAACCGGCAGCTGGCCGAGCAGCGCACCATCCTCGCCGAGCAGATCCGCTTGGCTTACAGCATGGGCCACCAGCAAAACCTCAAAATGCTGCTAAATCAGCAAGATCCCGCACAGGCCGGAAGAACCCAGATGTACTTCAACTATCTGAACCGAGCACGACAACAACAGATCAGTGATTTTTTAAGCACCCTCGAGCTCAAAAAACAAACCGAATCCAAACTCAAGCAAACACTGGCAGCCCAACATCAATTATTAAAAACCCAAAAAGAAAAAAAGCGACAGCGCCAGAAACAGCGTTTTCAGCGTAAACAGTTACTCGCTGAGCTCAGCAAAAAAATTAAAAACCAGGAAACCACATTAAGCAGCCTGGAAAACAGCCGCAGCCGTATCGAAAATCTGCTCAAATCACTGGGTGAATTACTCGCCGACATCCCCACCAGCCCGTCTGAAAATCAGCCCTTCCTCTCACAGAAAGGCAAGTTACCCTGGCCGGTCAAAGGCCGTTTTATGAATAAATTTGGCCAGTCAAAAAATACCGGCGACCTGAAATGGAACGGCATACTGATCAAAACCGAACTTGGCACACCGGTGCGTGTGGTCAGTCATGGTCGCGTTGCTTTCTCCGACTGGTTGCAGGGCTTTGGTTTTATCACCATCATCGACCACGGCGATGGTTATATGAGCCTGTACGGCCAGAGTGAATCATTGTTCAAACAAACCGGCGACTGGGTACAGGCTGGCGAAGTCATTGCTACAGCCGGCGACAGCGGCGGACAACCCGTCAGCGGCATTTATTTTGAAATTCGCTCTCGCGGCAAACCGGTCAACCCGGCAAAATGGTGCTCAAGCAAAGCCCGACACACCTCCAGCAGCCCGCCACTGTAAAGCCATGATGAAGAATAATCATGGAACATACTGGCATTAATACTCTCTAAGCACTATCATTTACGTATTCGTCGATTTGTTATGAACCAATCTTCAAATACAAATCCTTAGCAATTCAAAGTGGTATTTACCGGAGTTATTTATGAGTAAGCAATACAAGACCGTTCTGGTTCTGGTCTTTGGTATTTTTGTTGGTGTTTCAGTATCGCTGACCAGCAGCGTACTGGCCGAGAAAAAAGCAGCAGAAGCTCCCAGCCTTCCACTAAACGAATTACGCAATTTCTCTGATATTTTTGCCCGGATTAAAACCGATTATGTGGAAGATGTTGACGACAAAACACTGCTGGAAAATGCTATTCGCGGCATGCTGTCCGGCCTTGATCCTCACTCCACTTATTTAAATTCCGAGGAATACAAAGAGCTGAAAATCGGCACCACCGGTAAATTCGGCGGCCTCGGCATTCAGGTAGGCATGGAGGACGGCTTTGTCAAAGTGATCTCGCCAATTGATGATACTCCCGCATTTCGCGCCGGCCTGCAATCAGGCGACCTGATCATTCGTCTCGACGGCAAATCCGTCAAAGGCATGACGCTGAACGATGCCGTCAAGGTCATGCGTGGCGAACCCGGCACTGATATTAAATTAACCGTAATCCGCGAAGGCGCTGACAGACCGCTGCCGTTTACCGTTACCCGTGACATCATCTCTGTACAAAGCGTCAAAAGCCGCATCCTTGAACCGGGTTATGGTTACATCCGCATCAGTAACTTCCAGTCAAAAACAGCTCGTGACCTGGTCAACGAATTAAGCAATCTGAAAAAAGAGAACAAGAGCGAATTAAAAGGTCTGGTGCTCGATTTACGCAACAATCCCGGTGGCGTGTTAAGCGCAGCAGCGGATGTTTCCGATGCCTTCATCAACGAAGGCAAGCTGGTATACACCCAGGGTCGTATCGCCAATTCTGATTTTGAATTTAACGCAAAACCCGGTGACATTATGAACGGCTCACCCGTGGTCGTGTTAATTAATGGTGGCTCGGCCTCTGCCTCAGAAATCGTTGCCGGCGCTTTACAGGATCATCACCGCGCTGTCATCATGGGTAGTAAATCCTTTGGTAAAGGCTCAGTACAGACCATTCAGGAGTTACGTAGCGGCGGTGCCGTCAAAATTACCACAGCCCGTTACTTTACCCCGAAAGGCCGCTCCATCCAGGGCGAAGGCATCACCCCGGATATCCTCCTTGATCGTTATGACATCAAAGATTCAAAAATGGATAAATCTCTGCACATCAAGGAATCTGACTTAACCGGCAGTATCAGCAACCCGACCAAGTCACAGGAAGCGATCAGAAAAGCCGAAGAAGAAGGTAAAAAGGCCGAAGAAGAAAG
Organism: Gammaproteobacteria bacterium; assembly: GCA_015488295.1. Taxonomy (GTDB): domain Bacteria; phylum Pseudomonadota; class Gammaproteobacteria; order SZUA-229; family SZUA-229. The sequence goes on from WFOC01000089.1 coordinate 20,151, forward strand.
ACCGCATATCAGAGCATCGGAAGACTTCCAGCTGTTTGAAGCGCTGCTGTTATTAAAAGGTCTGAACATATTAAACAAATCTTAGCGGACTCTTGATCAAGCCGCTTTTCTCTACAGCCATTATTTAACAGGGACGTTAAATACGTGGTCAGACATTTTCGAAAAACCAGCGTCACCTTCCTCTTTCTGATACTGGCCAAAACGCCTGTACACGCAGAAAAATTTGCCAGCATTATCATTGACGATGTTGGCAACAATCTTAAGCATGGGCAGGAAGTCATCAACCTTCCCGCCTCTCTGACCATCGCCATTCTGCCCGAAACCAGCCATGCAAAAACTCTGGCACGGCTGGCAAACAAAAAAAATAAAGAAGTCATGCTGCACCTGCCGATGCAGTCCATCGAGCACCGTCAGTCATCACCCGGCACTCTTGATCTGCACATGACAAAAACCGCTTTCACAAAACAGTTACACCTGAATTTAAACGCCGTGCCATACATTCGCGGTGTAAACAATCACATGGGCAGCCTGCTAACCCGGCACCCGGGACACATGAGCTGGCTGATGGATACACTGGCACAACGGGGCGACCTGTATTTTGTCGACAGCAAAACCACCAAAAAAACCATCGCAGAAAAAATTGCCGAGGAATATAAAATCCCCAGTCTCACTCGTGATTTTTTTCTCGACCCCGACAATAATAAAAACACCCTGCGCATACAGTTTGACCGTTTTATTCAACGCATTAATCAGCGTGGTTACGCACTGGCAATTGCACACCCCTACCCGGAAACCATAAAATTTCTAAAAGCACATCTGGAGGAACTGCAAACACACGGTATAAAATTAATCCCGGTGTCACAGTTAATCCATACCGCAAACAAACTAAATAAAAACCGGGAGGATAATCATGTCGCATGTACTGGTACCGCTTGCTCAAGGCTGTGAAGAACTTGAAGCCATCACCATCACCGACCTGCTGGTGCGCGCCGGCATCACTGTCACCACCTGCGGGCTGGATGAACAACCGGTAAAAGCCGCGCGCGGCACCACCATTATTCCTGACACCAGCATCGAAAAAATACTGGATAAAACCTTTGACCTCATCGTTCTGCCCGGCGGACTGCCCGGTGCAGACCACCTGCGAGACGATGCACGACTGCAATCACTGCTAAAAAAACAGGCACAGGAAAACCGTTATCTGGCGGCTATCTGTGCCGCCCCCAAAGCACTGGCCACCGCCGGTGTTCTCGAAGGCAAAACCGCCACCGGCTTTCCCGGCGTACTGGAAGCACTCAACAATCCGGCAATTAACATCTCAAAAAACGCGGTCGAAATCGACGGAAAAATCATTACATCCCGCGGTCCCGGCACCGCCATGGACTTCACTTTAAGCCTGATTGAACTGCTTGAAAGCCGGGAGAAACGTGATGAAGTTGAATCACAACTGCAACGCTGAAAAAACTTACCTTTAAATTTCAACAACTTAAGTCTTATAATATCCTTATAAACCCAGGTATTTATCAATGGCCTATTTTCAGGTAGAATACCTGATCAAATTACTAGGTTATTATTTAAATTTTAGAGGCAGGACAAACCAATGCAAGCAGAAGTAAACGGTAAAATCATTCAGCTCAGCGAAGCTGGCTGGTTAGAAAATCTTGATGAATGGAGCGAAGAACTCGCTGTTGAAATCGCAAAAAACGAAAAAATTGTTGATGGACTCACCGACGAACACTGGGACATCATCCGCGAGGCTCGCGAATATTTCCATG
>WFOC01000090.1 GCA_015488295.1 Gammaproteobacteria bacterium
AGCGGCTGTGTGGCTTTGACCACAAACTGGGAAATAGGGTTATAAAAATCAGCGCCGACCTGTTGCAGTATAAAGCGCAATAACATGATTGCGATATAGATACTGAAAAGGGTATCGATTAAAAAGATAAAAGGATTTTCCGGGCTCATTTGTGTGACCTGTTGTCTGTGGTTGTATTCATATTGTTTACTGGGGACGTTTTATTCAGATCCAAGTTCTTCAGCCAGTGAGATCGAGCGATCATTGGCGGCTTGCAGTGCCTCGGAAACAATTTTCTGGTAGCCGGCAGCCTGAAAACTCAGAATAGCCTGTTCGGTGGTGCCGCCTTTTGAAGTGACCATCTGGCGTAGTTCGGCGGGGGAGTGTTCGCTTTCGCTTGCCATGCGTGCCGCGCCCAGAGCGGTTTGTAAAACCAGTTTTTGTGCGATGTCGGAACTCAGACCCAGTGCTTCACCCGCCTGTTGCATGGCTTCCATCATCAAAAAGAAATACGCCGGGCCGCTGCCAGAAATGGCGGTGACGGCATTTAACTGCGCTTCGCTCTCAACCCAGACCACAATGCCGACGGCCTGCATGATTTCTTCAGCCTGTTGCTTTTGTTTGTCAGAGACCAGCGGGTTGGCGAATAAACCAGAAGCGCCACATTGCAGCAGCGCCGGTGTGTTTGGCATGCAACGCACGATGGCTTTGCCATCGCCCAGCCAGCGGTTGATGTCGGTGCTGGTGATGCCGGCGGCGATTGAAATAAACAGCGTATTCTGCTGAAGGTTTGCGGACGCTGCCAGTTGCTGGCAGACCTGTTTCAGCAATTGTGGCTTGACCGCCAGCACGACAATGTCACACGACAGGGTGTCGGTATTATCGGCGGTCATGTTGATGCCGAAGCGGTTTTTTAGTGATTGACGCTGTGTTTCATCCGGCTCGGCAACCGTTATTTCTGATGCGGTTGTACCGGCGTTAATCAGTCCGCCAACGAGGCTGGCTGCCATGTTACCGCCACCTATAAATCCAATCGTGGGCATCTGTGGTTCATATCCGGTTATTTAAAATCGCGTGAATTTTACCACACCGTGAAGAAAATTCCGGATTTGGGGAATAACATAAATATATTGTCAAATTAGTCACGGAATGCAGAAAGTAGGCTGATTCTTGGCTATAAATAGGAGACTTATAATTAAGAATAGAACTACTTATATCAGGGGAATTTGATGGATATCGCTCAGCTACTTGCTTTCAGTGTGAAAAATGGGGCATCGGATTTACATTTGTCAGCAGGCTTGCCACCGATGATTCGTGTTGATGGTGATGTGCGTCGTATCAATGTTGATCCGATGGACCATGAGAGTGTGCATGGCATGGTATACGACATCATGAATGACAAGCAGCGCAAGACTTTTGAAGAATATCTGGAGACAGACTTTTCATTTGAGATTCCCGGGCTGGCGCGTTTTCGTGTTAATGCCTTCAATCATAACCGCGGTGCTGGTGCTGTATTTCGAACCATTCCTTCAAAGATTTTAACCCTGGAAGAACTTGGTGCGCCGAAGATTTTTGAAGAAATATCAGATACGCCACGCGGTATCGTGCTGGTAACCGGGCCAACCGGTTCAGGAAAATCGACCACACTTGCCGGCATGGTGAATTATGTTAATGAAAATCATTATGGCCATATCCTGACCATTGAAGACCCGATTGAATTCGTTCACGAAAGTAAAAAATCGCTGATCAACCAGCGTGAGGTGCATCGTGACACCCTGGGCTTTAGTGAGGCGCTGCGTTCTGCATTGCGTGAAGATCCGGACGTGATTCTGGTTGGTGAGATGCGTGACCTTGAAACTATCCGTCTGGCACTGTCTGCCGCTGAAACCGGTCACCTGGTGTTTGGCACCTTGCATACCAGCTCGGCGGCAAAAACCGTCGACCGTATTGTTGATGTATTTCCGGCGGCGGAAAAAGAAATGGTGCGTGCGATGCTGTCAGAATCATTGCGTTCGGTTATTTCACAGACCCTGCTGAAAAAAATCGGCGGTGGTCGTATTGCGGCGCATGAAATCATGATCGGCACCTCGGCAATTAAAAACCTGATTCGTGAGAATAAAGTTGCACAGATGTTTTCAGCAATTCAAACCGGTCAGTCGATTGGTATGCAGACGCTGGACCAGAATTTGCAGGAATTGCTGGCAAAAGGTCTGATCAGTAAAGATGAAGCGCGCAAAAAAGCGGCAAATAAAGATATTTTTTAGCATGCCGGGTAGTGATCAATACGACCATGGTAAAACGGAAACTTACAGACAAAGCAATGAGGTGATCTAGGTGGATCGCGAAAAAGCAATAAAATATATGCATGATCTTCTGCGCATGATGGTGCAGAAGAATGGCTCCGACCTGTTTATTACTGCAGGTGCTGTGCCTTCGATGAAGGTGGATGGTGAGATGTCACCGCTATCGAATCAGGCACTGAGTCCACAGCACACACAGGTGCTGGTCAGCTCAATCATGAATGACAAACAGCGTGCAGAGTTTGAGGAGCAGCAGGAATGTAACTTTGCTATCAGCCTGCCGGGTGTTTCGCGTTTTCGTGTTAATGCTTTCACCCAGCGCGGTTCGGTTGGTGTGGTGTTGCGTGTCATCCGCTCAGAAATTCCGGTGTTCGAAGATTTAAACCTGCCGCCGATACTAAAAGATATTTCCATGACCAAGCGTGGTCTGGTGATTTTTGTTGGTGCCACCGGTTCGGGTAAGTCGACTTCGCTGGCGGCGATGGTGGGGTATCGTAACCAGCATAGCCACGGCCATATCATTACCATTGAAGACCCGATTGAATTTATTCACAACCACAGAAACTGCATCGTTACCCAGCGTGAGGTTGGTGTTGATACCGACAGTTACGAAGTTGCGCTGAAAAACACCTTGCGTCAGGCACCGGATGTTATTTTGATTGGTGAAATTCGTGACCGCGAAACCATGGAGCATGCGATTGCGTTTGCTGAAACCGGTCACCTGTGTCTGTCGACATTGCACGCCAACAGCACCAACCAGGCGCTGGATCGTATTATTAACTTTTTCCCGGAAGACCGTCGTCAGCAGTTGTTGATGGACCTGTCGCTGAACCTGAAAAGCCTGATCTCGCAGCGTCTGATTCCGACCCTTTCGGGCAATGGTCGCGTTGCGGCTATCGAGATCATGCTTAATTCACCATTGATGTCGGATCTGATTTTCAAGGGCAATGTGCACGACATTAAAGAGTTGATCGCAAAATCCAATGAGCTGGGCATGATGACCTTTGACCAGGCGTTGTTTGACTTATATGAATCGGGGCAGATCAAGTATGAAGATGCTTTGAGAAATGCAGATTCTGTCAACGATCTGCGCCTGCGTATCAAGCTGGAAGGCAAGGAATCGAGCAACACGGATTTGATGGAAGGCCTGGATAGTATCTCGATGCAGGACAGCGAAGATAAATCACGGATTCGTTGATCCAGATGAAGCATCGGGTAAAAAACAACACTCATAGACGAGGCGTGCAGGTAAGCATGTTAGGTAGGTAGAGCAGATGAATTTGCAACCGTATTTAAAATTGATGTCTGAGCAGCAGGCATCGGATATGTATTTCACCACAGGTGCGCCGGTAAGCGTTCGCATCGAAGGCAGCATGCGCCCTGTTGGAAAGAGCATGCTTAATCCGGGTATGACAAAAAAACTGGCTTACGATTTACTGACACCGGTACAGATCAGCGACTTTGAAAAAAATCTGGAATTGAATCTGGGCGTTTCCTATACCGACCTGGGTCGCTTCCGCATCAATATTTACATGCAGCGTGGTGAAGTTTCCATGGTCATCCGTTACATCAAGGCGGATATTCCGACGCTGGATGAACTGGGTCTGCCTGAAATTTACAAGACCATGATCATGCGCAGAAAAGGTCTGGTACTGGTGGTTGGAGCCACCGGCATGGGAAAGTCGACTTCGCTGGCATCGATGCTGGATTATCGCAACATGACTGAAACCGGTCATATCCTGACCATCGAAGATCCTATTGAATTCATGTTCCGTCATAAAAAATGTATTGTCGGCCAGCGTGAAGTCGGGCTGGATACTTTATCGTTTGATAATGCCCTGCGCGAAGCCATGCGTGAAGCGCCCGACGTTATTATGATTGGTGAGGCCAGGGACCGGGAAACCATGGAGTCGGCGTTGCGCTATGCGGACACCGGCCATCTATGTCTGACTACCTTGCTCGCGACCAATGCCGACCAGACGCTGGACCGCATGCTGAACTTTTTCCCCAGCGATGCGCACAATCAGGTGTTGATGGATTTATCGCTGAACCTGAACTGCATTCTGGCGCAGCGTCTGGTCAAGACTGAAGACGGCAGCCGCATCGCAGCGGTCGAAGTGCTGGTGAACACGCCTTATATCAGCAAGCTGATTCGTGATGGTAATTTTAACGAGATAAAAGAGATCATGGAAAAAGGCAATGAGACCGGCATGAAAACGTTTGATCAGTCGCTGTTTGAATTATTTAAAGCGCGCAAGATTGATCTTAAAGCAGCGTTAGCCAATGCCGATTCCAGCAGTAATCTTGAGTGGAAAATTAACTTTGGTGGTGGCACCAGAGAATTGCAGAGCCAGCAGGAAAATCATGAGCCGTTGCAGTTTCCATCTACCCCGGCAGATTCCTGACAAATAATTTTTTATGCAGCGGCAGTTCTAGTCGCTGAATAACAGCGCGCCGTCAATGATGCTGTGTTTAACTTTTCCCTGAAAATTCCAGCCCAGAAAGGGGGAATTTTTGCCATGACTGTGAATTGAGTCAGTGGTCAGCTGCCAGTCTTCGTCTTCATCAAAAATACAGATGTCGGCTTTTGCGCCGACGGCCAGGCTGCCGGTGTCCAGCCCCAGAATATTTGCCGGTGCGCTTGTGATTCGGGTGATTACATCATTGAGATTTAAATCGTTCTGCTGTGACAGGCGCAGGCACAGGGGCAACATGGTTTCCAGCGCAGTGATGCCGGCTTCGGTGCTGGCGAAAGGTGCCTGCTTGGCATCAATGTTATGTGGTTGGTGGTCGGAGCAGATCGCATCGATGGTGCCGTTGGCGACAGCGGCGCGTAATGCTTCCATGTCACGCTGTGTGCGCAATGGTGGCATGACATGGCAGGCGCTGTTGAAACTGCTGATGTCCTGTTCGGTGAGGTGCAGTTGGTGTGCGCTGACATCAGCAGTGACCGGCAGCTGCTCATGTTTTGCACGCGCGATTATTTCTGTGCTCCGGCCACTGGATAACCGTCCGAAGTGTGCACTGACACCGGTTTCTGCAACCAGCTCTAATGCGCGTGTGATGGCGATAGTCTCTGCTGAAACCGGGATACCTTTCAGCCCTAAACGGGTGGCAATTTTGCCTTCGTGTGCGCAGCCGCCAACACTTAACCAGTGTTCATCCGGTTCGATAAAAACGCGCAGGCCAAAGGTGGCGGCGTAGGCAAAAGCGCGTTTCAGAATCAGTGCGTTTTCCACCGGGTTGCGGCAATTGCTGACACCGGTGCAGCCTGCCTGTTGCAGTGCATACATTTCGCTGAGGTGTTCGCCATGCAGCCCTGATGTTAATGCGCCGAGTGTGACGACTTTACTGTGTCCTGATATTTTTGTTTTGCGATTGATTAATTCGACTATGGCGGGTTCATCAATTACCGGATCGGTGTCCGGCGGGCAGCACAGGGTGGTGATGCCGGCCCTGGTTGCGGCCACGGTTTCGCTTTCAATGGTGGCCTTGTTTTCCAGTCCCGGCTCGCGTAGTCGTGCGCAGCAATCGACCAGGCCGGGAATGACAGTCAGGCTGCTGGCATCGATGCTTTGTGCGCCATCGGCATTGATCGTGTTGGCAGCTTCAATGCCGGCGATTTTTCCGTTGCTGATTTTTATATCAGCGAGCTGGTCGATGTTGTTTGCCGGGTCGATCAGATGGCCGTTTTTTATAATGATGTCAGTCACTATTGGCCTCCTTCGCTGTTTTCTTTGCTGTCATCGGTTTCAGGTTCTCTGCCCAGCGTCATGGTCATCACCGCCATGCGTACAGCGATGCCATAGGAAACCTGGTCGAGGATAACCGAACGTGCGCCATCGGCGACGTTGGAGTCGATTTCGACACCGCGGTTGATTGGCCCGGGGTGCATCACGATGGCATCATCTTTTGCTGCCATCAGGCGCTCTTCGGTGAGGCCGTAGAGCTGGAAATATTCCTGCTCGCTGGGCAGAAGTGCGCCGCTCATGCGCTCTTTTTGCAGGCGCAGCATGATGACCACGTCAGCATCCTTGATGCCGGTTTCCAGATCATGAAAAACATTCACGCCCATGCTTTCGATATCGACCGGCAGCAAAGTGCGTGGCGCGATAACGCGAACATCGCCGGTGTTTAATGTGTTGAGCGCGTGAATTTGTGAGCGTGCAACGCGTGAGTGCATGATGTCGCCAACGATGGCAACGCGCAGGTTGCCGAAATTTTCGCCCTTGTTGCGGCGGATGGTGAACATGTCCAGCATCGCCTGTGTTGGATGTGCGTGGCTGCCGTCGCCGGCGTTGATGACGCTGATATTCGGTGCCACGTTGTTGGCGATGTAATGTGCTGCGCCGGAATCGCTGTGGCGCACGACAAACATGTCGCAGTGCATGGCCTGGATGTTTTGCAGGGTGTCGAGCAGGGTTTCGCCCTTGGATGTTGCCGAGGTGCTGATGTTGATGTTTAACACATCGGCAGAAAGACGTTTCGCCGCCAGTTCAAAGGTAGTACGGGTACGGGTGCTGGCTTCAAAGAACAGGTTGACGATGGTTTTTCCGCGCAGCAGCGGTACTTTTTTAACACTTTTCTGGTTGACGTTGGCAAAGCTTTCAGCCGTGTCCAGAATTTTGGTCAGCATGTCGCTGCCCAGGCCTTCAGTGGTGAGGAAGTGTTTTAAATGTCCGTTTTTATCTAGTTGAATATTCCAGGCATCGTGGCCGATTAAAGCATCTGTTGGTTTTGTGGCTTTATTAACCATGGAAATTATTATTCCTTTGCTGCATTTTTGTTGTTGCCGTTTTGAGCCTGTTGCAGTTCGAAAGCCAGAGGCTCCGGACCGGTGAGTTTGATGTGCTCGCCGGCATTTAATTTTATGTGTGCGCCGACGATGTCTGCCTGCAGCGGCAGCTCACGGCCATCGCGCTCGATCAGGCAGACCAGGGTAATGCTCGCCGGGCGACCGTAATCAAACAGCTCGTTCATTGCCGCGCGGATGGTGCGGCCGGTGTGTAATACGTCGTCGACCAGAATGATGTGACGGTCATCGACATCGGGTGGCAACTGTGAGGGTTTGACTTCGGGGTTGATGCCGATGCGTGAAAAGTCATCGCGGTAAAAACTGATGTCCAGTGTCGCCAGCGGTTCTGAAAAAAGGCTGTCGGAACGGTTGAGTTGTTGATGCAATTTGGTGGCAACCCAGACACCGCCGGTATGAATGCCGACCATCAATGGATTGTCGATTGCTTTTTCGTGAAGCAATGTTTTTAACTTTTCTGCCAGTTGAGCCAGAAGTTCATCTGGTGTGGCTAGTGCTTGCATAGGTTCTCGTCTATTGCCTGGTTGTGTTCGGGCGAATGGTTTGTTACTGCTGCTGATCCAGCCAGCGCTGCACGATGATTGCAGCCGCCATTCTATCAATCTCGTGTTTGTTCTGCTTATTTATTTTCATTTCCTGTTTGAGAATTTCTTCGGCCTGCTGCGAGCTGAGTGCCTCGTTGACCTCGATCACTGGCAGCTTGAAGCGTTTTTCCAGCTCGTAGGCAAACTGTCGGGCAGCAGCAGTCATTTTGTTTTCGCTGCCGTCGGTGTGATAGGGCATGCCGACAATCAGTGCCTGCGGCTTCCATTGTTGAATTTCGTTTGCGATGGCCGGCCAGTCAGGATTGCCATCGACCTGTTTCAGCGTGGTACAGGGTGTGGCCGAACAGGTGATGGTTTGACCGGTGGCGATGCCGATGCGTTTTTTGCCGTAGTCGAACCCCAGGACGCTTGTTATTTTCATGTGGCTAATATTGCAAAAGCGTAAAAGCTTTTTAGATCCACAGATGAACGCAGATGAACACAGATAAAACTGTTTTTTGTTTTAAAAATCTGCGTTTATCTGTGTTCATCTGTGGATAATCGTTTTGTGTTTTTTTATTGATGTTCAGGCGTGCCCAGCATCGTTACTCATCAACGACAGGTCAACGCCGATCAGTTTAGCGGCAGCTTTCCAGCGTTCGGCAACAGGGGTGTTGAAAATAATCTGTTCATCTGCCGGGCAACTCAGCCAGGTGTTGTCGGCCATTTCACGTTCCAGCTGACCGGCAGACCAGCCGGCGTAACCCAGCGCGACCAGACAGTCATCCGGGCCTTTGTTGTTGGCGATGGCCTGTAAAATATCTTTCGAGGTGGTCAGTGCCACGTTGTCGTTGACGATAAGGCTGGATGACCAGTTGCCGATGGGGCGGTGCAGGATGAAGCCGCGCCCCTGATCGACCGGGCCACCGATAAAAATCGATTGCTCTGTTTTGTAGTCTTCATCACTTTCGATTTTCATTTCCTGAATGACCTGTTTCAGATTGATGTTGGTCTGCTGGTTAATGATGAGGCCAAAGCTGCCGGCTTCATCATGTTCACAGATATAGGTGACCGCCTGATTAAAAAAGCTGTCATTCAGTGATGGCATGGCGATAAGAAAATGGCCGGTTAAGTTATAACTGGCAGTGTTGCTGTCTTGCGATGTGTTGTCTGTCATTGAGTGGCCAGGTGTGTTACCGGGTGCGCAGTCCGCTGTTCAGGAATTCCCAGCTACGCGTTATGTGTATGACATCAGCTTCGGCGCGAAGTTTCTTTGGAAACGCGGCATAGGGTGCTGCCAGTCTGACGATGCGTTTGGCCGCATCATCGAGGATCTGGTGGCCGGAAGACTGGCGCAGATCGGTTTTGATCAGCTCGCCATTGGCGTTGATTACCACATCAAGAATCAGGGTGCCGCTGAGTTGCTGGCGGCGAGCCTGATCCGGGTAGTTGAGATTGCCGACGCGTTCGACGCGGTCGATCCACTGTCGCATGTACCTGGCAGGGGTGAATGCTTTGGTGCTTGAATTAAGATATTTGGTGCGCTCGATGCTGGCCTGCTGCTCGATGGTGTTGCTGATCTCGGCGGCCAGTTTGGCTGTTTGCGTATTCTTGCTGGTATTGGTCCGGTCGAGTGTGTGCTCGTCTTCTGCTTTGGCTGGATTTTTTTTGCTGGCAATGGCGTACTCGGCGCTAGACTGGGTGAGTAATGCCAGCTGTTCGTTCTGTTTTTGTTTGCGCTGTTGCTGCTGGCTGTTTTGCTTTTCGATGCCGGATTTATTTGACAGGGTGGCGGCGCTGAACAGTTCGCGTGGTCGGGCTTTCTTTTCCGCGTTGCCGCCGCCTTTCTGGGTAACCTGTGCCAGGTAGTCGGCTTTTTCGACTTCATCGGGGGATTTTGTCTGCACCAGAATAATATCCAGCGTGGGGGATGTTTTGCTGTCGGCGGGTGGTGAAACGCTGAACGTCACACCCAGAATAACGATGCCGTGAAAGATGGTGGCAAGAAAAAATGTCATGCCGAAACGGTCTTTGTCGGTAATTTTTGCCTGAATTGTTCTGCGTTTACTCATTTGTGTCTCAGGATACGGTGTGCTGGAAATATCCGGTTGTGCATTTTACAGTTATTTTTACTGGTTAATTATAGGTCTTCAGTGACAAATATGTGCGAAGCGGGTGATTTATGGAGGAATTTTATACGTGCCTGCATTGCTGCTGTCATGTGAATGTCGCCGTTGCCGTCGATTAGCATGACGTATTCCAGCCCCAGTTTTTTTGCGATTTTTTTCCACTGTTTGCTGCCGGCGACAAACAGTGCAGTGGCAGCGGCATCGGCCAGCCCTGCATCGGGGTGGATGACGGTGACTGATTGTGCGTCCTTTGTCGGGTAGCCGGTTCGTGGGTCAAGTATGTGGTGGTAGCGTTTGCCCTGATAATAATACAGGCGCTCATAATCGCCGGAGGTGAAAACGCTTTCGTTATTTTTTATTTCGATGCTGGCCAGTATTTCATTGCTGCGTGGATGGCGGATGCCGATGTTCCAGGCACGGTCTTCGTGCTGACCGATAACGCTGAGATCCCCGCCGGCATTGATTACGGCATTGTGAATGCCGAGTTTTTTCAACTGCTTGATTTCGAGCGCGATGGCATAACCTTTGGCAAAGGCACCAAAGTTGAGGGAGATCGCCGGGTTGTTGTTGATTAGCTGGTTCTGTGAGTTAAAAGACAGGTCGCTCATTTGCGGCTTCTGTTCAACCAGTGCCTGAATCAGGCTGTCTTTTGGTGGCTGGATGTCTGCTTCCTGTGAGCGATGAAACTGCCACAGGTTGATGAGTTTGCCGATGGCCGGGTTGTAGTAGTTGTCGCTTTGCTCACTCAGGCGCATTGAGGTTTTTATTATCGGAACAAGGTGCGCAGGCACGGTAATGGCGGTGCCTTGTCCCGGGATGGTTTCTGCCAGTTTTTTATTGAGCTGTGCCAGATCGCCATCTGTCCACGGAGACCACTGCTGGTGGTAGTGGTCGAAGTCTTTTTGCAGCTGTTCGAAAGCTTTGTCGGCCTGATCTTTGTCGGCACTGTAAAGTGTGACATCAATTAAAGTGCCGAAGGCGAAGATGCTGTAGACATATTGTTTTTCCGGCTGTTCGCAGGCGCTGAGAAAAGCCGTGAGCAGCAGTAAAAGCAGTAAATGTTTTTTTAAGCTAAATGTTTTTCTATGCATTGCATCAGGTCGCTGGCAATATCCAGTGAGTAAATTTTGTCCAGTTCGCGGATACAGGTAGGGCTGGTGATATTTATTTCGGTGAGGTAGTCACCGATGATGTCGATGCCGGCGAACAGAATGCCCTGTTGTTTTAATACCGGGCCGACCTGCTGGCAGATCCACTTATCACGTTCGCTGAGTTCAACACCAACGCCGCTGCCGCCGGCGGCCAGATTCCCGCGGGTTTCGCCTTTTGCCGGCACACGGGCCAGTGCGTAGGGCACGGCTTCGCCATCAATCAGTAATACGCGTTTATCGCCTTCGCTGATTTCCGGAATGAACTGCTGCGCCATGACGGTACGTGCTTCGTTTTCTGAAACGGTTTCGAGGATCACTGAAAGGTTCGGGTCCTGCGGGTTAACGCGGTAAATGGAGGTGCCGCCCATGCCGTCCAGTGGTTTTAAAATGACATCCTGCTGTTCTGAATGAAAACGCTCGATAACAAAATCACGCAGGCGATTTTTATTGCGACTGACCAGAAACGGTGTGCAGCACTGTGGAAACTGCGTGATAAACATTTTCTCATTATTGTCACGCAGGCTGGCGGGTTTGTTGACGATGAGTGAACCTCTTTGCTCGGCCAGTTGCAGGATATAGGTGCTGGCGATGTATTCGATATCAAAGGGCGGATCCTTGCGCATCAGGATGGCATCCAGTGATGCCAGTTCGATATCCTGTGCCGGACTGAAATCAAACCAGTGGCTGGTATCGTCTTCGACATGGGTTATCCGACTCGATGCCCAGGGGATTTCGTTTTTTGTGTACAGTCCGGACTGCTCGATAACATGAATTTCCCAGCCGCGTTTTTGTGCTGCCAGCATCATCGCGAAACTGCTGTCTTTTTTTACATTGATCGACGACAGTGGATCCATGACGATGCCGAGTTTGATGCTCATGATTTTCTCCAGACGAAATTGAGTGGCTGAATTTTAAATGATTTTAACAGCTATTTGATGTTTGTTTGGTGTTGAAAAAATGCGAATAATATTTTCTTAAGCAAAATCTTGGCCAATAATTTTTGAGTTTTAATGAATTATTGGCAATACCGGGAATGTGGTCTACATTCAATTTAACTAGAGTCTTTTTTGGGAATAGTCACAATATTGGTGACGAACAAGGTACGGCAATGGCTGAAGAGAATATGTAATGAGTGACCTGAAAGTAATGGTCATTGATGACAGTAAAACAATAAGGCGAACAGCGGAAAACCTGCTTAAAAAAGAGGGTTGTGACGTGGTGACAGCCGTCGATGGTTTTGAAGCGTTATCAAAAATCGCTGAGAACAGGCCGGATATTATTTTTGTGGATATCATGATGCCGCGGCTCGATGGTTATCAAACCTGTGCGCTGATAAAAAATAATAAAACATTCAAAGATACGCCGGTCATTATGTTATCGAGCAAAGACAGTATTTTTGATCGGGCGCGTGGTCGCATTGTGGGCTCGACACAGTATCTGACAAAACCGTTTACTAAAGAAGATTTGATTGGTGCGATAAAAGAATTCGCGCCGGGTCGCTAGCACAGGCTGGCGGATTTACACAGTGACTTGATTAAAGATGCAAGGGTTGTGTCGATTTAAAAATAACCGGGAGGATGAATGTGTTCAGAAACGCATTCAATAACAAATATATAGTGGTGAATGAGAATGGCAAAAGTATTGATAGTTGATGATTCGCCAACAGAGGTGCATGTATTGCAAACCATGTTGACGAAGAACGGGCATGAGGTAGTAGTGGCTACATCCGGTGAGCAGGGTGTTGAGATGGCGAAGACTGAAGGCCCTGATTTGATTCTGATGGATGTTGTTATGCCGGGCATGAATGGCTTTCAGGCAACGCGGCAGATATCAAAAAACACAGAGACTTCATCGATTCCTGTGATTATGGTGACAACGAAAGACCAGGAAACAGATAAAGTCTGGGCGATGCGTCAGGGAGCTAAAGATTACATCGTAAAACCAGTGCAGGAAAAAGCATTGATTGAACATGTCAATATGGTGCTCTCGGCCTAAGTGGCAGGTGTTGGGCAGCTACTGAAAAATACAGTGGTGTTGTAACAATAAAAATAATAATAATTAAGATGAACAAATGACTATAACTAATCCATTTGATTTGTTGCTGGATCTGGAAGCGCGGACGCTTAAAGGTTTAACCAGTATGCCTGCGCTTGATCTGGTTGAGCAGGAATGGGTTGGTGTCGGTTTCAGGGTAGGCGATTCAAAATTAATCGCGCCAATGTCAGAAGTTAAGGAGATTCTGGATCTGCCTGAATATACCACAGTGCCAGGCGTGAAGCCCTGGGTTGTCGGTGTCGCAAATGTACGTGGTAGTTTATTGCCGATCCTTGATATGAAAGCTTTTTTATTAGGTGAGGACGTAAAACACCGTCAAAAAGCCAGGGTTATCGTTATTGACTACAAAGGTTTTAATACCGGTTTGATCGTCGAAGAAGTCTACGGCATGCGCCACTTCAGAGACAGTGATGAAACCTCGGATATCCCGGAAGTGCACAGCGATATTTTGCCATACATTGGCGGTGCATTTAAGCAGGATAAAGAGCACTGGCCGGTATTTGATTTTAATGAAATGGCGCAGGATGAACGTTTTGCAC
>WFOC01000091.1 GCA_015488295.1 Gammaproteobacteria bacterium
ACAGCCGTTACAGTCTTCGCAGACGGTGCATTAGAAACAATTTATCCACAGATGAACGCAAATAAAAACATTCGAGCTAATTGATATTTTGTCATCCTGAACGATAGTGAAGGATTTTTAAATGAGTAAGAGCATAAGATCCTTCACTATTGTTCAGGATGACAGAAATTTATAATTAGTGTTTTTATTTGCGTCCATCTGTGGATAAATTGTTTCTAATGCACCGTCTGCGAAGACTGTAACGGCTGTAACTCTTCATAAATCAGCAACACACCCATGCGCACATATTCGCAGACTTCCATGAAGGCGACTTCATCTTCTTCGCTGTCTTCTTCATCGGTGGCCAGTTCGGCTTCGTTATCCGCCACGTAACCGGCGCGGGATATTTCCAGGATGTCCTGAATCAGCTCCTTGCTGTCATCCGGCAACGCGGTATCTTCCCTGATGCCACCCACGGCCAGACCGTAAACAAAGCCCTGGCACCACATACCCAGCGCTTCGACGCGCATATCCAGTGCTTCGTCATCATCAGGCAGCATCAACTCAAAATCGGCATCGGTGTCGTTCATCTGCTCAACCGTCATTTTATGAATCGCCAGTAATTTTTTACCGACCTGCTGCAGTGCGGTGCTGGTTTCCTCGTGCTCACCCAGCACATTCAGCATCCACTGCGAAGCATCCGTTGCCCCCTGCGCGCACAGCATGCCGCACAACGCGCCGTGTGATTCGGTAGCACCAAGCGCGGCATCAACACTAAACAGTAATTCTTCTAATTGAGGTATATCGGGGAAACTCGGCATCATCTATGTAGTGATCAAAAACCACCAGTTTAAAACAATACTCAAATAAATTCCCCTGATAACGCATCAGATATACGCACTTTTTAGGGTAAATAAGCTATTGTAATTGACCGAAAGCGTTTCACGTCCTACTATTAGCCTCATGACAGACACAATAACAAGAATAAGCAAACTCGAAGAACAGGTTGGTGAGCTACTGGAACTCTGCCAGAAGCTGGGCAATGACAATAAAGATCTACGTGCGCAATTGCAGACGCTGACTTCTGAACGTTCGAATTTAATCGAATCAAAAGAGAAAGTCCGTGTGCAGGTAGAGTCGATGATCACCCGTTTACGTTCGATGGAAAAAGCTTAAACCTCTCCTGAAACCCGCTTGCATGAGTCACCGATTATGAACAAGGCCGAACCTTTGACCATAAAAATCATGGACAAGGAGTACCGTATTGCCTGCCCGGAAGAAGAAAAAAATAATCTGCGAGCCTCAGCTGACCTGCTCAATGAAAAACTGGGCGAGATCAAACAGCAGGGCTCAGTGATCGGCACTGAACGTATCGCGATTATGGCAGCGCTGAACATGAGTCACGAAATCCTGCACAGCCAGTCGCTGATTGTTGAACACGGCGAGCTAAATCAACGCATTGAAGAACTTTCCGAACGCATCAGTAACTCCATGCGCGATATTCAACTCATCTAGTTGTCACAGATCACGTAAATATCATCTTTTATTGATGAATTTCGGTTGATTTAAATCCGACATTACTTACAATAGAAACACGGGTGTAGGAAGCTGCCAACGCCAACCGCCGAAGCAGTGATAACGATACCCACCAGTTTTGACATCTCTAGGGTGTGCGTAAGCTACCTGTTTTAACCCTTGAGCCTTAAATACTGACTTTGGGAACTGGACTGTTGAAGCCGTGTGCATTACCGCTAGCCGGGAAGCCTGACGCGTCATCGCTGATTCCCCCCTGAACTTACCGGTTCAAGGTCTACAGTATTTGCTACGGCACTTTGGAGATGTCATCCCTATTTTCCTTCTTTAAAAACCCGACAGCTTATGCCTGACAACCCGACGATCCGCCGCCGTCAGCCAGCTATTAGCAATATCGAAAACAACCCCAGCGCCGAAATACGGCAGCACATTCGCAAACTGCGGCAAAACCTGCCGATAGATACGCAACAACAGCACAGTAACGCACTGTGCCAGCACATCATTAAACACAGAAGCTACCGCAACAGCGAGCACATAGCCGGCTACCTGGCCAACGACGGCGAAATCGATCCATCCCCACTGATTGAACACGCCTGGTTCAGCGGAAAAAAAGTATACCTGCCGGTACTGTCACCGATAAAAAACAGCCTGTATTTTGCGCCGTACAAAGAAGACACACGTTTCAAACATAACCGCTTCAATATCGCCGAGCCGATCTGCCCACCTTCAGACTGGGTAAAAGCCAGCCAGCTGAACCTCTTGCTGTTACCGCTGGTGGCTTTTGATGAATACGGCAATCGCGTTGGCATGGGCGGCGGTTTTTATGACCGGACACTCGCCTATTTACAACACAGGCGTTACTGGCGAAAACCGGTATTGACGGGACTGGCACATGAGATACAGAAAGTTGCGCCGCTAAAGGCCCAGCACTGGGATATTCCGCTGGATTATATCGTTACCGAAAAACAGCGTTACGGCGGCTAACAACAGTCGGCTACTGACACAAAGCGGAAGTAAAGAATTTACTCTCGCAGAGGCGCAGAGCTCGCAGAGAAAAGCCTTTTTTTATCCACAGATAAACGCAGATGAACACGGATAAAACCATTTCTTATTAGCTTCGCCGTAGGCGAAAGCTAATAACATCTGTGTTTATCTGCGTTCATCTGTGGACAATATGTTTTTTCTTTGCGAGCTCTGCGCCTTTGCGAGAAAAATAAGCTTTTATCTGTATGTCCGCTGCTGGCAGAGAACAGACACAACCCCAACTACAAAGACAAAAACAACTGATACGCCGGATTATCCGTCTCTTCCCAATAAGGATACGCCAGCGTATCAAGATACTGCACCAGCTGTTTGCGCTCGGCCTTCGGTATCTGCAAACCCACCAGCACTCGGCCAAAAGCAGCGCCGTGGTTACGATAATGAAACAGGCTGATATTCCAGCGAGTGCCGATCTGTGTCAGAAAATCCAGCAGCGCACCCGGGCGTTCGGGAAATTCAAAACGATACAGCACTTCGTCATCAATCGCTGCATGCCCGCCGACCAAGTGGCGCACGTGCATTTTTGCCATCTCGTTATCGGTCATATCCAGCACCGGGTATTTTTTAGCCTTCAGTTTTTTAATCAGCTCATGACGCTCACTCAAGCCATCACGCAGCTGCACTCCGGCAAAAACCTGGGCATCATCCGCATCAGAATAACGATAATTAAATTCAGTGATACCGCGCTTGCCGATGGTCTGACAGAAAGTTTTAAAACTACCGGGGCGCTCGGGAATGGTCACAGCAAAAAGCGCTTCACGCTGCTCACCGATTTCTGCGCGCTCAGAAACATGACGCAGGCGATCAAAATTCATGTTGGCACCACTGTTGATTGCCACCAGTGTTTTGCCGCTTATTTTTTTCTGTTTGACGTATTTTTTCATGCCGGCCACCGCCAGCGCTCCCGCCGGTTCGGTAATCGAACGGGTATCATCAAAAATATCCTTGATTGCTGCACAGATTTCATCAGTACTCACCGTCAGCACATCATCAACACACTGCTTTGCCAGGCGAAAGGTTTCTTTGCCCACCTGCTTGACTGCAACACCATCTGCAAAAATACCAACATGGCTTAATACCACGCGACGATTTTTATCCAGCGCGTTCGCCATACAGGCAGCATCTGCCGGTTCGACACCGATAATTTTTGTTTTCGGGCTAAGGTATTTAACGATGGAACCAATGCCGGCAATCAGGCCACCGCCACCGACCGGCACAAAAATCACATCGATGGGATCCGCATGCTGGCGAATAATTTCAAGACCGACCGTACCCTGCCCGGCAATAACATCGCTGTCATCATACGGATGAATAAAATCCAGCTTTTTCTCCTTGGCGTATTTTGTTGCATACGCACAGGCTTCATCGTAGTTATCACCGATCAAAATGGCTTTCGCACCGTAAGATTTAACCGCATCCACCTTGATGCCCGGCGTAGTCCTGGGCATAACAATGATGGCATCCAACCCGAGTTTTTTCGCTGCCAGGGCAACACCCTGGGCATGGTTGCCTGCCGATGCC
>WFOC01000092.1 GCA_015488295.1 Gammaproteobacteria bacterium
AATGATAACAGTTCTCATCTTCGTGTCAATACGAATGAGAATGATTTTTATTTACATTTCTGTCTGAATTGTGCATAATCCGTTTTAGCCAGCCAGTCAAACCACATTGTTTTTACTTTGTTGGATCGTAGCCAGCCATGCAGTCCGCCACTGCGCAAGCCTTAGAAAAACTTGTCGCAGAGCGGTTTTACCGTATATCTGGAAACTATTTAACGAGGTTATAAGAGTGAAATTACAGAGCAATTTATTGTCTGGCATCATTGCCAGTACATCATTGGGTGTGGCTTTTCCGGCGTTCGCAGCGGAAGATAACGCAAAATCAGATTCAGCCAGCGTGCTGGACAAAATCATGGTCATCGGTAATCCGGCCAATATCGAAACCCTGCCAGGTTCTGCGCATGTGGTGACCAAAGCTGACATCCGTGAGCAGAATTATGATGATGTAGACCAGGTTCTGCGCAAAGTGCCCGGCGTATATATCCGTCAGGAAGGCAACTTTGGTCTGTTTCCCAGCATCAGTCTGCGCGGGGTAGATACTACCCGCAGTTCTAAAATTACGCTGATGGAAGATGGTGTGCTGACCGCGCCAGCGCCGTATTCTGCACCGGCGGCGTATTATTCGCCCACCGTTGGTCGCATGAGCGGCATGGAAATTCTGAAAGGTTCCAGTCAGGTGAAGTATGGTCCGCAGACCACCGGTGGTGTTATCAATTATCTGTCGACACCGATTCCGTTGAAAGAAACCGCTTATCTGAAATCGTCTTACGGCAGCTTTGGTGATTTGCGCACCCATGCTTATGGCGGCAATACGGTCGATACCAGTGTCGGTCAGATCGGTTTTTTGGTAGAAGGTTATTTTCGCCAGAATCAGGGCTATAAAAAAATTGATGAAACGCCGGATTTTCGTGATGGCGAGAACACCGGTTTTACCAAGTCTGATCCGATGATCAAACTATCCTGGGAACCGGATACCGACATCTATCAGCGCTTCGAATTCAAATATGGCAGGTCCAGCCTGAATGCCAACGAAACCTACCTGGGATTGAGTGAAGCAGATTTTGCCGCTGACCCTTCCCGCCGTTATTCGGCGACCCGGTTTGACAACATTGACAGTCTGCAAAAACGCAGTTATTTGCGTTATGCGGTGGCACCGAATGACAATCTGGATCTTATCGCCACCCTGTACAACAACGATTTCTCGCGTAACTGGTACAAACTGAAAGACCTGCGCAATGTGAATGGCAACACCATCAAGCTTTCGCCAGCACTGGCCGGTGCGCAGAATGATGAAGGTCTGGCCTGTCTCAAGGGTGAGCTGGCCTGTACTTTGCGGGTGCGTGCCAACAACCGGGTTTACAACTCGAAAGGCATCGACACGGTGACGTATTACCGTTTTGGTTTGGATGATGTGCAGCATGAAATTTCTGCCGGCATTCGTTTCAACAAAGACCAGATACGCCGTTTCCAGTGGGATGATGATTACAGCCAGCTGGCCAACGGTGCTATCGATGGCATGACGGCCGGTGCGCCGGGCGGTGCAGGTAACCGTTTGCAAAGCACCGATGCGCTGGCGCTGTTTGTGCAGGACAGCATCACTGCCGGTGACTGGTCATTTACGCCGGGGCTGCGTTACGAAAAACTGGATCAGACTTTTGAGGACTACAGCAGTCCGAACAAATCCGGCACCAACACCATGAACATGACGGCGGGCAGCCTGGGTGTCACCTACCGGTTTGATGATTCATGGGTCGGTTTTGGTAGTGTCAATCGTGGCTTCTCGCCACCTAGTCCGAAAAGTGCGGTTGGTGGCATCAAGCAGGAAACCAGTAATGCCTTCGAACTGGGCGCACGTTATGCCAATCCGCAGCGCGCACTGGCGATTGAAGCGGTGGCTTTTTACACCCGGTTCAATGACCTGATTGTGATCGACAACATCGGCGGCACCGGCACCGGTGAGACCGAAAACTTCGGCAAGGTGAAAAGCAGCGGTCTGGAGTTTTCCGCACAGTACGATGCCGGCATCGACAATGGCTGGCAATACCGCAACCCCTGGTTTCTGACCGCAACCTATACCAATGCCGTGCAGCAGAACAGTGCGACTTCAACCGATGCAGAATCCATTTTCAGCTACGGTCAGGCGGGTAACAAGGTGCCTTACATTCCTGAGCTGGTGCTTTCTCTGGGAACCGGCATCGAGTCAAAAAAATGGGGCAGCAGCATCACCGGCAGTTATGTCAGTGAGACTTTTACCAGTGCGAATAATGTTGATGTGCAGCTGAATGGCGACAGAAATCCCGATGCGCGTTTTGGTAAAACCGATGCCTATTTTGTGATGGATGTGTCGGCGTTTTATCGCCTTCAGGATGGCGTGAAACTGTTTGCCGGTGTGCAGAATCTGCTGGATGAGCGTTACATCAGCTCGCGTCAGCCGGAAGGGCCGCGTCCGGGCATGCCGATGTTTGCTTATGCCGGTTTTGAAATGGATTTTTAAGGAATCTCTGGATAAGTCTGGATGCAGCAGATTGAGATTCAGAGTTTTTCAGGGTAAGGCGCTAAGACATTGTAATAGTTATTCTATTGCAATGACTTAGTAATGTAGCCATGAGAAATTCTGGACTCAAGATGTGTATTCACGACTTGTTCAGAGGCTCCTAACTGGTGGTGTCATTTTATAAATCGAGTAGCGTGCTTTTGGGTGCGATGCTTTTTCTATAAGCGAGGTTTTATATGTTTAATTTGTTCCAGCAGGGCGGCACGGTGATGTACGTTCTGTTATTCATGTCCGTACTGGCAACAGCCATTATTCTGCTCAAGCTGTACCAGTTTTCCCGCAGTGGTTTGCGGCAGACCGCGTTTGTTGATGACACGCTGTCGGCGCTGGCGCGAGGTGAGCATGAGCAGGCACTGCAAAATTTGCAGCAACAAAGCAGTCCGGTGGCACGGGTGCTGGAAAGTGCAGTGCGTTTTGGTGCAGACCCGGTCATGTCCAGCCGTGATGTTGAAGCCGAGGTGAGCCGGGTCGGCAGTGCGCAGATTCGCAACCTGGAATCGTGGTTGCGTGGCCTGTCTTCCATCGCCCACCTCAGCCCCTTGCTGGGCTTGCTGGGCACGGTGACCGGCATGATCGTCGCGTTCATGAGTCTTCAGGAAGCCGGCAGCCGGGTTGACCCGTCCATTCTTTCCGGTGGCATCTGGGAAGCCCTGCTCACCACCGCCTTTGGTCTGACGGTGGCGATTCCGGCGATGGCGGCGTTTTATTATCTGGAAGGTGAGGTCGACCACGTGCGTGCGATGATGAAAGATGCCAGCATCCAGGTGCTGCGCCACTTCGGCAAAAGTCCGCATGTTGATGACCGTGATGTCGAACGTGTTGAGGATGAGACGCATGGACTTTGAGGGACGGGCGCGCATCCATTCGCATCTGGATATCGCGCCCCTGATCGACATTGTGTTTTTGCTGCTGGTGTTTTTTATGCTCACCAGCACCTTTCTGGTGCCGGAAGCTATCGAGCTGGAACTGCCGGAATCAAAAACCGCCATCGCCACAGAGATACAGCCGGTTGTTGTTTCACTGGACCGGGCAGGCTCGCTGGCACTTAACGGTGAAAATATTACCCTGGAAGAACTGCAGCAGGCGATAAAGCCCTTGTTGAACAGCAGCGATGACACTTCCATCACCCTGAAAAGTGATGCTCGCACCGAGGTACAGACCCTGCTTGAAGTGATGGATGAAATCCGGGCAGCGGGCGGTATAAATGTTGGTCTGGCAACCTTGCAGAAATAAAACCATGATTTTGTCACAGCGACACATGATGACGACCCTGGTAATCGCGATGCTGCTGCATGGTGGTTTTGTGCTGTGGTTTTCGTTGCCCGATCCTGTGTCGCCACCGGAGCCGGTGCCGCCACCGCTGCGCATCAATCTGCTGGCAAGCGTTGCCGAAAGCAACGTGAATGCGGCGACAGAAATTATTCAACCACCCGCGCCAGTACCGGAAAAAACAGTGCCAGAAAAACCTGTGCCGGAAAAATTAGTACCAGAAAAATCCGTATCAGAAAAATCAGCACCGGTTATCAAAAAACCGCTGCTCAGAGAGCCGGAAAAGCCAAAGCCGGTCGAGCCGCCAGAGTCTGAAGTCAAACCGCTTGCAGATGTTCCCGAGCCGGTTACAGAAACTGTTCAGCCAGCTGTGCCGGCAGAAACCAGCTCGGCACCGCTGGATGCGATTGCCACCGCCCGCTATGAGCAGCTGCTGGTGGCCTGGCTGGAGCAGCACAAAAAATATCCACGCCGCGCCAAACGTTTGCGTATTGAAGGCGAAGCGGTGTTGCGCATTGTGATTGATCGCTTTGGCCAGACGCAGCAGGTTAGTCTGGTGCAGCGCAGTGGCAACCGCCTGCTTGACAGGGCGGCGCTGGAAATGGTGAAACGCGCCAATCCGTTTCCGCCGATGCCGGAAAACGATAGTCGAGCACAGCTGGAGTTTGTTGTGCCGGTAGCTTTTCTGTTACGTTGAGCCGATGGTGGCAGGCAGTAGCGGCTGTTATAACAGGTTAACCAGTTGCTGAACACGTGACTGAATTTCTTCTTCGTCATGCAGTTGCATGATGCTCTTCACTTCCGGTTGCAGGTTTTTAAGCGTGCTGTGGACGATGATGTGTTTTATTTCCAGCAGTGCGTTTGCCTGCACACTGAAATATTTCAGCCCCATGCCAAGCAGCAGGCGCGTGTACAGAGTATCACTGGCCATCTCGCCACACATGGAAACCGGGATGTTGGCTTTTTTACCCGCGTCGATGGTCATTTGAATCAGCTTCAGCACCGCCGGGTGCAGCGGGTTGAACAGGTAGTTGACCTCGTCGTCGATGCGGTCGATAGCCAGCGTGTACTGGATTAAATCGTTGGTGCCGATGGAAAGAAAGTCCAGCTTGCTGGCAAAGGCATCGGCGGCCAGTGCGGCGGCCGGGACTTCGATCATGGCACCGACTGGTATCTTTTTATCGAAGGCAATATTTTTCTTTTTCAGCAGTTGTTTGGCTTCTTCAATCAGCGTCAGCACCTGATTGAGTTCGATGGTGGTGGTCAGCATCGGAATCATGATGCGCACCGGGCCATAGGCCGAAGCGCGCAGGATGGCGAGCAGCTGCGGCATAAAATCCTGCGGCTCTTTCAGACAGCGGCGGATGGCGCGCAAACCCATCGCCGGGTTGTGTGCCATCGGGCCGTGGTCGATGGTGTCCTGAATTTCCTTGTCTGCGCCCAGATCCATGGTGCGAATGGTCAGCGGCTTTCCTTTCAGTGCTTTCACTGCGCGCTTATAGGTTTTGAAATGGGTCTGCTGATCGGGCCACTGGTTGAGCTCGATAAACAGCATCTCGGTGCGGTACAGGCCAACGCCGGTATCGTCATATTTTTTGATGGCGCGGATATCCGAGGGGCGGTCGATATTGCCGTGCAGGGTAATCTGTTCACCGTCCAGAGTGATAGCAGGCTTGCCGCTGAGAGCGTTTAACAGGTTGCGTTTGCTGACCTCGTCACGTTTGACGGCACGGTAGTATTTGAGTGACTTTTTATCCGGTGAGTTGATAACCACGCCGGTGAAACCGTCGATGACCAGAACTTCATTGCGGTGAATCAGCTGGCGTGCATGGCGCAGGCCAACGATGGCCGGGATGCCGAGGTTGCGTGCAAGAATGGCGGTGTGTGACAACGGGCCGCCGTACTCGGTGATGAAGCCAGCCACTTTCTGGTGCTGCATCATGATGGTGTCGGCCGGGGTCAGGTCATCGGCGACAATGATTCTGCCTTTGTATGACTTGCCATCGTGCACGTCATTTTCACCGGCCAGTGCCGTCTGTATGCGCTTGACCACGTGCAGCACGTCATCCTTGCGGGTGCGCAAATACGGGTCTTCCATTTCATCGAATACCTGCATCAGGCGTTCACCCTGCATTTGCAAGGCCCATTCGGCATTGCAGGAAAACTCCCTGATGTTGGCGATGGTGCCTTCGTCAAAAGCCGGGTCTTCCAGCATTAGCAGGTGGGTATCGATGAAAACAAGAATGTCATCGGCAGTGTTTCTGGCGATTTTTTTCTTGATGTCGTGCAGCTGCTGGCTGGCCAGTTGCATCGCCTGTTTAAAGCGTTTGATCTCCGGCTCGATTTCAGCAGGGCTTAAAATTTGCTGGTGAATATCAGCCTGCTCGCGCGCGAGCAGGTAAGCTTCGCCGATGGCGATGCCTTTTGATACGCCGATGCCGCTGATGTAGATACTCATGGTAAGGCAGTGAAAAATGAAAAATGAAAAATGAAAAATGAGAACCCGCTTAAAATATAGAGGTGTGCTCGAGCTCGATTTTTTGTTTTTCTATTTGTCATTTTTTAAAGTGATGTGGTTTTAGTTGTGAATCTCGGTGAAGATGCGAAAATTTTTCATTTTTCATTTTTCATTTTTCATTTTTTATTTTTTATTGATCTTGTCACTCGTCCTCATTGAAGCGATTATTAATCAGCTCCTCAAGTTTCTGTATGCTTTCTTCTTCGTCTTCGCCATCCGCGTACAGGGTGATTACGCTGCCTTTGCCGGCGGCCAGCATCATGACACCCATGATGCTTTTGCCGTTGACGCGGCGGTTGTCTTTTTCGATTTCGATATGTGAGGAGAAGCTGGAGGCCAGTTGTACGAATTGTGCGGCGGCTCTTGCGTGCAGACCCAGTTTGTTAATGATTTCGATTTTTTTGCTTAAGCTCATAGTTTTACTGTTGTTTTTTTGTGCTCTAATTTATCAGAGTTTGAAGCTGTTGTGCTGAATGCCTTTTTTTGCGCCGTCCAGTGCTTTTTGCAGCAGGCTGCTCTGGCTTTTGTTACGGTAGTTTAGCAGGCGGATAACCATTGGCAGGTTGATGCCGCTGATCAGATCGGTCTGGTGTTTGTCGGCGACTTTCTGTGCGATGTTGCTCGGTGTGCCGCCGTAGATGTCAGTGATAACCAGCAGCCCCTGTGTGGTGTCAAGCTGTGAAAGTTTTTTCTCGATGTTTTCAAGCATGCTGTCGACGCTGGCATCCATCGGTACTTCAAGATAGTCCAGATTGCTGTTTTTTTTCTGCAGAATGGCTTCGCCCATCTTTAGTAGATTGCTGGCGATGCCTTCGTGGCTGATAAAAAACAGGGCGACGCTCATTATTATTCTTCGTAACCCATTTCGCGATGATGCACTGAAACCAGTTCGTGACTGTCTCTGAAATCATCGTGCAGGGTTTCGGCGATGAATACTGAACGATGCTGGCCGCCGGTGCAGCCGATGGATACGGTTAAATAATAGCGGTTCTGTTTCTTGAATTTGGGGATGACAAAATTCAGAAAATTTGTGATGTGTTCCAGCATTTGCTGTACGTCTTCCTGCTCCTGCAAAAAGGCGATGACTTCCGGGTCCTGGCCGGTGAGTGCGCGCAGGTTGGGTTCCCAGTGCGGGTTGGGCAGGCAACGTACGTCGAATACGAAATCGGAATCTGCTGGTGCGCCGTTTTTAAAACCAAAAGAATTAAACAGTAGTGAAAGTTTGGTGGCCGGGCGTTTGACCACGCGCTCCTTGATGTAGCTTCGCAGCTCGTGGATGTTGGTGTAGGTGGTATCGATGTATAGATTGGCGGCGGTGGCGACATCTTTTAGCAGGTTGCGTTCGACTTCGATAGCTTCTGAAAGCGGCAGGCCTTTTTTGGTCAGCGGGTGCCGGCGGCGGGTGTCGCTGAAGCGCTTGATCAGGGTTTCGAGTTCGGCCTGCAGGTAGATTATCTCGATTTCGATTTTTGTTTCGCTGTCTCGTTGCTTGATCCATTTCAGGATGCTGTCGAAATCGCGCAGGTCTTCGGAGTCGCTGCGTGCGTCGATGCCCACGGCGATGTAATCGTACAGCTGTACCTTGCGGCTTAATATGCGTTCGATAAACTGCGGCAGCAGGCCGATGGGCAGGTTGTCGACGCAGTAATAATCTTCGTCTTCCAGGGTGTGTAGTGCAACGGTTTTGCCGGAGCCGGAGAGGCCGCTGATGATAACGAGTTTCATGAGTTGTTAGTGCTGTCTTCGATGGCTCGCTGCTGCAGTTCGATGAGCTGCTGGCTGGCATCGTAACCGTTTTCGCGCAGGATGTGGTTGCGTACGGCGGCTTCCACGATGACCGCGAGGTTGCGTCCCGGTGCGACCGGGATCAGGGTGACCGGGATTTCGACGTTGAGTATTTTTTGTACCCGGGTGCGTCCGGTGAGGCGACTGAATTCGCTGATGTTATCGTCGTTCATCTTTTCCATGTGGATGATCAGGCGTAAATATTTATTGATTTTTATCGCGTTATCACCGTACATTTCGCGGATGTTCAACACGCCCAGACCGCGCACTTCCATGAAACCCTGCAGGATGCTCGGACTGCGGCCGTCGAGGATGTCCGGGCCGATTTTTGTGAATTCGGGTGCATCGTCGGCGACCAGGCGATGCCCGCGCGAGATCAGCTCCAGTGCCAGTTCGCTTTTACCAACGCTGCTTTCGCCGGTGATGAGTACGCCGGTGCCCAGCACTTCCATATAGACACCGTGCAGGATTTCCTTGTTGGAAAATAATTTGTGCAGGTAATAACGTGCGGTGTCGACCACGTCGTTGCTTTCGGCCTTGCAGCTTAATATCGGTACGCTGTATTTGTTGGCGTATTCAACCAGTATTTCGGGTACCGGCAGGCCGTCGGACAGGATGATGGCGACGGTTTTGGTGGTGAATAGCTGGGTTAATGTGCTGTTGCGAAAGTCGTCGTCCAGTGATTGCAGGTAGTCACATTCGGTTTTGCCGATGACCTGAATGATGTTGTTGTGGATCAGGTTAAGGTGGCCGATGAGGGTGGCGTGTTCGTTGACATCGACTTCGTGCAGCGGGCGTTTGGGATCTTCAGAGCCGGCAGCCCATTTTAATTCAATCTTGCTGGCAAGGTTGATAATGATCGACTCGGCGGAAAGAATCTCTTTCATTTTATTTTTCGTCTATGACGCTTGCGATGTTAACTGCCAGTTGATGAGGTGCCTGTATATCTCTGCGCTGTCACTGGTGCTGCGTATTGTTTTGCAGAAATTCTCGTTGTTGAAAAGACTTGCCAGATAGGCCAGTATTTTCAGGTGTTCGTCAGTGTAATGTTCTGGCACCATCAGGGCAAAAATCAAATCGGTTTTCTGCTCGTCGGGGCTGTCAAAATCGATGCCTTCTTCAAGTTTTAAAAAAGCGCCGATGGCGTGCTGGGTCAGGCTGGTGCGGGTATGCGGTAGCGCGACACCGTGCCCCATGCTGGTTGATCCCAGTTTTTCTCTTTCGATCAGTAGCTGGAAAATGGCCAGTGGGTCCAGCGCTTCTTCCGGTGCCTGATCATGCTGGTTGGCTTCGCTTGCCAGCCGTTCAGCCAGTAATTCCAGTGCGCGTTTTTTACTTTTTATATCGTTGGTGCTAATAACAGCATTCGAGCTGATTAGTGTATCAAGGTTCATGTGACTGCGTGTGCCTTTTAAATATTCAATCTCGAATGCTGTACCTGTATCGGGAATGATCTGTTGCGATTATTCCGCTTCTTCCAGGCTGAAGTCGTTATTGTGTTTGTTGTGTAAATGGTTGGTTATTTTTTCCTTGTGTTTTTTCACCTGTCGGTCGAGTTTGTCGACCAGGCGATCTATCGATGCGTACATATCGTCTTCTGTGCATGCGGCAAAGACATCGTGCCCACTCATGTGAACGGTTGCTTCTGCTTTGTGCCTGCCACCTTCTATTTCGAGGATGACATGGGTGCTACTGACCTTATCGAAGTGACGTTCAAGTCGCGCCATTTTTTCATTGACGTAGTCTCTTAATGAATCGGTAACTTCGATGTGATGACCTGTCAGTTCTATTTGCATGTGCATTTCTCCACTGTTGTTTGACGGAGTCTCCAGTCGACACTCCTAGGCTAAGCGCTTGCGCTCGTTGGATGGTGGTATCAACATAGACTCTCTATATTTTGCCACAGTTCGACGTGCAACATTAATACCTTCTTTGACTAATAAAGAAGAAATTTTGTTGTCGCTCATCGGTTTTTTCGGGTTTTCATTCTCGATCAGTTTTTTCACCATGGAACGGATGGCGGTGGCTGAGCATTCGCCGCCGTCGGCGGTACCAACGTGGCTGGAGAAGAAAAACTTGAATTCGTAAACGCCGCGTGGTGTGTGCATGAATTTGTTGGTGGTGACGCGCGAGATGGTGGATTCGTGCATTTCCAGCTCTTCGGCGATATCGCGCAATACCATGGGTTTCATGCCTTCATCGCCGTAATCCAGAAACAGTCGCTGGCGCTCGACGATGGCGTTGCCAACGCGTTGCAGGGTGTCGCTGCGGCTTTGCAGGCTTTTCAGAAACCAGCGTGCTTCCTGCAGGCTGTTGCGCAGGTAGCTGGTGTCCTTGCCGCGACCGGCATTTTTCAGGTGATTTTCGTAGATGGTGTTGATGCGCAGATTGGGTGAAGCTTCCGGGTTCAGGCTGACTTTCCACTCACCGTTGACCTTGCGTACAAAGATGTCGGGGATGACATATTGTGCATTGTTGCGCGAGATGCTGGCACCGGGTTTGGGGTTGAGTGACTGGATGAAGGTGATCAGCTCTTTCAGCTGGGCTTCGTCGCGGCGGGTCTTTTTTTGCAGGCGGGCGTAGTCGTGCGCGCCGAGCAGGTCGAGGTGGTGTTCGATGATGTTTCGCACATCAGCCAGTCCCGGAGTCTGTTCGTCAAACTGTTCCAGTTGCAGCAACAGGCATTCTTTCAGTGTGCGTGCGGCGATGCCTATCGGGTCGAAGTGCTGTACGCGGTGCAATACGGCCTCGACTTCATCCAGTTCGATATCCAGTTCGTCTTTCAGACCGTCATAGATTTCTTCAATCGTTTCGGTCAGGTAGCCGTCGTCGTTGATGGCATCGATGATGGCGATGGCGATGATATGGTCGGTGTCGCTGAACTGCGAATTGTGCAGCTGCCAGATCAGGTGCTCGCTTAAGGTGTCGCCTTCGATGCTCTGGTTTTCCAGAAAATCGTTGTTGGAATCACTGCTGGTCTGGCTGCTGGGGGCGGTGGCAGTGGTGATGTCGTAGGTGTCTTCCCAGTTGGCATCGACCGCCAGTTCGTCCGGCATTTCCTGCTGGTTTTCCATGTCCAGATGTGGGTCTTCGTTTTCGGCGCTTTTTTCGCTGGCGCTGTCCAGGTTTTCCTGCTCCTGTTTTTCAGCCTGGGTTTTGGCCTCGACTGAGATTTCCTGGCTGTCTTCTTCCTGTTCCAGCATGGGGTTTTCTTCCAGCGCCTGCTGAATTTCGCTTTGTAATTCGAGCGTTGACAGCTGTAACAGGCGTATTGCCTGTTGCAGTTGCGGGGTCATGGTGAGGTGTTGACCTAGTTTTAGCTGAAGGGTTGGCTTCATGGTGACTCAGTTGACAGATTTATCCGTGGTGATAATGCAGCGGTGGTTTTATCGGGTGGGGACGGGTGCAGCACTTGTGGATAAAAATGTCGTTATTTCTCCGTTACATCAGTTTTTGGTTCTTAATTCTTTTATACGAAAATTATAGTCGAAAATCGCGGCCAAGATAGACTTCTCGAACTTCTTCGTTGGAAAGAATCTCTTCCGGTCGCCCCCGGGCAATAATTTTGCCACCGCTGAGAATATACGCTCTATCGCAGATTCCCAGTGTTTCACGAACATTATGATCGGTAATGAGTACGCCGATATTGCGCTCTATCAAGTGTTTGACGATTTTTTGAATTTCGATGACAGAAATCGGGTCGACCCCGGCGAACGGTTCGTCGAGTAATATGAATGCCGGTTGCGAGGCCAGTGCACGGGCGATTTCAACACGCCGGCGCTCGCCGCCGGACAGGCTCATGCCCATGTTCTGGCGAATGTGGTCGATCTGCAGGTCGTCGATCAGGGCGTTCAGCTTTTCCTTGCGCTGCTGAGGGCTGAGTTCTTTTTTTGCTTCCAGCACCGCCATGATGTTGTCTTCGACACTGAGCTTTCGAAACACCGAGGCTTCCTGTGGCAGGTAGCCCAGCCCCTGCTGCGCGCGGGCGTGCATCGGCAGCCGGGTGATGTCCCGACCGTCCAGTTCAATACGGCCCCTGTCTGCCTGCACCAGCCCCACCACCATGTAAAAACTGGTGGTCTTGCCAGCACCGTTGGGGCCGAGCAGGCCGACTACTTCGCCGCTATTGACCTCAAACGACACATTGTCGACCACGGTGCGGGATTTATAGGCCTTGGCCAGATTGCTTGCGCGCAGTGTTGCCATTATTCTGTGGTCGCTTTGTCGGGCGATTTGCCGGTCGGGGCTTTTTTGGGGGTGAGGGTGATGTTCACCCGTGGTTTTGTTTCTGTGCCCGGTGCGGCTGAAGCTGCGCCACTTTTACCGCCGGCGATGACGATTTTTTTCTTTGTGTCGTAGGTGATTTTCTGGCTGTTGACCTGGTTGCCAGGCTGGGTCAGCTGGGCGTTGATGGTCATCACCAGCTTGTTCTGGCTGGCGGTGTAAACCATGTGCTCGCTCTGCGCCTGAATGTTTTCGCCTTTTTCGGTGACGTGGTTGTAATGCGCGGGTTTGCCGGTGACGGTGATGCGTTTGATCTCGTTATTGTTTTGCTGCACGGTGACTTTGTCACCGGTGAGTTTCAGCTCGCCCTGACGAATTTTGACGTTGCCGGTGTACACGCTATAACCGGTTTTGATATTGAGCTGCATGTGGTCGGCATCGATGAAAATTTTCTCGACAACTTCAATGTTTGCTGCCCGGCTGGCTGAAAATGCGAGCAATAACAGGCTGCTTGATAAAGTGAGAAAAAATAGTCTAGTCATAAGGCAAATAAAAACCGCTGACGCTGGAAATAAGTTCCAGCTCGCTGGTTTTATTATTATAAATCATCCCGATGGATGTGAGCTGTGATTTTCCCTGTGTGATGTCAACCTGTGCCCGGGTTTGCGCGATCTGTGTTTTAGTGTGAATCAGCATGCGCCGGGTGCGAATGGTGATCGCCGGTTCGGCATTCTGCTGCTGCATGACCACATTGTTTTCCAGCTGGATGGTATTTTTTTTATCATTGAGCAGCGCAAAGTCGGCGTGCACGATCCATTGTTTGTCTGAATCCAGCAGGTGAAACACCGGCTGTTCGACACGGGTATCGTCAGAGTTATTAAACCGTTTGAGATGCGCGCCCTTGAGTTTGTAAGCCGGTGTGCCGGCATCGTTCATTGCCGTCATCTCGAAATCATTCATAAAAATCTCGACATAATGCTTGCTTTGTTTCGCCTGAAAAAGATTGTCCTCGCCGAAATTTCCCGTGGTTGACCACCAGGCGATAACTGCAACAGCAAAGAAAACGACGAGACCGATGAGTCGTTTCATGCTGCTGTTCTATTTTTCGCTGTAGAGGTAGGAATGCAGCTTGTCATTAAGCAGGCCCCTGGCTTCGAGAATGAATTCGCAGACATCGCGCACCGCGCCGTGGCCGCCGCTGCGGTCGGTGATCCAGTGCGCATGTTGCTTGACGAAGGGGTGCGCATTCTGCACCGCGATAGCAAATTCCAGCTGCGACATAATCGGCAGATCGACCACATCGTCGCCGACATAGGTGATCTCGTTTTTGTCGAGTTTGACTTCTTTAAGCAGTGATTCAAAAGCCGGGATTTTGTCGCGGTAACCCTGGTACAAAATCGTGATGCCAAGGTCGTTCATGCGGTGTTTTACCAGTTCGGACTTGCGTCCGGTGATCACCGCCACTTTCACGCCGCATTCCTGCAACATGCGCAGGCCGTGACCGTCGAGTGAGTTGAAGGCCTTGTACTCGCCGCCAGCGTTATCGAAGAACAGGCTGCCGTCGGTCATGACACCGTCGATGTCGAAAATGACCAGTTTTATGTTTTTTGCTTTTTCTATTAAATCCATAGTTATCAATGAAAAGTGAAAAGTGAAAAGTGAAAAATGAAAAGCAGAGAAACAAAAGTATGAAAAGAAAGCAGGTGTTTAGTTTGTGTTTTTAAATTTTTCATTATTCATTTTTCACTTTTCATTGCATCGTTGTTTTTCAAACGATGCCAGCGCGCAATATATCGTGCATATTAAACGCGCCAATTAATTTGTTGTTTTCATCCACCACCAGCAGGCCGTTGATGCCGTGGTCGTCCATCATTTTGACGATGCTGGCAGCCAGTTCGTCCGGTGTGGTGGTGCGGCAGTTTCGGGTCATGACATCGCTGATGGCGGTGCTGTGTACGTCGATGTTTTTATCCAGCGAGCGGCGCAGATCGCCGTCGGTGTACAGCCCCAGCACTTTGTCTTCGCCATCGACGATGGCGGTCATGCCCAGGCCTTTTTTGCTCATTTCCAGCAGGGCCTGTGAAACGCTGGCATTTTCCGCTACTTTGGGAACGCGCTCGCCGCTGTGCATGATGTCGGATACGTGCAGTAACAGGCGCTTGCCCAGGCTGCCGCCGGGGTGTGACAGGGCGAAATCTTCGGCGGTAAAGCCACGTGCCTGCAACAGTGCGACCGCCAGTGCGTCGCCCATCACCAGTGCCACTGTGGTGCTGGAAGTGGGCGCGAGGTCGTGCGGGCAAGCTTCTTTGCTGACGCTGACATCCAGGTTGATGTTGGCGGCGGTAGCCAGCGTGGAATTTTTATCGCCGGTCATGCTGATCAATGGCACGCCAAAGCGTTTCAGGATCGGGATGATGGTGGCGATTTCGGCGGTGTTGCCGGAATTTGACAGCGCGATGACCACGTCGTTTTTGGTGATCATGCCCAGGTCGCCGTGGCTGGCTTCGCCGGGGTGTACAAAAAACGCCGGGCTGCCGGTGCTGGCCAGAGTGGCGGCGATTTTGCCGCCGATGTGGCCGGATTTGCCCATGCCGGTGACCACGATGCGGCCCTTGCAGTCGAGCAGCAGTTCGCAGGCTGCGGTGAAGCTTTCATCAATGCGGTTTTGCAGGGCAGAAATTTCGGCCAGTTCGGTGGCGATAACTTCGCTGCCTAACTTTTGAAAATCGACCTGTTTGTTTGCTGGCATGAATCCTGTCCTTCGCAGTATTTTTCAATAATTCTTATGCGCTGATGCTGAAAAATAACAGCATTTGGTACGCAATGAAAGCGCTGAGTAACAGGCCGCCTTCGAAGCGGTTAATTCGGCCTTTGTTGCGGAAGCCGTAGGCCATGGCAAATAGCGAGATGGTCAGGATTAAAACAACGGGCAGGTCGCGGTACAGAATGTCCGCCTGAAATCCGCCAGGGCTGATCAGGGCCGGGATAGACAGTACGCCCAGGGTGTTAAACAGGTTGGAGCCGACCACGTTGCCGATGGCGATGTCGTGTTCATTCTTCAGCGCGCCGGTGATTGATGCAGCCAGTTCCGGCAGGCTGGTGCCGATGGCGATGATGGTGAGGCCGATGATCAGCTCGCTGACACCAAAGGTGGTGGCAATGTTGACCGCGCCCCAGACCAGTATTTTTGAACTGACGGTAAGCAGCACCAGGCCGGTAACCAGCCAGAACAGGGCGTGTGAGGTGGGCATCTGGTCGGGTATTTCATCCATGTATTCATTGGTTAAAGCGTCTTCGCCGGGATTTTTCATGCTGGCGCGGGCAATCCACCACATCAGCAGGCAGAGCAGGCTGATCAGCAGAAAGCCGTCGAGCCGGCTCAGAGACAGGTCACGCATCAGCGCCAGCACCAGCAGGGTGGCAAACAGCAGAATCGGCAGCTCCTTTTTGAGAATGCGCGAGTGCACGTCCAGCGGGGTGATCAGTGCGGCCATGCCCAGCACCAGGGTGATGTTGGTGATGTTGGAGCCCAGTGCGTTACCAATGGCCATCGCCGGGCTGCCATCGTAGGCGGCAAAACCGGCGACCATCATCTCTGGTGCAGAGGTGCCGAAACCGACGATGGTGAGGCCGATGATCAGTGGCGGCACATCGAAGTTGCGCGCGGTGGCTGCCGCGCCGATGATGAAGCGGTCGGCGCTCCAGATGAGCATGATAAAACCGGCAATAATGGCGAGAGAATCGATTAACATAGGACGGTAAACAGAGTTTGAAGCATTGCGGTATCAGGCTTTTAAATTCTTGGGCCAGTGGCTGGATTTTTGTGAAGTACCGAATTCCGTTAGTCAGCATTTCTCTGGGTGCGAAGAATACGCTATGTGGTGATATTCGCCAAGAAACCTTTTGGATATTTTTTTGATAAATTTTCGGGGAGCAAATTGAAACAGGCAATACATTTAGGCGCTTATGGCTGGCGGCACCAGCACTGGTCAGGCACGTTTTATCCGCCAGAGCTTCCGCTTGATGATGACGAAGACTGGCGGCTGTCGTATTACAGCAATGAATTTAATGCCGTGCTGGTGCCGGCGGATTACTGGCAGGGCGATGATTGTGGTGACTGGCTGGACAGTGTGCACAGCGATTTCCGGTTTTTTGTGGAGTGCCGTGCCAGTCTGCTGGAGCAGCGGTCACCAGCAGATTTGAGTGAAGCCCTGCAAAAGCTGCAGCCGCAGTTATCGGCGCTGGTTTTTCTGGATAAAAATCTGCCGATGCCAGCCGCGCTAAAAAAAACCTTTGCCCGGCTGGCCGATTCACTGGGTATTGCGTTGTTTGATATGACGGCTGGCTGTGCACACTTTGCCTTCATTGAAGATGATCTGTCTGATCTGAGAGCCAGCCGGAAAACCGTTGAGCAATTTGCCGCGCAGAGTCAGGGTGGGGCAGCGTCAAATGAAGCCACTATTATTGTCGATCATGCACAGTTGCGAGCGAGTGATCTGGGCAAATTTCGGGCAATGCTGGAAATCATGGGTTTTTAGGCGCTTTTTGCCATCTGTGTTGTCAGACACAGTATCCGAGCCGGTTTGTGCCATTGTATGAAAAATATATCCCGCAGTCTGATCATCGTCTTTTTGCTGTTTGCATTGCAGGCCATGCCTGTAGCGGGTTTTGCCACGGTGCAAAGTGGCTGGCAGCAGGCCGGCTGGCTGGACAACTTTGAGGCGGCCGCTGAAAAAGCGCGTGTCGGCAATCGCCCGCTGCTGGTTTATTTTGATGCGCTGTGGTGCAGCTGGTGTCAGCAGTACAAGCGTGAGGTGCTGGACAGGCCGGAGGTGCAGTCGTTTATACAGCGTCATTATGTTGCCGTGGTTGTTGATTTTGATGCGCGCCCTGATCTGTTCAGCCGCTTCGGCGGTGTTGGGCTGCCGTTTACGGTGGTTCTTTCTGCACAAGGGCGACCCGTTAATCGTTTTGTCGGGATTCTTTCAGAGGCGAATTTTCTTGCCATGTTGCAGGACAGCATGGAACGTTCCGGTTTGCAGCCTGTCAGTGATTCAGATATTTCTGATGTGGTTTATGCCGGTGAAGCAGACCGGGCGAGTTATCAGCGTTTCAGGCAGGCTTTTTTACAGCATGTTGATCAGCTTTATTCGGCGCAGCTGGCTACTTTGGCAGGTCAGTATGAAAGCGGTGCAACATTGAAACGGCCTTCACCGCAAACCTGGTGGTATCTGACGAAACATGGCCTCTGGCCGCAGCGGGTGAAAAAAGCCGTGCTTGCAGAGTGTGATCGCTTGCTGGACAGGCAGCACGGGGGCTTTTTTAATTTTCTGGATTCTTCCAGCCCGGAGGCTGACTATCTGGAAAGCGCCAAGTTGCTGGAGGCGAATGCCTGGTTGATTGCGTGGTTTGCCAGTGCTGCACAAACCATGCCGGTGGCCAGGGTGGTGGCCGAGCAGAGCTGGTTTTATTTGCGGGACGTGCTGTGGGATGAAAAACAGGGCGGCTTCTGGCAGGCGCAGGTGGCGGATAATGAATACTACGCCTTAGCTGCGGCTGAAAAGCTAAAGCGGTCGCCACCGCCGGTGGATAAAATCAAGCGCGCCGACACCAATGCGCAGGCAGCCATCGCGCTTTATCGCGCCGGGCGAGAGCTGAATAACGCAGAAATGAAACGTTATGCCGTGCAGACGCTGGATTTTGTGGTCGCACATTTAATGCAGGGTGATGTTCTTTTTCATGTGCGGGATACAGCGGGGGAATCAGTGCTCGCGTTTCCGCAGGACTGGTTCTGGCTGTTGCTGGCGGCACAGGAAGTTGGCAATGGTGATCAGCAGCGTGAACGAAAACTGAAGCTGCTTGCAATGCAGGCGGGTGCCTGGTTGCAGCAACAAATGAATAAAAAATCGGCTGCGCCATTGCCGCCAGAATTGATTGCGCTGATTGCTGCCAGCAGTTGCCGGCCAGATGCTTTTTTGCAATTGCCTGAATCTACCTGTGTCTGGGCGATTCGGCAACTGCGCATTGAAGCTGAAACGCCACCGGATGTGATCGTGCCGGGATTGCTGGCATGGCAGGCTTATCTGGCCGGCACGGCGGCGCATTGATGCCGTTTGTTAAGCCGGTAATGGCCGGGCATATTTTTAATCTGACAATAAGGCGATATTTTGCATGTTACAATCTCGAAAAAACAACAACCTTCCCAATAAAAAAGGCAGCTGGCTTGAGCGATATCCTGGTTAAAATTCGAGACTTGCATTTCAGTCGCGGTGATCGAAAAATTTTCGATGGCCTGTCGATGGATATTCCGCGCCAGGGCATAACCGCGATTATGGGGCCCAGCGGCACCGGCAAAACCACGCTGCTGAAGTTGATCGGTGGCCAGCTGACACCGGATTCCGGCACGGTTGAAGTCGATGGCCTGAACGTGCATCGGCTGCCCACGCGGAAACTGTTTGAATTGCGCCAGCGTATGGGCATGTTGTTTCAGAGCGGTGCATTGCTGACCGATTTATCGGTGTTTGAAAATGTGGCCTACCCGCTGCGTGAACACACCAAATTAAATGAAGCCATGATTCGCCATCTGGTGCTGCTTAAATTAAACGCGGTCGGGCTGCGTGGCGCAGCGCAGATGATGCCTTCTGAAATGTCCGGCGGCATGGCGCGGCGGGTGGCGCTGGCGCGTGCGATTGCGCTGGATCCGATGATGATTATGTACGACGAGCCGTTCACCGGTCAGGACCCGATTTCCATGGGTGTGCTGGTGTCGCTGATCAGCGAATTAAACAGCGCGCTGAATATCTGCAGCATTGTGGTCTCGCACGACGTGCCGGAAACGCTGTCGATAGCTGATCAGGCACATATTATTTCAGCCGGCAAGGTGATTGAAAGCGGCACGCCAGAATCACTGAAAAACAGCACCTCGCAATGGACGCATCAGTTCGTGCATGGTGATCCCGATGGCCCGGTGCCGTTTCATTATCCGGCAGCGCCGATAATGGAAGATTTATACCAGACCGGGAAATAACAGGAAAACAGGTTTGATAAACGCTTTGTTAAATAAAATCCAACATCTGGGCGCGGCCACCATATGCAGCTTTCGTCGGCTGGGTCGCGCCAGTATTTTTTTACTGGAAGTAATGCTCAGTTGCGTCAGCATGTTGACGCGGCCGGCCCTGCTGGTAAAACAGCTGTATTCTGTCGGGGTGCAGACCCTGATCATCATCGTGGTTGCGGGTTTGTTTGTCGGCATGGTGATGGCCCTGCAGTCGTATTATGCGCTGGTCGATTTTGGCGCAGAAGATTCAGTCGGTGTCATGGTCGCGCTCTCGCTGCTGCGTGAGCTGGGGCCGGTGGTGACCGCGCTGTTGTTTGCCGGCCGCGCCGGTTCCGCACTGACCGCCGAGATTGGTCTGATGAAAGCCACCGAACAGTTATCCGGCATGGAAATGATGGCGGTCAACCCGATGCAGCGCATCGTGGCACCACGTTTTCTGGCCGGGTTTATTGCCATGCCGTTGCTGGCGACAATTTTTAGTGCGGTCGGCATCATCGGTGCTTATCTGGTTGCCGTGCAAATGCTGGGTCTGGACTCCGGTTCGTTCTGGTCGCAGCCACAAAACAAGGTTGATCTGTATCTGGACTTGTATAATGGAATAATTAAAAGCCTGGTGTTTGGTTTTGTTGCTACCTGGATTGCGGTGTTTGAAGGTTATGACTGCATTCCGACTTCGGAAGGTCTGGGGCAGGCGACAACGCGCACCGTGGTTCACAGCTCGCTGGCGATATTGTTCCTGGACTTTATATTGACCGCGCTAATGTTTGCAAAATAAACATATGAGTCTTGCCCTGACAAAAAATCTGCATCCTGCAAAACTCATAATGATGAAGAGGATAACAAATGACATCTCGTAAAATTGAAATTCTGGTAGGTCTGTTTGTCGCTGCGGCGATTGCGGCTTTTTTCATGCTGGCGATGAGCGTCAGCAATATGAGTAGTTACACCGGTGGCGAAAGTTATCAGCTGACCGCACGTTTTGATAATGTTGGTGGTCTAAAGGTACGTTCTGCGGTTGCTGCTGGCGGCGTTACCATCGGCCGGGTTAGTGATATTCAGTATAATAGTGAGACTTATGAAGCAATCGTGAGCATGAATATTGAATCGAAATACAATAAATTTCCGATTGATACTGCAGCCAGCATATTGACCTCTGGTCTGCTTGGTGAGCAATTTGTCGGTTTTGAGCCGGGCGCTGAAGAAGAATATCTGAAGCAGGGAGATGAGATTGATCTAACACAATCCGCATTGGTGCTGGAACAGATCATCGGTCAGTTCCTGTACAGTAAGGCGGATGAGGAATAATACGATGAGCAAATTGAGAATCCCGTTGTTTGCGGCAGCCTGGCTGGCGGCCCTGGTCTGGTTGCCGTCGGTGCAGGCGCAGCCGATTGAATCACCAGCGGTGCTGCTGGAGCGAACTTCGCAACAGGTGATAAAAGTACTGAAGGATGATCACGAGCTGTTACAGAAAGAGCCGGCCCGCGTTTATAAAATCATCGATGATTACATTCTGCCGCATCTGGACGAAGTAACCATGGCAAAACTGGCGCTGGGAAAAAACTGGAAAAAAGCCAGCAGAGAGCAAAAGCTGGCCTTTATCAAGGAATTTAAAAACCTGCTGGTGAGAACCTACAGCAAATCGCTGATTGAATTCAGCGACCAGAGGATTAATTTCTTCCCGGTCAAAGTGACACCTGATATGAAAAGAACTTCGGTCAAAGCCGAAGTGATCCAGCCCGGCGGGCCGTCGATACCAATGGCTTATCGGGTGCGCATTAAAAATAATACATGGAAGGTGTATGACATCAAGATCGACGGCATCAGCCTGGTTACCAGTTACCGTGGCACCTTCACGCAAGAAATACGTAAAAGCGGCATGGAAGGTCTGTTAAAATACATGCGCGATAAAAACAGCAAGTTGGCCAGTCATGCCGACAATAAAGTAAAATCCTGAAAAATACTGGAAAGGCAACCGAGTGCAACAAAGTCAGGCTGAAATAACACAGCAAAGCCCGCAGCAATATCTTATCTCAGGCACCGTCGATTTTTCCACGGTGCCTGATTTATTGCGCCAGTCGCAGGGCTTTTTTGCTGCCACAGATGCTTCGGCTAATAATACGGTAAGCATCGATCTGTCACAGGTTGATGCTTGCAACAGTGCGGCGCTGGCCCTGATGCTGGAGATAGTAAAAAAAGCGCAGCAGAAAAATATCGAAGCGCAGTTTGAAAATCTGCCAGCAATATTGCTGACCATTGCAAAAGCCTATGGCGTAGAAAAAGAAATCAGAGAACTTTGTAGATGAATAAATTATTGATTAATGGTGGCGGCAAGCTGCAGGGCAGCGTGCGTATTTCCGGTGCCAAAAATGCGGTATTGCCAATTCTGGCAGCAACGTTGCTGGCCGATGGCCCGGCTACCATTGAAAATGTGCCGCACCTGCACGATGTGACCACCACTGTCGAACTGCTTGGCTGCATGGGCGTGATGGTGTCGGTCGACGAAAAACTCAGCGTTGAAGTCGACAGTTCCACCATCGAAAATTACACTGCGCCGTATCATCTGGTGAAAACCATGCGCTCTTCCATTCTGGTGCTGGGGCCGCTGCTGGCGCGTTTTGGTGAGGCCGAAGTTTCACTGCCCGGCGGTTGTGCCATCGGTTCGCGCCCGGTTGATCTGCATATAAAAGGGTTGCAGGACATGGGCGCAGAAATTGATGTCAGCAACGGTTACATTCATGCGCGTGCAAAACGTCTGAAAGGCGCACGTCTGGTGATGGACATCGTCACCGTCACCGGCACTGAAAACCTGATGATGGCTGCTGCGCTGGCAGAAGGCACCACTATCATCGAGAACGCTGCGCGTGAGCCGGAAGTGGTCGACCTGGCCAATTTCATCATCGCCATGGGCGGCAAGATTTCCGGTGCGGGCACTGACACCATCACTATCGAAGGTGTCGAAAAATTACACGGCACGCGCTATCGCGTATTGCCTGACCGCATCGAAACCGGCACCTTTCTGGTCGCTGCTGCCATCACCGGCGGTAGCATCACAGTAAAAGATACCGACCCCAAACTGCTGGACGCGGTGATCGATAAATTGCGTGATGCCGGAGCCAAAATCGAAGTTGGCGATGACTGGATTACGCTGGATATGGAAGGCAAGCGGCCGAAAGCGGTTAATGTGCGCACTGCGCCATACCCCGCGTTTCCGACTGACATGCAGGCACAGTTCGCCGCGCTCAATACCATGGCAGAAGGCACTTCCACCGTGGTCGAAACCGTTTTTGAAAATCGCTTCATGCACGTGCAGGAATTAAAGCGCATGGGTGCCGACATCGAGATCGAAGGCAACACTGCCATCATCCGTGGTGTCGAAGCACTGACCTCGGCACCGGTGATGGCCACCGACCTGCGCGCCTCCGCCAGCCTTATCATCGCCGGCCTGGTCGCCAGCGGCGAGACCGAGGTGCAGCGCATCTATCATATTGATCGCGGTTATGAAAATATTGAGGAAAAACTGGCGCTGCTTGGTGCGAAAATTCGTAGAGTGCACGAGTAGTGCTACGCGCAATGAAAAACGAAAAATGAAAAGTGAAAAATGGAGAAGCTAAAGCGTTTTTAAAGAATCAGGGACAGGGAAAGATGCGTTATGGAAAACATATTAAAGGAAAAAAGTTATGCGTTTGCGTTGCGGGTGGTTAAACTAGCGCAATATCTGAATGGC
>WFOC01000093.1 GCA_015488295.1 Gammaproteobacteria bacterium
CGCATGGAGCGGGTTTCGTTTTTCACCGAATCATAAAGACGGGTTTCCTGCACCACGGTGCCACCGTCTTCGATCAGATCGATCTGGCGCTCAACTTCGATGTTGATCGCGCGCTCGACAAAACGGAACGAGTTGATATTTTTCAGCTCGGCGCGGGTGCCGTATTCCTCCTGACCTTTGGGCCGCACCGAAACGTTGGCATCACAGCGGAAAGAACCTTCCTGCATGTTACCGTCACAGATGCCGATGTACTGCACCAGGGTGTGAATTTTTTTCATGTAGGCAACGGCTTCCTTGGCGCTGCGCATGTCAGGCTCGGAAACGATTTCCAGCAACGGCGTGCCGGCACGGTTCAGATCGATGCCGGTCATACCGGCGTAATCTTCGTGCAGTGATTTACCGGCATCTTCTTCAAGATGCGCACGGGTCACGCCGATGGTTTTTGTTTCGCCATTTTCCAGTTCAATATCGATGGAACCAAAACCAACAATGGGCAGATCAAATTGCGAGATCTGATACCCCTTGGGCAGATCGGGGTAAAAATAATTCTTGCGCGCGAACACCGAGCGGTCGGCTATTTCAGCATTAATCGCCATGCCGAATTTTACCGCCATGTGTACCGCTTCTTTATTCAGCACCGGCAGCACGCCCGGCAGCGCGATATCGACCACGCTGGTTTGTGTATTC
Source organism: Gammaproteobacteria bacterium (assembly GCA_015488295.1). GTDB lineage: Bacteria > Pseudomonadota > Gammaproteobacteria > SZUA-229 > SZUA-229. The sequence goes on from WFOC01000093.1 coordinate 688, forward strand.
GGCTCGGCACCATAAGCGGTGCTTGCGCCGGAGAAAATTTTTGATTTGGTGGCGAGCTGCGCGTGTATTTCCAGGCCGATGACCACTTCCCAATTACCAAATTCTGTAGACATTATTTGAACTCCTCCGGTAACTGCGTATGCCAGTCGGTCTGTTGCTGGTACTGGTGCGCGACGTTCAGCAATTTTGCCTCCTCAAAATAATTACCCATGATCTGCATACCAATCGGCATGCCATTGGCGAAACCGACAGGAATCGACATCGCCGGAATACCAGCCAGGTTGACCGCAATGGTATAGATGTCGGACAGATACATCGAGATCGGATCATCGGTTTTTTCGCCGATGTTAAACGCGGTTTCCGGTGTCGCCGGTGCCATGATCACGTCAACTTTTTCATAAGCTTTTTTGAAATCATCACTGATCAGATGACGTAACTTCTGCGCTTTTAAATAATAGGCATCGTAATACCCCGAAGACAGCGCATACGTGCCAACCATGATGCGGCGCTGTACTTCAGCACCAAAGGCTTCACCGCGTGAGCGGGTGTACATGTCGTTTAAATCTTTCGGATCTTCACAGCGGTAGCCGTAACGCACGCCATCAAAGCGCGACAGGTTGGCCGAACATTCTGCCGGTGCCACCACATAATACACCGGCACCGAAAGGCCGCTGTTTGGCAGTTCGATTTCAATCAGCTCTGCGCCCATGGCTTTATACTGGTCGAGCGCGGTTTTAATGGCCGCTTCGACATCGCTATTCATGCCGCCTTCGCTGTGTGCAAAATATTCTTTGGGCAGGCCGATGCGCAAACCGTCTAATGGTTTATCCAGGTCAGCTGAATCCAGTGCCGCAAAATAATCAGGCACATCTTTTTCGATACTGGTGGAATCTTTTTCGTCGAAACCGGCCATGGCGTTTAACAGCAACGCGCAGTCACTGGCGCTTTGACCCATCGGCCCGGCCTGATCCAGGCTGGAAGCAAAAGCAATCATGCCGAAACGCGAGACACGACCATAAGTCGGCTTCAGACCGGTGATGCCGCAGAACGCTGCCGGCTGGCGGATGGAACCGCCGGTGTCCGTGCCAGTGGATGCAGGTGCCAGGCGTGCACCAACCGCTGCCGCTGAGCCGCCGGACGAGCCACCGGGCACGGCTTTCAGATTCCACGGATTTTTCACTGCGCCATAAAAACTGGTTTCGTTGGACGAACCCATGGCAAACTCATCCATGTTGGTTTTACCCAGCATGACCACGCCGGCATTGCGCATATTGGTCACCACGGTGGCATCGTAAGGCGAGATAAAATTATCCAGCATCTTCGAACCGCAGCTGGTCTTCACACCATTGGTGCAGAAAATATCCTTGTGCGCGATGGGCACGCCGGTCAGCGCCGGGGCATTGCCAGCTTTTAGTTTTTCATCAGACTCTTTCGCCTGCGCCAGCGCTTCTTCTTCACAAACGGTGATGAAGCTGTTTAATTTGTCATCATTGCTTTTTATGCGATCCAGAAAATACTGTGTTAATTCAACACTGCTGACTTCACCGGCCTGTAACATGACGGAAAGTTCGGTGACGGATTTTGTATGGTAGTTGCTCATCTATTTACTTGCTCTTGAAATATGGCGGCGTGTTGCGACGTGTTTATGCAGCTGACGGTTACCGATCACTCGATCACTTTAGGTACGAGATAAAGACCATCTTCAACAGCGGGCGCAATCGCCTGAAAATCTTCACGGCGATTAAAGTCGGTGACCACGTCTTCACGCAGGCGCTGCACCGCATCAAACGGGTGCGACATCGGGGTAACGTCGGTGGTATCGATGGCATCCATCTGCGCCACCAGATCAAGAATATTCGACAGATCAGTGGCATAGGCCTGCAGGTCTGCCTCATCTACATTGAGACAGGCTAATTTGGCGATTTTTTTAACTTCATCAACCTCGATGGACATGGAAAACTCCCAATAAATTTATGCTGATGCAGAACATCAAAATGAGGCGGAAAAATAGCACATTCTGTCGCATTTGTCCTGTGAAACAGACCGTACCTCCGCCCGCAATCCCTGGATTTATTAAAAAAGCACTCGATACTTAATATTCTCTGCAAGAGAAAATTTCTTTATTCATTTTTATTCCTCAAATCAGCATTTCTTACCGATCAGGAGAATAGAATGGTTAACTTGCGGTCAAAGCCAGCAACATCTGGCTAATAAACCTTGCTCAATAGCGGTCTGATTGCTACAGTACGCGCAATTTGACGAGAGGGAATCTCTGATTTCGTGGCATTTTCGGCAAAAAACTCTATCATTTAGAGAATAATTAAAACAACACACTAAGGGCTCTCAAATATTTCGGGGATTCTGGTCAACTTTCACTGACCCGGTTCGTCCCGTTAATATAAATTTTGCGGCGCTCCTTTAAGAACAAATAGGTCTGCACACACATGTTTTTGAATCGTTTACGGGGAATGTTTTCCAACGATTTATCAATCGATCTTGGTACTGCCAATACATTGATATACGCTCGCGGTCGAGGTATCGTTCTCAACGAACCGTCAGTCGTCGCCATCCGTCAGGATCGCGGCCCCGGCGGCCCCAAAACCATCGAAGCTTACGGTAAAGATGCCAAGGGCATGCTTGGCCGCACCCCGCAGAACATCACCGCCATTCGCCCGATGCGCGACGGCGTGATCGCAGACTTCAATATTACCGAAAAAATGTTACAGCATTTCATCCGCTCGGTGCACGAGAGCAAAGTCTTGCGCCCCAGCCCGCGCGTGCTGATCTGTGTTCCATGCGGCGCGACCCAGGTGGAACGCCGTGCCATTCGTGAATCGGCCGCTGGCGCGGGCGCACGAAAAGTATATTTAATCGACGAGCCAATGGCCGCCGCTATCGGTGCCGGCATGCCGGTCGACGAACCAAAAGGTTCCATGGTACTGGACATCGGTGGTGGTACCTCGGAAGTAGCCGTCATCTCATTAAATGGCATCGTCTACTCGGCATCAGTACGCGTCGGTGGCGACAAGTTCGACGAAGCCATCACCAATTATGTACGCCGCAACTACGGCATCCTTATCGGTGAAGCCACCGCAGAAAAAATCAAGCACGAGATCGGCACTGCCTATCCCGGCAAAGACCTGCTGGAAATTGAAGTCAAAGGCCGCAATCTGTCAGAAGGTATTCCGCGCAGCTTCTCACTCAACAGCAACGAAATTCTCGAAGCCCTGCAGGAACCGCTGCACGGCATCGTCAGCGCAGTAAAAACCGCGCTGGAACAAACCCCGCCTGAACTGGGCGCAGATGTTGCTGAACGCGGCATCGTGCTGACCGGCGGCGGCTCATTATTGCGCGACCTCGACCGTCTCATCATGGAAGAAACCGGCCTGCCCGTGGTCATGGCCGAAGACCCGCTTACCTGTGTGGCTCGCGGCGGCGGCCGTGTGCTGGAACTGATCGATCAGCACGGAGGCGACTTCCTCGCTGTCGAGTAATGTCTGTACCTGACGGTTAACTCAAGGCAGGCGCATGCAAACATTATTTATCAGAGGCCCTTCAGCAACCGTCCGCATGGCGGTGCTTGTTGTCGCCTCCATCGCGCTGATGACCGTCGACCATCGCTGGCATTCGGTCGATCTGGTACGCAGCGCACTATCCAGCATCATCTACCCGCTGCAATACACCATCGACCTGCCCATCAAACTTTATTACTGGGCGGATGAATCTTTAAGCGCCCGCCAGGCGCTGCTGGAAAAAAACCGTGAGTTCGAAGCCCGCCACCTGGAAAACCGCGTACAGCTGCAAAAGCTGGACATCATCGAAAAAGAAAACGACCGCCTGCGAAAACTGCTGGGCGCAATCCCCAAAACCACCGAACGCCTGCTCATCGCCGAAATTGTTAACGTCGATGTCGACCCCTACCGGCAACTGATTCTGCTCAACAAGGGCAGCAATAATGATGTCTACCAGGGGCAACCCATCATCGACGCGCTGGGCATTATGGGACAGGTAGTGCATGTCGGCCCGATGTCGTCCACCGCCATGCTGATCACCGATGCCAGCCACGCTATTCCGGTACAGGTCAACCGCACCGGCCTGCGCGCCATCGCATTTGGCAGCGGTAAAATCGACCAGCTTAATTTGCTGCACCTGCCACACAGTGTTGACATAAAAGTCGGCGACCTGCTTATCACCTCCGGTCTGGGTGGCACGTTTCCACCCAACTTTCCAGTCGCCATCGTCAGCAAAGTAGAACACCCTGCTGGCGAAGCATTTTCACTGATTGAAGCCAAGCCGCACGCGCAGCTGGATAAAAGCCGCGAGGTTCTGCTGGTGTGGCGTAACAAACCCGAGCCTGCCAAAGAAGACAAAAAAACCGCCGAGGAAGCAGACAGCAAGAACGAAAAAAACGATAGCAGTGTAAACGGAGAAAAAGAAAAGAAACACTCACAACGCCGAGGCAACCGTGAATAAAACCCTGCGCATCGGCTTCATCACCATCATCGGCGCGTTCATGCTCGCCATCATGCCGCTGCCGGACTGGGCGGCAGGCTTTCGCCCCGACTGGGTGACACTGGTTTTAATCTACTGGGCAATGGCAATGCCAACCCGCATCGGTGTCACCGTGGCCTGGTTCACCGGCCTGCTGCTGGACGTAAGTTACGGCACCCTGATGGGACAGCACGCCATCGGCATGGTGCTGGTTATTTATATCATCCATATTCAGCACCAACGCCTGCGCGTGGCCTCACTGCTGCAGCAGGCCATCGTTATCTTCGTCCTGCTGCTGGTCAAACAACTGCTGACCCTGTGGGTAGACGGCATGCTCGGTCGCGCACCAGACAGCTGGTTATATTTCATGCCAACCATCACCAGCACCCTGCTGTGGCCATGGACCTACCTGATCTTGCGTGACCTGCGCAGAAAATTCAGCATCGAAAAACATTTTCAATACTAGACCGTTTTAATCAGCTGCCCGGTAACACATAAAAATACACCGAAATAAAATGGCTGGCGCTGCCGATCAAAACAAACACATGAAAAATCGCGTGATTGAATTTTATTTTTTTGATGCTGTATAACACCGCACCCAGGGTGTAAGCCACCCCGCCAGTGACCAGCCAGAACAAACCCTGCGAAGACAGGTTGTGAATCAGCGGCTCGATAGCAAACACAATTATCCAGCCCATAAACACATACATCAGCGTCGAGAGCAGGTCATGTTTTCCGGTGAAAAATATTTTCAGAATAATGCCGACCAGCGCCATGCCCCAGGAAACTCCGAAGATAACCCAGCCAGTAACACCACCCAGAGTTACCAGCGTGAAAGGCGTGTAGGTGCCGGCGATAAGAATATAAATCGTGGCATGGTCAACAATTCTCAGGCGGTTTCTTATTACCGGATTTTTTGCGCTATGATAAATCGTCGAAGCAGCATACAGCGTGACCAGGCTGGCACCAAAAATACTGAAACTCACAATATGCCAGGCATTGCCATACAGACTGGCGCGCACCACCAGAAGCACCAACGCGACCAGGCTCAAAACAAAACCCAGCGCATGTGAAGCGATGTTTATTTTTTCTTCGGCGGCTGAATAATCTTTGCTATCTTCCATCACTCAAAAACAGTCAGCCTAAATAATCTTCGATATTCACTTCATCGATTTGTTCTGGCAAAAGAAATTTTTTTGCGTATTCAAGATAAACGCCACCGCGTAAAAACAGCTCGAACAAATCCGGATCGATGTGTTTATCGTTGCGCATGAAACTTAAAATACGCAGCGATTCACTCAGGGTTTTGGCTTTTTTATAGGGTCGGTCGGATGCGGTCAGGGCTTCAAAAATATCGGCAATCACCATCATGCGCGCAGTTTCCGGTTGCTCGCTCATGCATAGCCGCTTCGGATAGCCCTTGCCGTCCATGGTCTCGTGATGACTGCCGGCAATCAGCGGCACGTTGCGCAAATCTTTGGGATACGGCAGGTTGTTCAGCATGATAATGGTCTGAATCATATGGCCATTAATCATGTAACGCTCTTCTTCACTCAGCGTGCCTTTTTTCACGCAGAGGTTATACAGCTCACCACGATTATATTTATACTCCGGCGTATCAACCTTGAAACCCCAGGGATTATCAGCCGGTATTTTATCGTTTTCGTGGCGCGCGATCAGGTGTTCAGGTTTGTCTGCCAGCAGTTTTTCTTCCACCGGCAGCTCATCGTTTTTGTTCTGTTTACGGTTTAATTCTTCCCAGGACAGACCCAGGTTGTCATCCAGCGTACGCTGCCATGTTTTGTTTGCGATGGCCTGCAATCTTTCGATTTTTTCATCCGCCATGAATTCGCCGCCGGCATTGCATTCGGCGATGAAAGCAAAATCTTCATCCAGTGTTTTTTTCTGTTGTTCCAGCGTTGCCAGCAACGCCTGCTTATCACCGCCATCGGCGATCTGCTGCCAGCAGTCGATTTCGGCATCACGTTTTAAAACTTCAAAACGCATGCGCACTTCGTGGATACGGTCGTAAATGGTTTCCAGCTTGGTTGCTTTATCGACCACATATTCCGGCGTGGTGACCTTGCCGCAGTCGTGCAGCCAGCCCGCGATACTCAGTTCCTTCCACTGCTTTTCATCCAGATCAAAATCTTTGTATTGTCCTTCGCGGCTTTCACAGGCCGCCCTCGCCAGCATCAGCGTGATCTCCGGCACGCGCATGCAATGGCCGCCGGTGTACGGCGACTTGGCATCAATCGCGCCGGCGATGAGTTTGATGAAAGAATCCAGCAATTCTTCCTGCATCTTCAACGACTGCCGGCTTTCCAGCGTGACCGCAGCAAAACCGGACAGGGCTTCGACAAACTCGATGTTGCTCAACTGCTTCACAGTTTCACTCTGCCGGTAGAGCAAACACAACAGGCCGATGGTTTCATCGTTACGATTTTGCAACGGCAACGCGATACACCACAGGGTTTCTTCGTCCAGCGAAGTCAGCAGCGGCGACAACTTGCTCTCACTTTCCCGGCTCAACTCGATGACACAACTGCGGCGATTTTCTTTCTGCTGAAAAAGTTTTGCCACATCATCCAGCATCAGTTGCGCAAGAGGCTGCGTATTTATTTCGCCGTTATCCCGGGCGACGCAGTAGTCGGCTTTTAATAAATCATCCTGCTCATCGACCAGGTAGATCAGCGCGGCATCGGCATGACTGATCTGCATGGTTTCACGGGTGATGCTTTTAATCAGGGCATCGAGGTTCTGCTCACCGGCCAGTGAATTGATCAGCTTGATAAATTTATTGATGGTCGACTTCATCAGATCCATCGCCGAATCCAGCTCATCCACTTCTTTGATAAACGACGGCTTCAGATGTGACCGCTCAAAATCAAAACGCGAAATCGCTTCGGCTTCTTTTGCCAGCAGATTAAGCGGCGTAGAAATTTTCTTCGCGGTAAACCAGACCACGGGAATAAAAATCAGCAGCACGAACAGTGCAATCTTGATCAGATTTTCACGAATGCCGACAGCCTCTTTTAACAGCTCATCAACCGGCGTAAGCATCAGCGCGTACAAATTACTGCCACCGCTGATACCACGCACGCTGCCTATCCAGCGCTTTTCGTTGTAATCAAAATCCAGCTGCTGATTTTTTATCTCACCGTTTTTATCAACAAGGATTTTACTCACAAATGAAAGCACGCCACTGCCAAGCTGATCCAGTCTGGCCAGTTGCAACTTTTCACCATCTGCCGGCATGGCTGGTGCGGTATCAGCGGAGATAATGATTTTCTGCTGATTTTCATAAGCGATGGTTTCACCCGATGCATTAATCAACACCACCTCGGAATGTTTTGTCTTGCGGTATTTCGAAATGACTTTTGCCAGATTCTGCAAAGTAATATCAAAAGCAACCGCCGCATTATTATCCGCTTTTTCACTGACCGTCAGCCCCACCACCCGGCTGTCGTAAAACACATAAGGTTTTGTGCGAACAACCTGGCCGACCTCGCTGTTTTTCAGCTGCACATACCAGGGACGGGAACGTGGATCAAACGATGTGACCTCACCCGCGTTACGCGAAATCTCGTTCAGCGCATCATCATAAAAAATGGTATACATGTGGCCGCTTTTAAAACCGGCTTCTGCCTGCGAACGGTTGAGATAACGCACCATAAACACCGCACCCGCCGGCACCCGGTATTTTTCCCGCATGACTTCGCTGCGTACAAACATGGCACCAAAATAATCACCATCTTCATAAGCCACACTGACTGCAGCAGCCGATGGTGCAGATGCAAGCATGGCCTTGAATACCGGCAGCTGCTGTTTGCGCTGCTCAAAGGTTTTCGCCCTGATAACAGGTGAGGAGTGCAGATGTTTCAAGGCACCGATGATCGGACCGTAGGTGGCCTGAATATCAAGATTGAGTTCTTCAGGAATATGCTGGTACAGGTCGTACGCAGAATTGAGCATGATGTCCGAGGTTTTGTTGAAACTCTGCATGATCAGAGTAAGCCCCAGTATCGTAATTATCGTGATGAATAATGTACTGATAGTGACTTGTAATGAATATTTTTTACGCAATTTTCCGATCATTCTTCCGGACTATTTTCAACAAGCATTATCTTTAACACCTCCAGAAGACCGAGTATACACGCAACGCCGGAACCCGCTGAAGATGATCCTTTTCCTCAAACTGGCACAAACATAGAACATATCCAGTTTGGGCTGATTGCTTTCTGTTTAAGAGTGGCTTAATATTGCCAAATGAGAACGATTCTCTTTAACGATTAAGCAAGCTGCTGAACACTATAAACCTAACGAAGCACTTTATTATGAGCAAGGCACAGGCCACAACCAGTTTGCTTGCCCTGAAAAACGGGCACAGCGGGCGCATTGCCTCTATCGACGGCGGCAAGATCATGGTACGCCGCATGCTGTCACTTGGCCTGCGCGTCGGCACAGTGGTCAACATGCTCAACCATCGCGGCAAAAGCGTGGTCATTCAAAATGCCGGAACACGCGTCGCATTAGGCCCCGGCATCGCAGAAAAACTTCTGGTCGAACCCCTAGAGAACCTCTAGATCATGGGCTGCTGCGATAATACCAAAGAGGCCCATGCTTCTGGTGGCCATGCTTCTGGCGGCTCCCTGACCATCGCGCTGGCGGGCAACCCCAACTGCGGCAAATCAGCGCTGTTCAACACCTTCACCGGCATCCGCCAGAAAACCGGCAACTGGCCGGGGGTCACGGTCGACCGCAAACAGGGATTTTTCGAACTGGATAACCACCTGGTCACCGCCTACGACCTGCCCGGCATTTATTCGCTGGATGCCAGCTCCGTCGACGAAGAAGTCACCCGCGATTATTTATTATCACGCGATGCCGACCTGATCATAAACGTGGTCGATGCTTCCAACCTGGAACGCAACCTCTACCTCACCGCACAGCTGCTGGAGATGGGCGTACCCATCCTGCTGGCGCTGAACATGATGGATGTCGCCCGCAAGCGCGGCATCGACATCGACTGTGAAAAACTGTCACAGGAACTCGGCTGCCCGGTGGTGCCGGTAGTTGCCATCAGCGGCGAAGGCATCGACAAACTCAAGCAGGAAATTATCGCCATCACCCACGGCGAGCACAGCGGCGGTTTTCGCCTGGCACACGATGAAGTGGTCGAACAGGCCATCACCGACCTCATGCCGCGCCTGGAAAAATGCAGCACCGCAACCAAAGACAACCTGCACTGGCTGGCGCTGAAACTGCTGGAAAGCGACAGCAATGCAAAAGAACAGTGCGGCGCATCGGTGATGGATGTTGTCGACAAATGGAAAACCATCATCGAAGAACGCGCGGGTGAAGATGCCGACATCCATATCGCCGACAGCCGTTTCAGCCACGCGCACGCACTGGCACAAACGGTGATGAATGAAAAAGGCAAACTCGGAAAAACCGTTACCGACAGAATCGACAACTTTGTTTTAAGCCGCATGTTCGGCATACCATTCTTTCTGCTGGTAATGTATCTGATGTTTATGTTCACCATCAACTTCGGCGGCGCTTTTATTGATGTGTTTGATGGTATTGCCGGTGCGATTTTTGTCGATGGTTTTTCTAACCTGCTCGGCAGCATCGGCACCCCGGATTTTCTGCGCATCATTCTGGCCAACGGTATCGGCGGCGGTATTCAGGTCGTCGCGACCTTTATTCCTATCATCGCCGCACTGTATCTGTTTTTATCCGCCATTGAAGACAGCGGTTACATGGCACGCGCCGCGTTTGTCATGGACCGTTTCATGCGCAGCATCGGCCTGCCCGGCAAAGCTTTTGTGCCCCTGATCGTCGGCTTCGGCTGTAACGTACCGGCGGTGATGGCGACGCGCACTTTAGAAAATGAACGCGAACGCAAGCTGACAATATTAATGAACCCGTTCATGTCCTGCGGCGCACGCCTGCCGGTGTACGCTTTATTCGTCGCTGCCTTTTTTCCCAGCAACGGGCAGAACCTGGTATTTGCGCTTTATATCATTGGCATCGGTGTCGCCATTCTTACCGGCCTGCTGATGAAACGCACGATACTGTCCGGCGAAAGCAGTGGTTTTATGATGGAGCTGCCGCCGTATCACATGCCAACCCTGAAAGGCATTATGCTGCGCACCTGGGACCGGGTTCGCCTGTTCATCAAAGAGGCCGGTCAGGTTATCGTGGTGATGGTGCTGATCATCAACGTACTCAACGCCATCGGCACCGACGGCTCCATCGGTCATGAAAATTCTAACGATTCCGTGCTGGCAACAGTCAGCAAAACCATCACCCCGGCATTCGCCCCCATGGGCATCACAGAGGAAAACTGGCCGGCGGTACTGGGTGTTATCTCCGGCGTGCTTGCCAAGGAAGTCGTGGTCGGCACACTGGATACACTGTACAGCCAGCTGGCTCGTGACGATGCCGGCGAAACCAGCGACGGTGAAGAGTTTGATTTCTGGCAGGCCATCGATGAGGCTCTGGCCACCGTGCCGGAAAATCTTTCCGGCTTAAGCGAAATGTTTGGCGACCCCTTGCAGATGGATATCGGTGATATTCATTCACTGGAAGCCGCAGCCGCTTCACAACAGGTAAGCAACACCACCTTCGGAGCCATGACCAAACGCTTCGATGGTCAGGCCGGTGCCTTTGCCTACCTGTTATTTGTGCTGCTGTATTTTCCCTGCGCGGCCACCATCGCTGTCATCCGCCGCGAAGCGGGCACGCGCTGGGCGGCATTTGTTGCACTGTGGACCACGACCATCGCCTACATCACCGCCAGCAGTTTTTATCAGATCAGTACCTTCTCGCAACACCCGCTGTTCTCCGGCTTATGGCTGGCAGGGGTTGTCGTGTTTCTCATTGCCCTGTTTTATGGCCTGCGACGATGGGCGCATAAAGACACAAGCGGCACCAGCCTTGCAGCAGAGGCAAACGCATGATTCTTTCGCAAATACGTGATTATTTAAAACAGCGCGGCCAGTGCACACTCAGCGACATCGCTCTGCATTTTGATACCGATGCCGACGCGGTTCGCGGCATGCTGGATGTCTGGATCAAAAAAGGCAAAGTCGAAAAACGCTCGGCCACCGGCTCCTGCGGCAGCAGTTGCCAGTCGTGCGACCCGGCAAGCACCGAGGTTTACATCTGGTGCGAATCGAAAACCACCGATAAACTTGATGTAAGCATTCCCGGCTACTGCGACCATAAATAATTTCCAGAAAAAATATTACCAGAACAATTTATTTCTTATAATCGGCAGATACAGCAAAAGGGATTCACAATGAAAAACATCACCATCATCGGTTCAGGGTTTGCGGGATTAACCGCCGTGCGGCAACTGCGCAAACAGGATAAACAATGCGAGATAACTTTGATCTCACCGCGCGCCGAACTACAGTATCTGCCCAGCCTGATCTGGATACCCAGCGGCCTGCGCAAGCGCGAAGACATTATCATTCCGCTGCAAAACTTTTTCAAACGCATGAACGTCAAGTTTCACGCCGCACGCGTGACCGGCCTGCGTGAAGGTGGCCGCATCGTCGAGACCGATAACGGCGAGATAAAAAATGACGGCCTGATCATCGCCTGCGGCGGCCGCTTCATCAAAAAACTGCAGGGCATCGAAAACGCCATCACGCCCTGCGAAGGCATCGATGCCGCCGAAGCGATACGCGACCGGCTGAACAAGATGGACGGCGGCAGCATCGCATTCGGTTTTGCCGGCAACCCGAAAGAACCCTCCGCCATGCGCGGCGGGCCGATGTTTGAATTTCTGTTCGGCACCGATACCCTGTTAAGACAGCGCGGTATTCGTGACAAGTTCGAACTGGTGTTTTTCACCCCCGCGCCAAAACCGGGCAATCGGCTCGGGCCAAAAGCGGTGAGTAAGTTACTCGACGAAATGAAAAAGCGCGGCATACAAACACATCTTGGCAACAAGATGAAAGCATTCGAGAGCGACAAAGTCATCACCGAAGGCGGCGAGTTCGATGCCGACCTGATTATTTTCATGCCGGGCATGACCGGCAACAAATGGTTCGATAATTCAGAACTGCCACGCTCCGAAGGTGGCATGATAAAAGCCGACAGGCACTGCAAAGTCGAGTCCATGGACGCGGTGTATGTCGCTGGCGACTCCGGCAGTTTTCCCGGCCCGGACTGGATGCCCAAGCAGGCACACATGGCCGACCTGCAAGCCGAAGCCGCTGCTAAAAATCTGCTCGCCGAGTTAAACGGCCAGAGCGCCGATGCCACCTTCAAAGTCGAACTGATGTGCATCATCGACAGCAACAACAAAGGCATGATGATCTCGCGCACAGAAAGCAGCAACACCATGCTGCCGCAAACAATTTTATTCCACTGGACGAAACGCTTGTTCGAGTGGTGGTATCTGCGCAAATACAGATAAACCACGATGACCCCGGAACGTTTAGCCACCATCAAGGCCAGCCTGGACAGAAGACAACCCGACCTGACCGTGGTGATGGAAAACGTGCGCAAACCACACAACCTCGCCGCCGTTGCAAGAACCCTGGAAGCCGTCGGCGGACTGGAAATTCACGCCATCACCGAACTCACTTCCATCCGCCTGACGCAAATGTCCGCCGGCGGCACGAAGAAATGGATCAAGGTGAACAAGCATCCATCCACCGAACAAGGACTGAACCATCTAAAACAACAGGGTTTTCAGATCATCGCCACCACGCTAGACGGCAAGCCCAAAGACTATCGCGAGATCGATTACACCAGACCCACCGCCATCCTGGTCGGCGAAGAACTCGAAGGCATCAGCGAGCAGGCTATTCAGATAGCTGATGAAAATATCAGCATTCCGATGGCTGGCATGGTGCAGTCATTAAATGTTTCGGTGGCATCGGCACTGGTTTTATATGAGGCTTATCATCAGCGCATGGCGGCTGGTATGTACGAGCATCGTTCACTCGATGAAGAAACTTATATGACTTTATTGTTTGAAGCCTGCCATCCTAAAATTGCTAACTGCTGTCAGCAGAAAAGGATTCCTTATCCGGCTATTGATGACGATGCGAATATTCTGGAGCCGGTGCTTGGGAGTTATGGGGATTTGGATGGTGGGTTTGCTGAGTGGGTTTTAAAAGCTGATTAAAATTTAATTTCTCCAGCAACCTTTATCGTATGCTTTGATTGATAACAATATAAAAGCTTGATATATTCGCTAGCGGCTTATGGACAGATTTTGGGTCGCGTATCGCGGTCAGTGAAAAAATTATCCGAAAGGATTGCCCCTTAGTAGTGATTATGCTCATCTTGATAGTCTCTCCCAGAGTGCGTAAGAGTGTCCATAAGCCACTTTAATTTGGAATTTATAAACCTCATGAAAAGGCTAGAGGCACTTAAAACAATAACAACAAAACCTGAGCTAGCCTTATTATTAGGCGTAAAAGCTCCGCTTCTCACTCATACCCTCTATATTTTAAAACCCGAAAATCAATACACTAGCTTTACAATCCCCAAAAAAAGCGGTGGCGAGAGAACTATATTTGCACCTACAAGCAAGTTAAAGAGCTTACAGTCTAGCCTTTCTATTCTTTTGCTGGATTGCATAGATGAAATAAACGAACTCAAACGAGAGAACAGCAACTATAAACCAACATTATCTCATGGCTTTGTGCGTAAACGTTCGATTCTTACCAATGCCATGATGCACTTGAACCAGAAAAATGTGCTTAATATAGATTTAAAGGACTTTTTTGATAGCTTTAACTTTGGTCGGGTTAGAGGGTTCTTTATAAAAAACAATAACTTCAAGTTAAATCCTCATATTGCTACTGTCATCGCTCAAATCGCTTGCTACGATAACAAGCTCCCACAAGGCAGTCCATGCTCACCAGTCATAACCAACTTAATAACGCATTCATTAGATATTAGACTTGCAGCATTGGCGAAGAAGCATTCTTGCACTTACTCAAGGTATGCTGATGACATGTCTTTCTCGACTCGCGAGTCAATATTCCCTAGCCAGATAATGCGAAATGAAGATGGTATATACATTTCTGGAAAAAAACTAAAAAATGAGATTAAACGAGCAGGGTTTTCAATTAATGATAAGAAAACACGGATTCAATACAGAGATTCAAGACAAGATGTAACTGGACTAATCGTTAACAAAAAACCTAATGTGAAAAAAGAATATTGGCGAACAGTAAAATCTCAATGTAATAGTTTATTTCATACTGGTGCATTTATTCAGAAAACAGCCGATGGTGAAGAAAAAGGTAACATTGATAAGCTAGAAGGAAAACTAAACTTTATTGACCAAATTGATTTTTTTAATCGTTTACGTCAAAAGCCTCCATTGAACCATATTTATTCACTTGCTAGACACGGTCATAAAACAACACCGTTACTTAGCGGCAGAGAAAAAACTTTTAGTAGGTTTTTATATTATCGTTTGTTTTACGGCAACACCAAACCAACAATTCTATGTGAAGGTCAAACCGACCCTATCTATCTAAAATCAGCAATTAACATTTTGGCAAGCGGATACCCTAAACTTGCCAAGGTTAAAACCAAAGAGAATCCATATGAACTATTAATTCAATTTCTCAACTATTCTACACGAACTCGATTTTTATTAGAGTTACATGGTGGCACATCATACTTAAATTACTTTATCAGCAAGTTTGATAAGCATTATAAATTTCATCATGCGCCTAATCCTCAGCATCCAGTTATTATCATTCTGGATAATGATGCGGGTTTTGCAGGCAAGAATGACAAAGGTATAGAAGGCAAGCTTAAAAAAATTGATACCGCGACAGCTCATCCAACAATACTAAAAAAAGAAGCTTATCGTGAAGCTGATTTTATATATGTAATGCACAACCTTTATATAGTTTTAACCCCACTTAACTCAGGAAAAGAAACTACAATAGAAGATTTTTTTGACGATGAAACTAAAAAAACTATTGTTTCTGGAAAGAGTTTCAATCCCGATGATAATAGAGATAATGATAAGGAGTATTCAAAAGAAATATTTGCTCAAAAAGTTATCAAAACACAGAAAAATACTATTAATTTTAACGGCTTCACGCCACTCTTAGACCGTATTGTTGCCGCAATTACTCACTACGATTCAATTAAATGAATCTTTGACAGTAACTTGGCCATTCATTAGCATGGGTGAGAACCAATCTCTTAATTCAACAAGTTTTTCACTTTCAGCATTATTTATAGCGACCTAATGCTCGCCCTTCGGCTTGCGCACGCCCGCAAAACGATTACCCTTCTTTTATTACGAGCCGCCTTTGGGAAAGATTTCGTTCAGGAGAGTTCTGGGGACAGTATACCTATTAAAACTATCGGTACCTGACAACAAAGTAACATTTACTAATAAACACAATCATGCCTACCAACATTAATCAAAACAATCTCACCCTCTTTAATCTCCAACTCCAACACAATCCGATAACTCATATTAATCGATACTGACGACAACCCTTTCAACCGCCCTTCCAGGCCATGCAATCGCAGCGACGGATGAAAAGGATTTAGCTCCAGCAGTTGCAGGGTTTTGCGATATTGATTATGTATTTCTGGATGTTTACGTAGAAACTTTTTTGCTCGTTTATTATAACTATCCGTGTATATGAGCTGATAGGTCACTTATCGAGAACCCTCTTCATATGGTCGTCTACGCTTTCACGCACAACCCGTCCCTCGGCAATATCGGCTCTGGTTTCCTGCAACGCGATTTCCAGTTCATATTCTCTGAATTTGCTGTATTTGTTGATATCGATGATTACGTAGGCTTCCTTACCGCGCACAGTAATAACCGCCTCATCGTTGCTGCGCAGGGCATCTTCAACCACTGACACCCCTTTTGTTTTCAGCTCGTTCGCTGTAATACTGGACATAAGCACCTCATAAAAAGCATTATAAAGAATACTATTAACAATACTCTAAATAGAGTGATTATTCCAGCAGTGTAAGGAAGTTAGTTGAAAAGCAACAGGGTTAGAGATACTACAGTAAACGCCAGAGCTTCTATCATTTAAGGAAATTCTGGTTAATGTCATTTTGAGCGAAGCCGAAAAATCTTATACTCCGCAACCTGTTGATAGCACAGTGGTAACAGATTCTTCGACTTCGCTCAGAATGACAAAATAGAGCAAACCAGTTTTTTAAGCCATCGAGGGAAGAGAATTCTAGCACCTGGTTTTCATAAAATTCAGGCTGCCTTAACCGACAAATGAAGCCCCAATGCTTTCATGATCGACATCAGGGTAGATATTTTTGGGTTACCATTTTTTGAAAGAGTACGATACAGACTTTCCCGGCTCAAGCCCGACTGCTCCGCCATCATCGCTACGCCGCCCTGTGATTCTGCAACATTTCGCAACGCCATGAGCAATAAAGCAGGATCATCTTCTTCAAGCACAGCTTCGATATAAGCTGCGACTTCTTCCGGAGAATTAAGGTAATCACTCGTATTATATTTAACTGTTTTACTCATAATGCATTCATCATTATTCCATTAGCGTCCTTTCTAATTGTAGTCTTCAGGCTACAATATTCCAGGTTAAAGAAATAAGCAAGGAGACCTGTTCGCTTTAACTATCAGTACCATTTTATTGGGGACTTGATACCATCAAAGTTATCAACTATGATAACTTCTAGATGAAATGGAAAATCACGTTTTACAACGACAAAGTGGAAGTTCAAACACTAAATCTCCCTTCCGGAATTTTGGCTAACTTTCTGCATATTGCAGAAATGATTGAAGAGTTAGGCCCAAATTTAGGCAGGCCATATGTTGGCACTTTAGGCGCGGGGCTTTTTGAGATTCGCGCTAAAGGCAGGGAAGGAATAGGCAGATCGATTTATTGTACGGTGAAAGGTAGAGAAGTTATTATTTTGCATTCATTCGTTAAAAAATCTCAAAAAACACCTAAAAAAGATTTGGATCTGGCAAGAAAACGCATGAAAGACATTTTAAGATGAGTAGACCAACACTAAAAGAATTTAAGAAAAAAGCGCTTTCTAAGAAAGCTGTTAATGATGAGTATCAATCTCTTGCGCCAGCCTATGCCTTGCGTAAAAAGCTGATCGCATTACGACAACAGGCTGGTCTGACTCAGGAGCAGATTGCGGAAGTTTTACATACAAAAAAAAGTAATATCTCCCGGCTTGAAAACGCAAACTCGGTTAACTCGCCCAAATTATCAACCATCGAGCAGTATGCCAATGCAGTCGGTTATGATATCGAAATAAAGTTTACGCCAAAAAGAAATTAACTGAATCAGAGACTAGCGCCCACCTCTGACCTGATTTTACACGTAGGGTGGGCAGGTTTTTTTGCCCACGCTGAATAGCAGGTTGAATTTCCCGCGTGGGCAAAAAAGCCTGCCCACCCTACAACTCAATAGCTATATCTGGATTAATGCTCGCCTTTCGGCTTGCGCACCCCAGCCAGACGATTACCCTGCTTTTGCGGGCCGCCTTTGGGAAAGATTTCGTGCAGGTATTTGCTGTTGCCGCGCTCTTTGCCCCAGGCTTTTCTGAAGAACTTAACCATGTCGCGTACCGGTGCCTGCACGCCGTGTTTTTCGTGGAAGTCACGGATGAAGCTGATAACCTGCCAGTGCTCGTCGGTCAGTTCCAGGCCTTCACGTTCGGCCGAGGCACGTACATAATCTTCTGACCAGGCTTCCAGATCAAGCAAATAACCTTCGCCATCACAAAGAATTTTTTCGCCATTCACTTCCATGGTGAAGTTCTGCATGTTTGGGTAATAAAGTTTTGCTTCCACCTGATTCTCCTGAAAAACCGATGTTCTAAAAAAGCCGATAACAATACTGTTCTGGCTTATTGCTGACAATTCCCCATGAGTAATACATATATAACGCCGTAGGGCGGGCACTGCCCACCGTCAGTGAGCTGATGGAATCACCTTTCGTCAGGCAATGCCTGACCTACCTGTTTTAAACGTATGACTGCGGAGTGGGCCGTTTTTTTGTCCGTATGAAATCTGAAAGCCGGGGATCCGCGTGGGCAGAAAAAATTGCCCACCCTACGAATAAACCGTGATCGGGGTATTCGAGCGAGCAATTAACCCAGCAGGGCTTTCAAACCGTCGAGGTGTGACTGCCCTTTATCCTGCGTGGCTTTTTCTTTGGAGGCTTTGCCGCCCAGCCATTCGATTTCGTCTTCCGGCAGCTCATCAAGAAAACGACTGGGTTCGCAGACGATGCGTTCGCCGTATTTTTTGCGTGAGCGCGCCATGGTCATGGTCAGACTTTTTTCAGCGCGGGTGATGCCGACGTAGGCCAGCCGGCGTTCTTCTTCGATGTTGTCTTCCTGAATGCTGGTGGCGTGCGGGATCAGTTCTTCTTCGAAGCCGACCAGAAACACGTGTGGGAACTCCAGGCCTTTGGCGGCGTGCAGTGTCATCAGCTGCACCGCATCCAGATCGCTGTCATCCTGATTGCGTTGCAGGATATCCATCAACGACAGCTGCGCCATCAGCTCAGCAACGCTGGCATCGGCATCTTTTTTCTGCAGACGCGCCAGCCAGTCTTTCAGTTCGATGACGTTCTGCCAACGACGTTCAGCGGTTTCGATATCCTTGCTCTGCTCGCGCAGCCAGTCTTCGTAATGAATATCTTCCAGCAACTGCTGCATGATTTCGGTCGCCGGCTCGTCTTCAGCGCGGTGCGCCAGGCGCAACAACCAGTCGGTGAAGATCGACAGGTTTTTATAGGCGCTTTTTGAAATGCGTGATTCCAGGCCAACTTCGCCGCAGGCAGAAAGCATGCTGACTTCGCGTTTGGTGGCGTACTTGCCCAGCTTTTCCAGTGTCGCCGCACCGATGCTTCGGCGCGGGGTATTGATGCAACGCAGGAATGCCGCGTCATCATCCGGGTTCACCAGCAAGCGCAGATAAGCCACGATGTCCTTGATCTCGGTACGCTCGAAAAACGAGATGCCGCCACTGACCACGTAAGGAATGTGCAAACCACGTAGATAAGTTTCGAACACCCGCGCCTGAAAATTACCGCGATACAGGATCGCGTAATCTTTATATTTGGTCATGCGCTGAATCTTGTGCGACTGCAGTTCCATGCACACCCGTTCGCCTTCATCTTCTTCGCTGTTGCACTGAATCAAACGCACCGGCTCGCCCATGCCCAGATCGCTCCACAGTTTTTTCTCGTAGACGTGCGGGTTGTTTTTGATCAGCTCATTGGCCAGTTTTAGAATGCGGCGACTGGAGCGGTAATTTTGCTCAAGTTTTATCACCTGCAAGGTGGGAAAATCTTTTGACAGCTGCACCAGGTTTTCCGGTTTCGCGCCGCGCCAGGCGTAGATGGACTGGTCGTCATCACCCACCGCCGTCAGGCACTGGCGTTTTTCGGCCAGCATTCGCACCAGCTCGTACTGCATGGCGTTGGTGTCCTGATACTCATCCACCAGCAGATAATGAATCTTGTTCTGCCACTGCTGCAGGATGTCATCGCGGGTTTTGAACAGATGCGCGGTCTGCAAAATCAAATCATCCAGATCGAAAGCATTGTAGGCGTGCAACTGGCGCTGGTACTGCACATATAATTTTGCGATAGCGTGCTGGCGATCATCTTCTGCTACGTGCACAGCCTGATCGGGCATCACGCCGTCATTTTTCCACTGCGAAATCTGCCAGTGCGCCGACTCGGCCGCATCCAGCCCGCGCTCGCCGGTCACTTTCAGTAACTCGGATAACACCGTGATGCAGTCACCGGTGGCAAACACCGAAAAACCCGATTTGTAATTCAGCGCGGCGTATTCCTGTTGCAGGATATTCAATGCCAGTCGGTGAAAGGTCGATACCCGCAGGCCACGTGTGGCTTTTGCACCGGCCAGCTTTTTCACCCGGCTTTTCATTTCCTGCGCTGATTTATTGGTGAAAGTCACCGCCGCGATACGCGAAGGTGAAATGCCGCATTCGCCGATTAGATAAGCGATCTTCTCGGTGATCACCCGCGTCTTGCCGCTGCCCGCACCGGCCAGCACCAGCATCGGGCCGTCGATGGTGCGCGCGGCCTTGTGCTGCTGCGGGTTCAGGCCGTGTTTATTGCCTGAGTTATTTGGAGATTGCTGCTGGGAATACGTCATAGAGGCGGCGCATTTTACGCGATAGGATTTAACTTTTGTTCATTCGGTGGAAATATTTTATATTCGAATCCGAGCAGGCAGTTTTATGTCATATGTTGAATCAAGCGGAAGTAAAGAATTTACTCTCGCAGAGGCGCAAAGTTCGCAGAGAAAAGCCTTTTTTTATCCACAGATGAACGCAGATAAACACGGATAAAAGCATTTCTTCTTAGCTTCGCCGTAGGCGAAAGCTAAAAACATCTGTGTTTATCTGCGTTCATCTGTGGACAATATGTTTTTTCTTTGCGAACTCTGCGAGAAAAATAACACGGAACTATACCCCGGAAAAAACAACAAACCTGTAACTGTTTTTTCGCCGGGGTCACTCCTTCACAGAAATTCACTGGTGCTGTAACATACGCGCCCATACACATCAGGATACAGCCGTTAAAAAACCACCGCCCACCGTGTCAACTATACACCCATAATATATGCCAACTTCCGACCACATCATCGAGCTTTCCGTCATCGTGCCGACTTATAACGAGCACCCCAATGTCATCCCCATGATCGAAAGTCTGGACGCGGCGCTGGGCGAGCATCGCTGGGAAGTGATTTTTGTTGATGACGATTCCCCGGACGGCACTGCCAGTCAGATTCGTGAAATCGCCAAGCGCGATCCGCGTGTGCGCGTGCTGCAACGCGTCGGTCGACGCGGGCTTTCTTCTGCAGCCATCGAAGGCATACTGGCAAGTTCGGCTCCGTTTTGTGCAGTGATCGACGGCGATCTGCAACACGATGAAAAACTGCTGGCGACCATGCTGAAAACCATCAAGGAAGAAGACCTCGACGTTGTTTCCGGCAGCCGTTATGTCGAAGGCGGTGGTCTGGGTGACTGGCAGGAATCACGCGCCAAAATAAGCAAGCTGGCCACCCGCTTAAGCCGCGCAGTTTTACACGCCGACCTCACCGATCCGATGAGCGGTTTTTTCATGATTCGCCGCAGCACGTTTGAAAAACGCATGCGCAACCTGTCCGGCATCGGCTTCAAGATTCTGCTGGATATTTTT
The DNA here is from genome assembly GCA_015488295.1 of Gammaproteobacteria bacterium. GTDB lineage: Bacteria > Pseudomonadota > Gammaproteobacteria > SZUA-229 > SZUA-229. Next base: position 22,389 of record WFOC01000093.1, read on the forward strand.
GCCTCGTCCAAAGAGCCGTTGCGTTACCGCGAACTGCCTTACGAATTCCGTTCGCGCCAGGCCGGTGAAAGCAAACTCGACAGCCAGGCGGCGTGGGAATATTTCATGCTGCTGCTGGATAAACTGATCGGTCATATCGTGCCGGTGCGTTTTGTTGCCTTCACTCTGGTTGGCGGCGTTGGCGTTATCGTACACATGTTGACCGTGTGGCTGATGCTGAACTACACGGATAGCGAGTTCACCATCGCGCAGACCACCGCGACATTAATCGCCATGACCAGCAACTACGCCATGAACAACATTCTGACTTACCGCGATATGCGACTGACCGGCTGGGGCTGGATAAAAGGCTGGATCTCATTCACTCTGGCCTGTAGTGTCGGCGCGCTGGGTAACATCGGCATCGCCACTTATATTTTCGAGCAAGATACCACCTGGGTGTGGGCATCGCTGTCCGGTATCATTGTTGGCGCGGTGTGGAACTACGCGGTGACTTCGGTTTACACCTGGAAAAAGCCCAAGGCTGCATAACGCAGGAACCCCCGATTGCTGCAAACATTAAAACAGCTTTATTCTGAAATACGCAGACCGGGTTTTGTGCCCGGCGCTGACGGCACCGCCATCGCCTGGCTGATTTTGGCCGCCGACCTCATTGTTTCATTCAGCCTGTTCTCGGCCGGCTCATCTGTCGCGCTATCGCATTTCAGCGGATTTATTGTCGCCGTGCTTTTATTGTTGCTGCTTCACCTGTCCGGCTTTGATAAACCGGCGGCCAGTATCAGCGGTAACTCAGGCTTTCAAAAAACGCTGTCGATACTCATTTACTCGCTGGTGCAGCTGGCGATACGCGCCGGCAGCATCGCCAGCCTGGTGCACTTCGGTCTGCCCGATACCGCCGCACTGGTGCTGGGCATTTTAGCGGCGACGCTGATCGGCAGTTACAGCAGCAGCCTGTTACTCAGCCGTCCGACCGGTTCGTCCAACTGGCTGACTCTGGGCATCACGCTGGCGGTATGTGTATTTGCCCTGCGCCTGGTGTTCCTTGGCGGCATGGAAGTGATTCCACAGGAAGCCTATTACTGGAACTATGCGCAGCACCTGTCACCGGGGTATCTCGATCATCCACCGCTGGTGGCCACCACCATTTTCAGCGGTGAATTCCTGTTTGGCCATAATGCTTTCGGCACACGTATTGCTGCCTTTGTTTACGGCCTGCTGTTCATCTTTATTTTCTACCGCTACGCTCGCCTGCAGGTCGACCAGACCTGCGCCATGTTCGCCACCAGCTTTGCCCTGTTGCTGCCCTATTTTTTTATGGGCACCGGTTTTTTGATGGCACCCGATTCACCGCTGACACTGGCCTGGGTAATGGCGCTGTATTTTTTCTACCGTGCACTGATACATAATGAAGCGCGAGCCTGGTACGGCGTGGGGCTGGCGATGGGGCTGGGCATGCTGTCAAAATACAGCATCGTGCTGCTGGCACCGGCGGCGCTGTTATTCATTCTGCTTGATGCACAGGCGCGAAAATACCTGCTGCGCAAAGAACCTTATATTGCTGTACTTATCGCCACCGTGGTTTTCTCACCGGTCATTTACTGGAACGCCACCAATGACTGGGCATCATTTGCTTTCCATGCCAGCGGTCGTTTTGAAAAGGTTCCGCATTTCTTTTTAGGCATGATGCTGACCAATATTCTGGCCATGGTCACACCGCTGCCCTTGCTGGCGCTGCCTTACCTGTTCAGCAAAAAAACCGTGCGTGAAGAAAGTGCTATACAGTCGCCGTTTACGCCACGCGTGCGCCTGTTCATCGGCAGCTTTCTGCTGGTACCGATGAGCGTGTTTGCCTGGAATGCACTGGAGAACGAACCGCGTTATAACTGGACCGGGCCGTTATGGATTACTCTGCTGCCGATGCTGGCCTGGCTAACGGTAAATGCGAGCAATCTACGCTGGCGCTGGATTGGTCTACTGCTGAAAAAATTTACCGTGCCGCTGCTGTTCATCCTGCTCGGCACTTACGCCCTGCTGCTGCATTTCATCAGCATCGGTTTACCCGGCACCCCCTTCCCCGGCAGCATGGCGCGCCTGCTGGGCTGGCCGGAAGTATCGCGCAATATGTTGAGTATTCAGCAGCAGCTACCGGCGAATGATGCCCGCATTGTGATCGCAGGCATGGATAAATATTTTATTGCCAGCAAGTTATCGTATTACGGCACGGAAGAATTTCTGGGGGATGGCAACAAACTGCTGGTAACAGGCAACCACCTGGTCGGTGATAACAGCCTGATGTTTGCTTACTGGAATCCGGCAGAAGAGTTCCAGGGCGACACCATCATCATGCTGTCACGTTCAGAATCTGATCTTGGTAATCATCGACTACAACCGTATTTTGAATCACTGGCACCGGAAGTGAAAACCTTTCCGGTGTACAAAAATGATTTTGGCCTGCCGGATAAAACCATCCGCAATTATTATTATCGGGTTGGTTTTGGCTACAAACCACCCCGGTAGGGTGGGTACGTTTTTTGTGCCCACGCGGGGAGCATAGCTTACACCCGAAAACCAAAATAAACGGTGGGCACCCTACGACTATTCAGGGCC
>WFOC01000094.1 GCA_015488295.1 Gammaproteobacteria bacterium
GGTTATGCACTTATTATACGAATCCGCGGCATATAAAAACACGTGTTTTATATTTTTTGTTTTTGTTGGTTTTCTGGTAACAACCGGCATTATTAGAACTTTAGTCGCTTGAAACAGATGGCAGGCTTTTATATGTTTGTTCCTTCAAGGGCATCTGCAGGAATATCTTTAATGCCATTGATTAGTACCGATGTTTTATAACCTTTCTCGCCGAGGATGTAGGAGGCGGATGCGCTGCGGCGTTCGGTGTCGCAATATAAAATATAATTAACCATGGGATCGAGTTCTTTCATTTTCAGCCGAAGAAAGATCAATGGCATGTGTGTTGCATTTTTGATGTGGGCCGACTGGTATTCAGCCGGCAGACGTACGTCCAGCCATATTGCTTCACCATTGCTTACTTTCAGGTTGGCGGTGGTGTAATCGACTTTCTCGATCATCGGTTCGTTGAGCAATTTGAGAAAGTTTTCTTTAGACAGGCGGCTGAGTGTGCCTTTGGTTAGCATCACGATGGATGCATTACGTGTTGTGTCAGAGATCAGCGCTTCTTCACCAAAAGTATCACCGGTACTGAGTTCGGCCAGTTTTATTTCTTTATTCTGTCCGGGGTTTTTTCGTGTCACCATGCAGCGACCGGACTTTATGATGTAGAAGTAATCACCGGGGTCCCCCTGGCTGATGATGCGGTCACCGGCACTGGCTTCGATGTCTTCCAGGCTGGTAAAAATTGTCTGGATATTTGCTGGCGGGATGCGGCGAAAGGATTCGGTTTGCAGCAGTTTTGTCATCCAGTCATCATCATCGCCACTGCTGAGTTCTTCGACCTGGAAGTTGCCGGTTTGATCCCATGCCAGCATCAGGTCGAGCAGGTCGGCATCGACTTTAAAGACAACAGCGTCAGATGAGGCGATGCATGAAAAATTTCGCGGGATAATGTGTGCGATGGCAGAGCGCGCATCGGCAGTGCCGGCTTCGATGGTTTTTAATGTTTTACCGGCTTTTATCAGATCGACATTGCCGGTGTAAAGAAACAGGTGCTGGTCATCGCGGTCGCCTTCCCTGAAAACGGTGTCACCTTTTTTGAGTTCAAGTACTTCCAGTTTCTCGGCAATCTCCTTCAGGCTTTCGGGGGGGAGTGAATCAAGCGGCTGATAGTTATTAAGATTCAGGAAGGAGATCTTTGTACTCATTTGCTTAATACCGGGTTTTTTACTGATTGCTTAAAGTTTATTTTAAGTGAATAAAATGCTAACCCTGTTTGCCGCTCTGTTCGGTGACATCAATGTACAGTTTGAGGCGTTGCCCGGGCTGGATATATTTTCCTTTGATACTGTTCCAGCGGTGCAGATCTTTTACATTAACACGGTAGCGACTGGCGATGCGTGATAGAGAATCACCATTTCTTACCGTGTAATGAATCGACTTGATGGTGTTGCCTGGGTTATGTGTTTTTGCGGCGACTGTTTTTGTATCTGATGACCAGATCACCAGTTTCTGACCTTTCTTTAAAGGGTCTTTGATCGCCATGCCATTCCACTTTGCCAGCTTGTGCATATTGACCTTGTACTTTCTGGCGATGGTCCAGAAGCTCTCGCCGTTTTGTACGATGTGGTTGATGCGCTTGCTGCGGCTGCCGCGTTTGGTATTTTGTGTGGCTTTTAAACGTTGTGATGAGGATAGTGCATAACTGGCATTGTCTTTGCTGGAGACCGGTATCATGATGTGCTTGCCGGCGCGTATGTTGTTGCCACGTATGTTGTTGACTTTTTTCAGGTGTTTTACCGAGGTGTTGTATTTCACCGCGATGTGACTGAGCGTTTCGCCGGATTTTATTTTGTGTCGTGCCCAGCGTAGATGTTTGCTGGCTGGTAGTTTTGCATAATTTTTTTCGAACGCTTCCGCTGCCGCGTACGGTAAAATCAGGCTATGCGGGCCGTCAGGATCAGTCGCCCAGCGATTAAACGCCGGGTTATAGTTGTACAGTGTTTCCAGATCCAGTTCAGCCAGTTCGGCGGCCAGTGCGAGATCGATTTGTGCGTTTATTTTTACCTGTTTAAAGCCGGGAGCATCCGGAATGCAGCGCAGGCTGACTGAATACTTTTCAGGATTGGTAATGATTTCTTTAAGCGCGAGCAGTTTTGGCACATACATGCGAGTTTCTTTTGGCAACTTCAAATGCCAGAAATCAGTCGGACGATTGAGTTTTTTATTGCGCCTGATCGCACGTTGCACCGTACCCGAACCGGAGTTGTATGCTGCCAGTGCCAGCATCCAGTCGCCCTTGAAAAGCTTGTTGAGGTTTTCCAGGTAATTTAAAGCAGCCTGGGTTGATGCATAAATATCGCGTCGCCCGTCATACCACCAGTTTTGTTTCAGACCATAATGCCGCCCGGTAGCGGGAATGAATTGCCAGATGCCGGCAGCGCGGCCGTGTGAATAAGCAAATGGCTGGTAGGCACTTTCGACGATGGGCAGTAACACCAGCTCGGTAGGCAGATTGCGTTTTTCAGTTTCTTCCAGAATGTAGTGCAGGAAGGGGTCGGCGCGGAGCATGACACGTTGCAGGTATCTGTTATGTTTGGCGAACCATTTAACTTCACTCTGCAAGGCTTTGTGTTCTATGTCGTCGGGTAGCTGGAAGCCGGCGCGTACACGAGGCCAGATGCTGTGAGTTGTTTCTGTGTCCAGGTATAGTTCTTCGAACTGATCGAACTCGGCGGCTTCCTGTTCTGCCAGTAATGCCGCTTTATCGGCGGCTGCCTGCCGGGCTTTTTCAGCGTTCTGGATTTTTTCTGCGGAAGCATCTGTTTCAGCAGCCGGTGTTCTGATTTCATTGCACGCAACAAGTGCAAAAGCACCAAGTAAAACAAGTACTGCTTTGATTGAAGCGTGCTCTGGAAAGGAAAGGAATTTATTTTTCAAGGTCTTAACACTGTTAATTTTTATTATTCAAGTAATGGCGCGATGTATTTATTTCTTTTCGGTAACAGCGCCGGGCATGGTATTCGTGCTGTTACTGATTTTACGCATATTTCAACTGGTCTTATCCGTGGCAGCGCGATAATATCGCTGCCTTGCCATAATCATGTTGTTTACAAGCTTAAATTGTACAGCATCAACACAAAAATAGGCTTATATGAGCGCAAATATTGTAGAAATATATACCGACGGTGCCTGCCGTGGAAATCCCGGGCCCGGTGGTTGGGGTGCCAGTTTACGTTACAATGGACAGCAGAAAGACCTGTATGGTTCAGAGGCAAAAACCACGAATAATCGCATGGAGCTGATGGCGGTGATTCAGGCACTGGAGTCGTTGACGCGGTCGTGCCCGGTAAAAGTCTACACCGACTCAAAATACGTGCTTGATGGCATAACCCAGTGGCTGCCTAACTGGAAAAAACGTGGCTGGAAAACAGCGGCAAAAAAACCGGTAAAAAATGCAGATCTGTGGCAGCGTCTGGATGCATTGGTGCAGGCGAATGATGTTAGCTGGCAGTGGGTGAAGGGGCATTCCGGGCATGATGGCAATGAGTATGCCGATATGCTGGCGAATCGTGGTATCGACGAGATGCAGAATAACCAATGAAAAGCGTACTGAAATCGTTCCAGACGATTTCAGTATTCACTCCATCCATGGAGATAAAAAATGAAAAATGAAAAATCAGTAAATACCAGGCAGATCGTTCTTGATACGGAGACCACCGGTCTTGATCCCAGGCAGGGGCACAAGATCATCGAGATCGGTTGTGTGGAGATGATCAACCGGCGTTTGACCGGCAATAATTATCACCAGTTTATTCAGCCGGATCGCGAGATCGATGAAGGTGCACAGGCGGTGCATGGCATCAGCAACGAGTTTCTTGCTGATAAGCCGCGCTTTGCCGATGTGGTGAAAGATTTTATCGAGTACATCGACGGTGCTGAACTGATCATCCATAACGCACCGTTCGATGTGGGCTTCATCGACCATGAATTCAAGTGGGCGGGTGCGGAATACGGCAGCGTCGCCAGTTATTGCTCGGTGATTGATACCCTGGTGATGGCGCGCAAAATGCGTCCCGGCAAGAAGAATAACCTTGACGTATTGTGTAAGGAATACGAAGTAAATAACGCGCATCGTGAGTTGCACGGCGCGTTACTCGATGCCGAGTTGCTGGCTGAAGTTTATCTGCGCATGACGGGCGGGCAGAGTGTGCTGTCGCTGGACAGTGAAGAAAGCTCTGATTCAGACACGGGCGAGACAGTTGTTAAAAAATTATCCGCTGACAGAAAACCGATAAAGATCATTCGGGCGAATGAGGAAGAGTTGAAAGCGCATCAGGCTATCGTCGAAAAGATGGGGGATAGCGCGAGCTGGTAGATGAGGAAAGTTGGCAGTTGGCAGTTACAAACAAAAGCCCCTGATTTTAAGTGTAGGCTGGCATAAGCGATAGCGTTGCCGGCGGTTTTTAGCTTTTGATTTTACTGCCAACTGCCAACTGCCAACTTCCTTTTCCTTAAAAATTCACCGAATTTTTAAGGACCTGGCCTTTTCCCGCTTCCAGTCGCGGTCTTTAATCGCGGCACGTTTATCGTGTTCTTTTTTACCCTTGGCCAGGCCGATGTCTATTTTCACCCGGCCATTTTTTTTCCAGTACAGCGCCAGCGGCACCAGGGTGTAACCCTTGCGTTCGATCTGGCCGATGAGGCGGTCGATCTCGTGGCGGTGCATGAGAATCTTTCGTGAGCGTGTCGGGCTGGGGTGAATGTGGGTCGAGGTAGTGATCAACGGTGTGATGGTGCCGCCGACCCATTCCAGCTCGCCGTTTTTGGCAAAGATATAACTTTCGTCAATTTGTGCCTTACCCGCGCGCAGGCTTTTTACTTCCCAGCCTTCCAGCGCCAGGCCGGCTTCGTAATTACTTTCGATGGTGTAATCAAAACGGGCTTTGCGGTTGCGTGCGATGGTATTGTCGTTTTGTTTTTTCTTTGGTTTTTTAGCCATGATGTACTGATAGACAGCGGGCAGAATCTGGTCGGCAAGTATAGGGCAGATTACACAGTCTGTCATTGCTTTAAGTGAGGGATGAGGTCTGTTTTCTGCCAGGAGGGGAAGTTGGCAGTTTGCAGTCGGCAGTTATCAGTTAAAAACAAAAAATCTGAAAACCACGTAATTTGCCGCACAAGCAATGCTTTTGCTTTTTACTGCCAACTTCGCCTTTGACTCATAAGCAGAATTAAATAATTGCTAAAATTACAAATCGGGTTCACTCTACGATGGCTATTTAACAATATTCTCAAAAATAGCTTGAGTCGCTGCTATATATTGTTAAAAATGAAGGTTAAATAATAATAACGAAATCTATGGCTGAACAACGCACGTCAATTCATGGTCAGTGGACCAATCGCACCGTTTTTATCCTCGCGGCTACCGGCTCTGCCGTGGGTCTGGGTAATATCTGGAAGTTCCCGTATATAACCGGGGAGAATGGTGGCGGCACCTTTGTGCTGGTTTACCTGTTGTGCATTGCGCTGATCGGCATTCCTATCATGATGGCCGAGATTATGCTGGGCCGGCGTGGCAAACAAAGTCCGATCAATACCATGATTGCGCTGGCAAAAGAAGAGCGCCGTAGTCCGGGCTGGGTCTGGCTGGGCTGGATGGGTGTGGTCGCCGGCTTCCTGATTCTGTCTTATTATAGCGTGATCGCCGGCTGGGCGATGTCTTATGTGTTCCGCACCGGTGGCGGCATGTTTCTCGGGGTGACTGCCGACGGGGTGAACAGTATTTTTACCGACCTGGTGAGTGACCCGGAACGATTGCTGGCATGGCATACACTGTTTATGGTGATGACCATGATGGTGGTGTCGCGCGGCGTGAAAAACGGCATCGAGAGAGCCGTGACCTTCTTGATGCCGCTGTTGTTTGGCCTGCTTATTGTGATTGTTATTTATGCCATGACCACCGGTTATTTCATGGAAGGGGTGCAGTTTTTATTTACTCCCGGCTCGATTGATGGCAAGGGTGTTTTAATTGCGATGGGGCATGCCTTTTTCACTCTGAGTCTGGGCATGGGCGCAATCATGGTGTATGGCTCGTATCTGTCGAAAGACCATTCCATTGTGCAGGCTGCTATCTGGATTGCGCTGGCGGATACTGTGGTGGCGTTGCTTGCCGGTCTTGCGATTTTCCCCATTGTTTTTGCCAACGGGCTGGAGCCGGGCGCAGGGCCGGGGCTGATTTTCCAGACCCTGCCGATTGCTTTTGGTCACATGCAGGGCGGCACACTGGTGGGCGTGGTGTTCTTCACATTGCTGGTGTTCGCGGCCTGGACCTCGGCGATTTCGCTGATTGAGCCGGCGGTGGCTTATCTGGTCGAAAATAAAGGCCTGACGCGCATTTATGCCTCGGTGTTAATCGGCGTGTTCACCTGGTTTGTTGGTCTGGGCACGGTATTTTCTTTCAATATCTGGAAAGATAAAACGTTTAGCATCCCTTACATGTTCGATAACTTTACGTTTTTTGATACCCTGGATTATCTCACCGCAAATATCATGTTACCGCTGGGAGGGTTATTCATCGCCATCTTTGCGGCCTGGGTGATGCGTCAGCAGTCGACGCGTGATGAGCTGGCGACGTATCCTTTCATCTATATGGTGTGGCGTGTGCTGGTGCGATTCATTACGCCGCTGGCGGTGATAGTGGTATTTTTGAACGCGATTGGTGCCATCAAAATCTAGAAAACAGGATCTGGAAAATTAAGGACTAAATTGGTGAACAGGGATACCCCACATGCAGGGTATCTTTTTTATTCGGCTTATTGTTAAGTAGTCTTATGTCACATATTAAACGCAGTGCACTGGTGCATTATTCACCGGCAGAAATGTATCAACTGGTCAACGACATCGGCAGCTACCCGGAATTTTTACCGTGGTGTCGTGCCTCTGAAGTTAAAAGTGAATCAGAAACAGAGATGGTTGCTTCGGTTGAAATCGCCAAAGGTATGCTAAACAAAACCTTCACCACCCACAACAAACTGCAAAAAGATTTCCGCATCGATCTGGAGCTGGTCGATGGCCCGTTTAAAAAACTGGAGGGTTACTGGCAGTTTGATAAACTTAAAACCGAGAACGCCTGCCGGGTGAATCTCGAACTTGATTTTGAATTTGACAGCGCCATGATGTCGATTGCTGCAAAACCGATTTTTACCCAGATTGCTAATTCGCTGGTAGATTCATTTTGCAAACGTGCGGTTGATGTTTATGGCGAGCGTGATTAGCTGATGACCAGAGAAACCATTAATGTTGAAGTTGCTTATGCGCTGCCGGAGAAACAGGTAATTCGTGCGCTAAATGTCGATGTTGGCACCACCATTGGTGAAGCCATCGTGCAGTCCGGTATTATGATGGACTTTCCCGAGCTTGAGCTGGAAAACGCCAAAGTCGGCATCTTCGGCAAAGTCGCACCGATGACCAAAGTATTATCCGAGGGCGACCGCGTCGAAATCTATCGCCCGCTGATTGCGGATCCGAAAGAGGTCAGGCGCAAGCGCGCGGCGGCGGGGAAAGAGATGAAGAAGGGAACTTCATCAAATGAAAAGTGAATAATGAAAAGCTTAAACACCGTATTGTTACGCTTTGATTAGCATGAAAAAATCATTTTTCATTACTATTCATTGCCCGAAGGGCTAAGGTTCCACGTATTTAGAGTCATCAATCTTCACCAGCATGTCATTCTCAAAATACAGCGTCAGTAACGATTTTCTCTCGAAGCCCTTGTTCGGAATAAAGCGGTAGATGTAATCCCAGCGCTGATTGTGGAACGGGTCTGACAGCATTGGTGAGCCCAGGATTCTTCGTACTTCAGATTTTGACATGCCGATGGAAAGGGCTTCGAGTTGCGCCAGTTTGATGGTGTTTCCCTGTTGCAAATCCAGTTTATGTGCTTCTGGTAGCCAGTCGGCGCAGGCGCTGAGAGCCGCAATACAGCTGGCGATAAGCGCCACCTGTGTGATTTTTTTGATTGATTTCCAAATGCAAGTGGTTCTCAGTATCATAAACGTGTTTAAATGGCGTTGTCTTTTGAAGGGCGGAAATACTACCGTATATGACAACGATAAGCAGTAGAAATTTATGGAATCAAGTGATTTAAAAAAAGCCGGGCTGAAAGTAACACTGCCACGTATGAAAATTCTGGAGCTGCTGGAAGCGTCCAAAGTACGCCATCAGAGCGCAGAAAATATTTACCGTGCCCTGCTTGATGATGGTGAAGAAATCGGGCTGGCAACGGTTTATCGTGTATTGACCCAGTTTGAAGCAGCAGGGCTGGTTGAGCGCCACCATTTTGAAAGTGGTCAGGCGGTATTTGAATTAAGCGAGAAAGGTCACCACGACCATATCGTCTGTATCGCCTGCGGCAAGGTTGAAGAGTTTTTTGACGAAATGATCGAAAGTCGCCAGCGTGAAGTTGCTGCTGAGAAAGGTTATGAAGTCACTGATCACAGCCTGACTTTATATGGTCGTTGCCCGGACTGTCAGAAAAAATAGTTCCGGATCATGTGCTTACATAGCCCACCACCGCTGATCCTGATAGTGTAAAAAATACAGCACATCATTAAATAACTATTTGAACTAAACTCGGTACTTGAATATCTAATTTCCACCAATAGATTTCAGTTCCCTATGAAAAAAACGCGTGACTTTAACCAGATAACCAAAGACTTCACCATTGATCAGTACCTGCATCAACTGGTGGGTTTTGACGTGGAAGAGGATAGTCTGCTGCGTCACGCCTGCAATATGGTGTGGAATTTACCCACCGAAGGTTCAATGCCGAACAGCCTGGATGTGGCCTTGCTGCTAAGCGAGCTGGGTTCGGACGAAACCACGCTCATCGTCGCGCTGTTAAGCAGCAATACCTTAATGCATAGCATGGATGAAAAAGAGATCGAGCGTATTTTCGGCACCAGAATCATGCGGCTGGTGAACAGCGTCATGCAGTTGCATGCGTTTCATGGCGAGCGTGATGAATCCTCACCGGAGCAGGTCGAGCGTTTACGCCGCATGCTGCTTTCCATGGTCGATGACATTCGTGCAGTATTAATCAAACTGGCTTTTCGTGTGCAGCGTTTGCGGCAGTTAAAACTTTCACCGCTGAAAGAGCAAAAAGAAATTGCGCAGGAAAGCCTGGATATTTTTGCGCCTATCGCCAATCGTCTCGGCATCGGTCAGCTGAAATGGGAGCTGGAAGACCTGGCTTTTCGTTACCTCGAACCCGACACTTATAAACGCATTGCCAAAAGTCTGGACGGCAAGATCGAAGAGCGTGAAGAATTTATCGCGGATGTGGTCGAAAAAATAAAACAGATCGCGAGCAAGGAAGGCATCACCGCAGAGATCTACGGCCGGCCAAAACACATCTACAGCATCTGGAAAAAGATGACCTCCAAGCGCCGCAGTTTTGAAGAACTGTTCGACGTGCGTGCGGTGCGCGTGGTGGTTGATAATATCGCCGAATGTTATGTCGTGCTGGGCCTGGTGCATGCGCAGTGGCGACACATCAATCACGAGTTTGATGATTACATCGCCAACCCTAAGGAAAACGGTTACCAGTCCTTGCATACAGCTGTGTATGGGCCGCATGGCAAGCCGGTTGAAATTCAGATACGCACTCAGCAGATGCATGAGTTCGCCGAGTTTGGTGTTGCCGCGCACTGGCGTTATAAAGAAGCCAACGGCAGTAACAGCAATATTCAGTCGGGTGTTGATTCCTTAAGAAAATTACTTGATGCCTCGCAGAATGCTGATGATGATGAGCTGATGGAAAATTTCCGCTCAGAAATGTTTCATGACCGGGTTTATGTGCTGACACCGGAAGGCCGGGTGATTGATTTGCCGGAAGGCGGCACACCACTGGATTTTGCTTATGCGGTACACACTGAAATTGGCCACCGTTGTCGTGGTGCAAAAGTGAATGGCCGTATTGTTCAGCTAACCTATAAATTGAAAAATGGTGAGCGTGTAGAAATTCTGACCACCAGAGAAGCTGCGCCCAGACGTGACTGGATGATTTCGCACCTGGGTTTTATCAAAACATCGCGTGCCAGAAACCGTATCCGCAGCTGGTTCAGGAAACAGGATAAGGAAAAAAACCAGGCTGAAGGCAAGGCGCTGTGTGACCGTGAATTTAAACGCCATGGTTTGAAGCCGGATATTTCTAAAGTGGTCGAGCACTTCAAACTTGATTCTGTAGAAGAACTTTATATTCATCTGGGACAGGGTGACATCAGCGTTGCGCAGCTGTCTGCCATGTTGTATGAATTTGATGAGCAGCAGGAGAAAAAAGACAGCATCCCGTTGCGTGCAACACCACGCCTTAAATCAAATAAAAAACCCAGCGGCAGCATCAATGTTCTGGGTGTCGGTAACTTGCTGACCAGCATTGCCAACTGCTGTATGCCGGTGCCGCATGATGACATTGTCGGTTTTATTACCAAAGACCGGGGTGTCAGTGTGCATCGCACGGACTGTAATAATATTCTTCATCTTAAGGAAAAAGATCAGGCGCGTTTGATTGAAGTTGAATGGGGCGATACCGAAACGCAGAGCTACCCGGTTAATATCCTGATTCAGGCAATCGACCGACATGGCCTGTTGAGCGACATTACCAGTACCTTGTCAGACGATAAAGTGAATGTGATTGCAGTCAACACCATGTCGAATAAAAAAGAGCAGAGCGCACGCATGGCAGTGACGATTGAAATTCGTGACCTGCAGCAACTGACACGGATCATGGATAAAATTTCGCAATTAAGAAACGTGCTTGAAGTGACGCGTGGCGCAAATGGTGATACTGCATTGCAGTAAAATAAAATGGCATCGACATCAGTATTAATCTGGGGAATGGTGTTTAGTTCGATTGGCCTCGGCTTTTTTCTGTATGGAAAAAAACAAAAAGTCATCGTGCCGCTGCTGGTCGGTATTTCGCTGTTGATCTTTCCTTATTTCATTACTGACATTACCCTGCTGGTAATCGTTGGTGCCATACTGGTGGTGTTGCCGTATTTTGTCAGAATCTGACGGCCGGCCAGATCTTTACCGGCAGGTGTAATTTTTACTGCGCAATATCTGGCTGTGCAGAAGGTTCTGTTTGTATGTCCATCAAATCTATATTACTTTTCATGCTTTCTTCATGAAGCAAATCGCCGCCCAGAACATTGTCTTTTGTCAGCTCTTCATCCTTGAATAAATCATCATCATCAAACAGCTCGTCTTCCGAAAACTCATCCGGCGGGTGACCGTCGTAGATTAAAAACTGTCTGCGTTGCTGCCATGCATCACGCACAAAAGCGTACTTGTCCGGCACCGTCTCATCCAGCACGTTGCTGGCTTTTATCAGACCGGCGCGGATGTCGATATATTTGATGCTCAGGGTGGCCAGACTCTGGTTTAAAGTCTGGCGTTTGAAGATCGGGTCGAAATAAGTCCAGTCGGCGGCCAGGCCGGCGCTGTCCCGAACAGACAGTGAACCAAGGAATGGCAGTACCAGGTAAGGGCCGCTTGGCACGCCCCAGACTGCCAGCGTCTGGCCGAAGTCTTCATTATGTTTGTGCAGCCCCATCTCGGTGGCAACATCAAACAGGCCAAGCAAACCGAAAGTGGTGTTGAAAACAAAACGCGCCGAAGTGGCACCGGCGGCAGAAAATTTAAACTGCAGCAGCTGGTTGAAGAATACGACGATGTCATCGATGTTGCTGAAAAAGTTACTCACGCCTTTGCTGGCAAAACTGGGCATGACAAAGTTGTAAGTTTCAGCAGCGGGTTTAAGCGCGTATTTATCAACCTGTTCGTTGAAGCTGAACATGCTGCGGTTAAAGCTTTCAAACGGGTCGTCAGGATTTGGCGGGCCGTCGAGTGTTGCACAGCCACTGCTGAACAGGCTGGCAAGCAGCAGGATGCAATAGCGTAAAAATTTATTATTATATTTCACAGAAGAGTAATGCTGGTTTTATATTTTGTTGTGTAACATGTTCCATGCCAGCTGTGCGACATTTTTTGAACCATTGCCATCGCCCAGCTGTTGCCGTATTAAGGATAGTTCATGTTGCATGGAATCGTAATAATTTTTATCGTTGAGCAGACGCAATGCCTCTTCGGCAATCAAACCGGGCTTTGCATCGTTCTGTAAGAACTCTTTGACAATTTCTTTCCCTGGTATGATGTTTACCAGGCCAATATGTTCCAGACTGACCAGTTTTTTTCCAATATAAAAAGTGATCGCCGAGGTTTTGTAAACGATCACCATCGGTATTTCCAGCAGACCCAGTTCCAGCGTTGCGGTGCCTGATGCGGTGAGCACCACATCGCAGGATTGTGCGACATCATAAAACCGGTTTTCGATAACGTTGACGGACAATAATTTTAAAGCAGTTTCGAACGGCGCAAGGTTTTCGGCGCTGATGGTGTTGGCGACCGGCAGCACAAACTGGATGTCGGCTTTATTTTCCTGTGCCCGCTGAATCAGTTTTGCCGATTCCAGCAGGATGGGCAGGATGTTGGCGATCTCACCGCCACGACTGCCGGGGAACAGGCCGATGGTGGTCTTGTCCGGAAGCTGTAACTGTTCGCGTGCCTGTTGTTTTGTTTTATCCCTGACCACTTCATCGGTCAGCGGGTGGCCGGTGAAGGTGACCGGCACATTGGCATCATCGTATAATACTTTTTCGAACGGCATGATCACCGCCATGTGATCGACGATTTTGCCCATTTTATACACGCGTTTAGGTCGCCACGCCCATACCTGCGGGCCGATGTAAAACAGCACTTTCACGCCGATGCTTTTGGCGAAGGCGGCGAGGCGCTGGTTGAATTCCTGGTAGTCCACCAGGATCAGCAGATCCGGTGGCTGGTGCTCGATGTCCTGTTTTAATTTATTGAGTTCGGCCTTGATCAGGTTGTATTTCATCAGTACTTCGACGAAACCGACCACCGCGATTTCAGCCATGTCGATAAAAACATCAACCCCGGCTTCACGCAGGTGGTCGCCGCCCATGCCGCGAAACTGAATTGAATCATCAAGTTTTTTCAGCTCGTTGACCAGCCGTGCGGCGTGCGCATCACCCGATGCCTCGCCAGCGACGATGACGATGTTTGTTTTTTTCTGCTGGCTTTGCTCGGACATTAAGTATTTTAAGGAAAATGTTTTTTGTTATTATACGGCCACGTTGCTGGACTTTGAGCAGCACCGAATCTGGAAAAGCATAATACAATAATGAAAATAACATTGCAGGATGAATTGCCCGTCATCGACGGCTTGCTGGCGGGCACCGACGAAGCCGGGCGCGGGCCGCTGGCGGGTAACGTGGTGGCAGCAGCTGTCATATTAGATCCAGAGCAGAACATTGCCGGGCTGGATGACTCAAAAAAACTCAGCGAAAAAAAGCGTGATCTGCTCGCTGTTGAGATCAAACAAAAAGCACTGGCGTGGGCGGTGGTCAGCATCTCGCCGCAGCAGATCGATGAGATGAATATTCTGCAAGCGTCCCTGTTCGCCATGAAAACCGCGGCGGAAAAATTGCAGGTAAAACCCGATCACGTGTTTGTCGATGGCAATAAAATTCTGCCCGACTGTTTCTGCGCCAACACCGCCATCATCAAAGGCGATTCACGTGTCGCCGAGATAAGCGCTGCGTCCATCCTGGCGAAAGTGGAACGCGACGCGCAGATGCTGGAATTGCATCAACAATACCCGGCCTACGGTTTTGACAAACACAAGGGATACCCGACCAAAGCACACCGTGAAATTCTCAGGCAGATCGGCCCCTGTCCGGAACACCGCCGCAGCTACGCACCGGTACGCGATGCTATACTGAACGCCTGATGAAGGATTCGCCGAAACAATTTGCCACGGTTTTATTGTCGCTTTCATTATTCGCACTGGCCGGTGCCATTGTTTATTTTACCTATGAGATGGCGAGCGTCAGCAAACAGATTCCTGATATCCTGGTGCGCATCGACAATACCACTGAAAAGATCGAACCGATTATCGACGAAGTCAGTGAGATCGTTGACCTGGTGCCGCCCATTCTGAAAGAAGTTGAAGCCACCCGCAAACTGATTCCGCCCATCCTGAAAGAAGTCGAACAAACGCGAAAAATGATTCCGCCGATTCTCGATGAAGTGGCGCAAACGCGGCAGCAGATTCCTGTGGTGTTAAAAGAGTCTGAAGCCATCCGGGGCGATCTGCCAGCGGTGCTTGTCAGTGTTGATAAAGCATCTGCTGCAGTAACGGATGTGGCGCAACAGGTCGAGAAAACACGGCCGCTGATTCCCAAAGTGATCAAGGAAGTTGAAACCACCCGTGAGTCGATTCCGGGCATGATGGATCGCGCCGATGTGCTCATCGAGAAGGCCCGGGTCGCCGGCAAGGAAGCCAGCCAGGGCGCGGTCACCGGTTTCTTCAAGGGCATCATTCTGGCACCGTTTGCACTGGTGGGTGATGCCGGGAAATCCATTATCGGTCTGTCTGAAACCGAAGCGAAACAGCTTGATGAAACCGACTTTGATCTTGTCGAGCAGGTGGTTCTTGAGCTGCTGAATACCGGTGTCAAGGGTGAGCAGCGGCAATGGGAAAATTCGGGCAATAATACGCATGGCGTGGTCAGCCTGATTAACATCTATGAGAAAGATGATTTTTCCGGAATTGAATGTCGAACCCTGGAGCTCAAGCTGTACAAAAATGACGAAGAAATGCAGGATGCGAACCGCGCATTCTGTAAAGATGATGAGGGCAAATGGGATTTTGCCGAGTAAAGTCATTCAGCAAAACTTCGCATAAAATATTCCGCATCGGCGAGACTTAAGTGCTGTTTAGCCAGGCCTGATTTGCTACACTATTGCCTCATCCAATTCGAGGTAAATTTGTGACAGCCCAACCCAGTTTCATCCACCTGCGAGTCCACACGGAATACTCTCTGGTCGATGGTGTGGTGCGCGTTAAACCTTTGATGCAGGCGCTGGCCGCGGACGAAATGCCGGCGGTGGCGCTGACCGACCAGAGCAACCTGTTTGCCATGGTCAAGTTTACCCGCGCTGCGCTTGGCGCTGGTATCAAGCCGTTGATTGGTGTCGATGCGCTGGTGCGTTACGGCGATGATCAGGAAGCGCCGTTTCAGATGGTGCTGCTGGCGCAGAACAAAACCGGCTACCTCAATCTTTCCCAGCTTATTTCCCGCAGTTATCTCGAAGGCCAGCACCGTGGCGTGCCCATTATTCAGGCGGAGTGGATCGAGTCACACGCTGAAGGCATCATCGCCCTGTCCGGTGGCCGTCAGGGTGACATCGGCCGTGCTCTGCTGGCCGGGCAGGGCGCGCTGGCGGAAAAACGTCTGCACAACTGGACTGCCTGCTTCAAAGACCGTTTTTATATCGAACTGCAGCGCACCGGCCGTGAAAATGAAGAAGCCTACATCGCCGAAGCGGTGGAACTGGCCATCGCCAACGACGTACCGGTGGTGGCGACCAACGATGTGCGTTTTCTTAAAAGCGATGAGTTCGACGCGCACGAGACCCGCGTCTGCATCCACGATGGCCGCACCCTGGACGACCCGCGCCGGCCGAAAAATTACAGTGAGCAGCAATATCTGCGCAGCGCGGCCGAGATGCAGGAACTGTTCTCCGATATTCCTGAAGCGCTGGCCAACACGGTCGAAATCGCCCGGCGCTGTAACCTGGAAATCGAACTGGGCAAAAGCTATCTGCCGCAGTTCCCGATTCCCGAAGGCGAGACCGAAGCAAGTTATTTCTGCCGGGTATCAAAAGAAGGTCTGGAACAACGCCTGAAAGTGCTGCTGGACGAAACTGCTGAAGATTATGCGGAGAAGCGCAAACCTTATGATGAGCGTTTGCAGATCGAGCTGGACGTGATCAACAACATGGGCTTCCCCGGTTACTTCCTGATCGTGGCCGACTTTATCCAGTGGTCAAAAGACAACGGCATTCCGGTCGGCCCCGGTCGTGGTTCGGGCGCGGGTTCGCTGGTGGCCTACGCGCTGAAAATTACCGATCTCGATCCGCTGCAATTCGACCTGCTGTTCGAACGTTTCCTCAACCCGGAACGTGTCTCACTGCCGGATTTTGACATTGATTTCTGCATGGATGGCCGTGACCGGGTAATTGATTACGTGGCGCGAAAATACGGTCGCGATAGTGTTTCGCAGATTATCACCTACGGCACCATGGCAGCAAAAGCGGTGGTGCGCGATGTTGGCCGGGTGATGGGCCAGCCCTACGGTTTTGTTGACCGGCTGGCGAAAATGATTCCGTTCGAGATCGGCATGACGCTGACCAAAGCGCTGGAAGAATCCGAAGATTTAAAAAACGCCTACGAAAACGAAGAAGAAGTTACCATGTTGCTGGACATGGCGCTGTCGCTGGAAGGTCTGGCGCGTAACGCCGGTAAACACGCCGGTGGCGTCGTTATCTCGCCCACTGTGCTCACCGATTTCAGCCCGCTGTACTGTGAGGAAGGCGGTGCCAGTGTGGTTACCCAGTTCGACAAGGATGATGTCGAAGCCGTTGGCCTGGTCAAGTTCGATTTTCTCGGCCTGCGCACGCTGACCATCATCGACTGGGCGGTGAAACACGTTAATCGCCGCCGTGAAATTACCGGCGAAGCGGCGCTGGAAATCGAACACCTGCCGCTGGATGATCAGGATACCTTCAAGCTGTTGCAGGCCGCCAATACCACCGCCGTATTCCAGCTGGAATCCCGCGGCATGAAAGATCTGATCACGCGTTTGCGGCCGGACAGTTTTGAAGACATCGTCGCGCTGGTGGCGTTGTTCCGGCCGGGGCCGTTGCAGTCGGGCATGGTTGATGACTTCATCAACCGCAAACACGGCCGCGCCGAAGTGGATTATTTTCATCCCGATCTGGAGCAGGTGTTAACACCGACTTACGGTGTCATTCTGTATCAGGAGCAGGTGATGCAGATCGCGCAGGTGCTGGCGAATTACACGCTGGGCGGTGCGGACATGTTGCGCCGCGCCATGGGCAAGAAAAAAGCCGAGGTCATGGCCGAGCAGCGTGAGTTGTTTATGAAAGGAGCGGTGGCGCGCGATGTCGATGCCAAACTTGCCACCCATATTTTCGACCTGATGGAAAAATTCGCCGGCTACGGTTTTAACAAATCGCACTCCGCGGCTTATGCTTTGCTGTCCTACCAGACCGCGTGGTTAAAGGCGCATTACCCGGCCGAATTCATGGCAGCGGTTTTATCGGCGGACATGGACAACACCGACAAGGTGGTCGGCCTGATCGAAGACTGTCACGAGCAGGGCGTAAAAGTGCTGCCGCCGGACATCAATCATTCCATCTACCAGTTCAGTGTGCCGGATGAAAAATCAGTGCTGTACGGCCTGGGTGCGTTGAAAGGTGTTGGTGAAGCCGCGCTCGATGGCATCATCGCCGAGCGCGAAGCCAACGGCAAGTTTACCGACCTGTATGATTTCTGCCGGCGCAGCGATACCCGCAAGGTCAATCGCCGGGTGATGGAAGCGCTGATCAAATCCGGTGCCATGGATGCGCTGGGGCCGAACCGCGCCAGCCTGATCGCCAGCCTGAGCAACGCGGTGCAGCTGGCCGAGCAGAATCAGAAAAATGCCAGCGTCGGTCAGGACGATATGTTCGGTTCCTTCGAAGAGCCGGACGCGCATGCCAATGTACACATCGTTGAAGTCGAGGACTGGGATGACGAGACCCGGCTGTCGAACGAAAAAGAAACACTGGGCCTGTATTTAACCGGCCACCCGATCTCGCGTTACGAAAAAGAACTACGCCGTTTTACCGAATGCCGTTTCTCCAAAGTGCCGGATCTGGTGCCGGAGAGCGAGCGTGCTGGCCAGGCAGGCGGCGGCTATAGTTATCGCAAGAAAAACAAAACGCAATATTGTCTTGCCGGTTTGCTCATCGGCATGCGTGTGCGCAAAACAAAAACCGGCAGCAAGATCGTCACCGGCGTTTTGGATGACCGCACCGCGCGCGTTGAAATGGTGCTGTACGAAGACGTGTACGAGCAGTACAGCCACGCGCTGGTGAAAGACAAAGTCTGCGTGGTGGTCGGCAGCGTGAGTTATGATGACTTCAACGCGGCCTACTCGATCAACGCCAGCAAGATTTACACCATGACTCAGGCCAGAGAAAAATTCGCCCGTGGCCTGCAGATAAAACTGGATAGAAGCAAAGCCAACGGCAGCTGGTCAGATGCCGTCATCACCAAACAGTTAAAAGAGGTGTTACACACCTACCGCGAAGGCAACTGCCCGATCAACATCGAATATAACAGCGGCACAGAAATGTCACAGTTCGTACTCGGCGAAGAATGGAACGTGGTGCCATCGGATGATTTGCTGAACCGGCTGGACAAGGTTTTTGGTGCTGAGCAGATTGAGATCATGTATTGAAGAAGTAATGAAAAATGAAAAATATAAAAACAAGAGCAGGTAAAAATAATGGTGGTTTGATTGAAGGTGTTTCATTTTTCGCTTTTCATTTTTCACTTTTCATTGGAATTCCATGCGCCAGCACGTCCGTAAATTAAAATACCGCTTCTTCAAGCCGCAGACCTGGCGTACCAATCTGGTGTTCTGGGGCGGGGCGATTCTGGTCGGTTTGGCGGCGGCGATTTTTGCGATTGTCGCGGATTGGGGTGATCATGTGTTTCGTAGTATTGTTGCCTACAATGAATATCTGCCGCTGATTGTCACGCCGGTTGGTTTTATTCTGACGGTTTATCTGACCCGGAAAATTTTCAGTGGCGCGGAAGGCAGTGGTATTCCGCAGACATTAATCGCGCTGGCTGACCCTGGTAGTAGCTTGAGCAATCGTCTGTTGTCGATGCGTATGGTGGTCGGCAAAGTGCTGATGGCGGTACTGGCCTTGTGCAGTGGTGCCTCGCTGGGTCGGGAAGGGCCGACGGTGCATCTGGGCGCGGCGATTATGCATTCGCTGGGAAAATACGCGCATTTGCCGACGCGTTATTACGAACGCGGCCTGATTTTAACCGGTGGTGGTGCGGGTATCGCAGCGGCGTTTAATACGCCGCTGGCGGGCATTATTTTTGCCATCGAAGAAATGGCGCGTTCCTATGACCGTCGTCACAGCGGCATGATGATGGTGGGCGTGGTACTCGCCGGTATGACCGCCATCATTGTACACCAGAGCAATTACAGTTATTACGGCACCACGCCGGCGACGCTGGATTTTAGCTGGGTCTGGCTGGGTGTGGTCATCTGTGGTGTGGTTGGTGGTTTGCTGGGCGGTACTTTCAGTCAGCTGCTGATCACCGGTTCGAAAAAATTACGGCCCTATATGCAGGCACGCTGGCTGGTAGTCGCGCTGGTCTGTGGCCTGGTGGTGGCGGTGCTGAGTATTTTAAGCGGCGGTTCATCCAGCGGCACCGGTTATCTTGAAGCCAAGCAAATTGTCAGTTGCGCCGGCCTGGAAAACTGCGAGGCAGACTTCGGCCTGATGTATCCATTTTATAAAATTCTGGCGACTGCCGCGACTTATCTAACCACCATCCCCGGCGGCCTGTTTGCGCCTTCGCTGGCCAGCGGTGCCGGTTTGGGGGCAAATCTGGCGGTGCTGTTTCCGGTCGAGATGGCTTCGACCATCGTTATTCTCGGCATGATCGGTTATTTCACCGGTGTGGTGCAAACCCCGATTACGGCCTTTGTTATTGTCATGGAAATGACCGACAATCAGGAGCTGGTGCTGGCGATGATGGCGACCGCGCTGATCTCGTCAGGTGTTTCTAAATTGATCTGCAAAAAATCCATCTACGAAGCGCTGGCTGAAAATTTGCTGGCGATGATGTCCGATGAAAAAAGCCAGCAGAAGGTGGCAGCCAAAGACTAACTGATTGGATACTGCTGTGGGCATCAAACTCGGCTACAATCAGGCGCAGGCAAATCAGGCCATTCAATAAAAAACAAATTATTATTAACAGGAAATCTGACCAATATGTTTTCATCCAATACTGACATCCGCCGCACGCTGGGCGATTTTCATATCGAAGGAATGATTTTGCGTTACAGCCGCTTTATGCCGAAACTGTACAACTGGTGCAAGTCGCTGGGTTTCGAAGCCGGCAAGATTGTGCCTTCGCGCGCTTTTTGTTCTGACGAAAGTCAGGGGTATCCGATTATTTTAATCGCCAAACATTTTGGCGCGTTTCCGTTTAACCATGGCCGTGTTGGTGGCATTGTTTCCACCGGTCGTCATGGCCCGCATGCAGCGCACGGCAAGGACATGCTTATCATTCAGGCCAGCCATGTGGGTTACGACCCGCAGACCGGTACCTTCGGTACATATCGCCGTTTGCAGACCGAACATAACTGTAACAGCACCAACTGTGGCAAGATCAGCCATACACTGGCCTGGTATCAGCAGCATTATAATTTTGCCAAAGACAATATTTTGCTGGAAAAGCTGGGTGAGGATTTTCTGATTCACATCGATAACCAGATTTTGAAGCAGGACAAGGCCGAGGGACTGTTTCTTAACCTGGAACTGCTGGTTGAGCCTGACAGCAATGGTCAGTTGACACCACTGCGTTCGCGCAGTACCGCCAAAACCTATATCGCTGCAGAATCTTTAGTGCAGCGCGTTGGCTCCGAACGCTGGCCACAGGACGACACCATCACCATCGGTGATGACCTGAGCGCTGAGCTGTTTCGTTTCAAGCATGAAATCAGTGATGATATTGAAGGCCCGAACCGGCTGGAGCAAAATCTGCTGCCGGCCATGTCGTGGATAGTGACATCGCCGGAACCCATGCTGACTGCAGCGCAGGTTAACACCCAGGCCGAGTTCGACCGTAACTATCGCAGTATCGTCAATGAGCCGGGTTATCAGGGCAAGAATCTGGTGTTTATTGCCGGCCTGAATATCGACATTTCGCCCGAGCCCGGTCAGTTATTTCCGTTGACCAAGTTTGTACCGTGGGCGGCTTATGTGCAGACTGCTGACGGTTCGCATCGCATGCTGGAGCAGCAGCAGTTGTTTGATGTGCTGCAGCAGCAGCCTGATGAAAACCCCGACAGTATTGATCTGGAACAGGCGATTCACATCATGGAAGAAGCCAGAGAAGTGCCGGTGAATACACCGCAGCGCCCCGGTAAAGGATAAGGCTAAAGCTAAAGGGCGAACCGGCTAAAGGTCGCGTTCGCCCATTACCCTGTTGCGTCCGCATTCCTTGGCAAGGTACAGTGCTTTGTCGGCGCGTTCGACGATGCTGTCCAGATTGTCTTTTTCGGTGATGGCCGCAACGCCGACCGAAACGGTGATATAACCGAGGACTTTTTTCTGCGCGTTGTTGTCGACCAGTTTGTTGCTTGATACCTTTTCGCGAATGTGGTTGCCGACCGCAACAGCATCTTCGTAACCGGTGTTGGGCAGCAGCACTACAAATTCTTCACCGCCGTAACGCGCCAGCATATCATCGCCCTTGATGCCGCCGGTCATGACGCTGGCGACATATTTTAATACCCGGTCACCAACGGTGTGGCCGTGTGTGTCGTTAAACTGCTTGAAGTGGTCGATGTCAATCAATAACAGGCTGAACACCTGCTGCTCATTGTGGTAGTCGTCGAACAGGTGCTCCATTTTTTTATCGAAGGCGCGGCGGTTGGGAACGGCGGTTAACTTGTCGGTGAAGGCTTCTTCGTTGAGCGCCTGCAGATTGTTGCGCAGTATGTCGACTTCTTCGTTCATTGCTTTTAGCATGGACTCCATGGACTGGTTACTTTCCAGCACGGAGTCGGTGTCATCAATCAGGTTGATGATGAGGTTGGCGATGGTGTCGATATCGGGGTCGCGCTTTAATACGTCGTTATATTTTTCCAGTGAAGTAGAGAAGCTTTGCGTTTTTTTTGTCATGCCGGTTATTTTTTCAAATAACGTGGTCACCAGCTTTTGTATGCTTTGCTGAAACGATTCTTCGGGAGCCTTGTAGATATGTGTGCTGTACAGTTTCTGATTGATCTCTTTGGTGAAGGTGGTGCCGTCTTTCAGCAGTTTGTCGATGGCTCTGTTTAGCTCAAGACTGCTGCCCATGGTGTATTCATACCAGACGTGGTAATTCTCGGGGGTAAGTGGGATATTGAGCTGGCTCATTTTCGGGATGGCTTCCCGTAACAGGTTGGCTGTTTTTATGAGTTTAGCATTGCTGGAATTTGCCATCATTTATTCCTTTCATTTTTTATTATTATTAGTTTTATTGCCTCCGTGTGTATAGCATATCTATTGCTGATTCGCCGTAAGACAAAAAAGCCTGCTGTTTTTGGGGCAGGTTTTATCTTTGCTTATGAATCAACCGTTGATGCTTTTTTCAGCAGCACATAAACCGCACCGTTGCCACCGTCCCTTGCCTGAGCAGAGTGGAATGCTAACACCTTATCGACGGATTTTAACCAGCGATTTACCATGGGTTTAATTACCGGCTTTTCTCTGGAGCGAAAACCTTTGCCGTGAATGATGATGGCATGGCGCACGCCGGCGGCTTCGCATTCACCGAGAAATCCCAGTAGTTCAGCGCTGGCTTCCTGCACGGTCAGGCCGTGTAAATCAAGCATGTGTTCGACGGGAAATTTTCCCTGGCGCAGTTTTTTCAGTACATTGTGCTGCAGGCCGCTGCGCGCGAAGCTGAGAATTTCCGGGCAATCGTCGACCATTTCGGCATCGGAAAACACATCGTCGATGGTGAAGCTGGCGCTTTCTTCGATGCGTTGCTGCGGTGGCCGTTTCGGCTTTTTTTTGATCTTTATTTTATTATCAGGTTTTAGCGGGGTGACACCGCGCATTTCTGAGAGAAATAATGATTCTTCGTCATTTTTTGTTGAATCATCGCTCATCAACATCACTCTTATACGGTATAGTTAGGTTTTGATTTTAACGTGATTATCGCTTAGTTGTATCTTCTGTGCATATATTAGTATCTAACGACGACGGTTACCGGGCACCGGGTATAGCCGTGCTGGCTGAGGCGCTGTCGGCCGAGTATGAAATTTCCATTGTTGCGCCGGAGCAAAATTGCAGCGGGGCGAGTAATTCGCTGACCCTGGAACGTGGTCTGCGCGCCTGCCAGGTGGCAGAGAATTCTTATTACGTTGATGGCACGCCGACCGACACCGTGCACCTGGCGCTTACCGGTTTGCTGAAAAAAGTCCCGGACATGGTGGTTTCGGGGATTAATGCCGGTGCCAACATGGGTGACGATGTGCTGTATTCCGGCACCATTGCGGCGGCGATGGAAGGCCGGCATCTGGGGCTGCCGGCGATTGCGGTGTCGATTGATTCTTATGTGCCACAGTATTTTGAGACTGCTGCGACAGCGGTTGTGCAGCTACTGAAAAACCTGAAGCAGACCTCGTTTGCTGCCAGCACCATTCTTAATATCAACGTGCCGGATATTCCCTGGTCGCAGATCAAAGGCTTCAAGGCAACACGTCTGGGTAACCGCCATCAGTCTGAAGGCATGATCGTGCAGAAAGACCCGCGTGGTGATCCGATGTACTGGGTTGGTCCGCCGGGTGAAGCGCAGGATGCGGGCGAGGGCACTGATTTTCATGCGGTCAGCCAGCATTATGTTTCCATAACCCCCCTGCAGATCGACTTAACCCGATATAATAGCCTTGCCGAGCTGGATAACTGGCTGGCGACATACAATAAATAAAGCATTACATTTTAGATGATTAGTAACGATATTCAGGGCATAGGCATGACTTCGCAGCGCACCCGCGACCGACTGGTTGAGCGGCTGCGCGAAAAGGGCATTACAAACGAGCGCGTGCTGGAAGTGATGCGCACCACACCACGGCATATTTTTGTGGATGAGGCGATGGCGCACCGTGCTTACGAAGACACCGCCCTGCCCATCGGTCACGGCCAGACCATTTCGCAACCTTATATCGTTGCCCGCATGACCGAAATTCTGCTGGAAAACAGCGTGCCTGACGTGGTGCTGGAAGTGGGCACCGGTTCGGGGTATCAGTCAGCGATTCTGTCGCGGCTGGTGCCCAAGGTTTATACCGTCGAGCGCATCAGTGCGCTGCTGCAAAAAGCGCGAGATGCACACCGTCGCATGGGTTTGATGAATGTGTTTTCCAAACACAGCGATGGCTCCTGGGGCTGGGCTCCGAATGCGCCGTACCCTGCCATTCTGGTCACTGCTGCACCCAAGACGGTGCCGCCGGGTCTGCTGGAACAGCTGGCGGTCGGTGGCCGCATGGTGATTCCGGTGGGTTCACTGGGTGGCGTGCAGGAACTAAAACTTTATACACGCACCAATGAAGGTGTCGAAGAATCTACTCTGGAACTGGTCAGTTTTGTTCCATTACTTGATGGAGCTGTTCGTTAATGATATTTGCCGGTTTGTACAACAAGGTGATGCAGTGGGCAGCGCACCCGCATGCGGAGCGTTATCTCATCGCAGTCAGTGTTTTTGAGTCGATCTTTTTCCCGATTCCGACTGCATTGATGGTGGCACCAATGGCGGTGGCAAAACCGCACCGGGCAGTGCGCATTGCTCTGATTGCCACCACCATGTCGGTGCTCGGTGGTATCTTCGGCTACTATCTGGGGTATTTTGCGATCAACCTGGTCGAACCCATCATTCAGGATGTGGGTTACTGGGAAAAATATCTGACCGCGCAACAATGGTTTGCCGAGTGGGGGTTCTGGGCTGTCGTTATCGCTGGCTTCTCACCGATTCCATTTAAACTGTTTACGCTGACAGCCGGTGCCCTGTCGATGGCGCTGCTGCCTTTTATTCTGGCAGCGATTGTCGGCCGCGCCGCACACTTCTTTCTGGTTGCACTGCTGATGGCGTGGGCCGGTCCGAAACTGGAAGCGGTTGTTCTGAAATATATTGAGTGGTTGGGCTGGGCAACGGTTCTGGCGGTCGCTGTCTTTATCTATTTTCATTACACTTAATCGCCTGCAATGTTTCGCCGGGATTCTTTATTCCAGATAACATTTCTTTTTGCTGGCATTCTAGCAACCTTTTTTCTGGCGGCATGCAGCAGCAGTGGCAAGCGCTGGAACCCGGATGATTACACGGTTAAATCCGGTGATACTCTTTACTCCATTGCCTGGCGGTACGAGATTGATGCCGATGAGTTTGCCGCCTGGAACGGCTTGCGTAACTCCACCCTGATCAAACCCGGGCAACGCCTGCACACCCGCAAGCCGGCGAATTTCGATAACCGCAGAAAAGATCAATCGATTGCCTACGCACCTGCATCGTCATCAAAAAAATCAACCTCCCGCAGAACCTATCCCGCTGATAAATGGGTGAAAGCCGAGAAGGGCGACACCCTGTATGGCCTGTCGAAAAAATACGGTGTCAGTGTTGATCGTCTGGCGCAGCTAAATCAGCTGAAAAAGCCCTATGTCATCAAACCCGGGCAAACGATATTTCTTAAACCTTTGAAGGCTGCGGCAGCAGGAAACACTGCCAGACCCGGTTCACGCAAGCATTCACCGGCAGGCCAAAAGCCGGCGACAGTTGCCAGCTCGCAGGCGCAATCGGTCAGCTGGCCGAAGACGGTGCGCTGGCAGCGTCCGACCACGGGCAGGATTATCAAAAAATTCAATCACCGAAAAAATGATGCCAAGGGCATCGACATCGCCGGTAAAGAAGGCAGAAGCATTGTTGCTGCCGCCAGTGGCAAGGTGGTGTATAGCGGCAATGGTTTGATCAGCTACGGCAATCTGATCATCATTAAACATAACAAAACATTTTTAAGCGCCTATGCTTACAACCGTAAACTGTTGGTGAAAGAGGGCGATGTGGTTAAAGCCGGACAAAAAATCGCGGAGATGGGGCATAAGGAAAAGCAGCAGCCGATGCTGCATTTCGAGATCAGGAAAAATGGCAAACCGGTCGACCCGTTAAAGTATTTGCCCTGGTAGTCGACTGTTGTAATAGCCAGGTTAGTGAGAGCTGGGTCTATATCTTGTTTATTTGAAGTGTTTGCTGAGTTTCGTCAAATTCTTACCTAATAAGTTACATGCGGCAATTATTGTGCCTACCCAAAAGGAATATCCACGCTTGTGCCTGAAAAAATAAAAACCACAATATCATGTGGTTTGCGAGGCGAACATAAATTAAATTCTAGTTTTTTTTAATAAATGCTTGCTTCTTAAATGGAAATAATGATATAAGTTTTTCCAACGTAAGGGCTGACGTTAGAAGAACCTTGTAAGTACATGGAATTTAAGGGAGTAACTATCTCTCAAACTTACAAACTAAATGCGTACAAAAAATAATTATAAAACACATTTTGGGGATGGGGAATAATCATGAGAGAAGCAGTAGCGAATTCTAAAGAGGATCTGGAGACTAGTGTCTTAATGATGCAGGCCGATGACATTGAATGTGATGTTGAGTCAGACGAAGACAGTCACGTATCAGAAACAAAATCAAAAGCGAAATCAGCAAAAAAATCAGCCAGTGTTAAAAAGACTGATGTTGACCCTGATGCCAAGGTTAATCGTAAAGAGCTTGATGCCACACGCCTGTATCTGCGTGAAATAGAAGGTTCACCACTGCTGACTGCTGAAGAAGAAGTTTTCTACTCTCGTAAAGCCCTGAAAGGCGACATGGATTCGCGCAAGAAAATGATTGAATGTAATCTTCGCCTGGTTGTGAAGATTGCCCGCCGTTACATGAACCGTGGGCTGGCACTGCTTGATCTGATCGAAGAAGGCAATTTAGGTCTGATCCGTGCAGTCGAAAAATTCGATCCTGAAAAAGGTTTCCGCTTTTCAACATACGCTACTTGGTGGATTCGTCAGACTATCGAACGTGCGCTGATGAATCAGACGCGCACCATCCGTCTGCCTATCCACGTAATCAAAGAATTAAATGTGTATCTGCGCGCTGCTCGCGAACTTGAGCAGACCATGGATACCGAACCTACCGCCGATGACATCGCAAAAATGCTGAACAAGCCAGTCGCCAACGTCGAAAAGATGCTGGGTCTGCGTGACCGCGTGACTTCTGTTGATGTACCTGTCGGTAAAGAAAATGATCGTCCATTACTGGAAATCGTTGCTGACGAACGTGTTCCTGCACCACCAGAAATGTTGCAGAACGACGACGTGATGGCTAATCTGGGTGTCTGGCTGGATCAGCTGGATACCAAACAGCGCGAAGTACTGGTTCGCCGTTTCGGTTTAAACAACCACGAGCGCACCACACTGGAAGACGTTGGTAAAGAACTGGGCGTGACCCGTGAACGTGTCCGCCAGATTCAGATGGACGCGCTGAAACAGCTACGAAAAATTCTGGAAAATCAGGGCTTCTCGGAAGAACTGCTGTTTCAGGACTAAATAAAAATTCTTACAAGTAGCAATTTATTGAGCCGGTACCGATGTGTGCCG
This sequence comes from Gammaproteobacteria bacterium, assembly GCA_015488295.1. Classification (GTDB taxonomy): domain Bacteria; phylum Pseudomonadota; class Gammaproteobacteria; order SZUA-229; family SZUA-229. Next base: position 27,427 of record WFOC01000094.1, read on the forward strand.
GCTTTTTTTATGTTGAAAGGAAATAAGTTGGCAGTTGGCAGTAAAAAAACAGAGGTGTCGCCTGTGTTATAACTCGTGTAGTTTTTTGGCTTTTAACTGATAACTGCCGACTGCAAACTTTTTTTAATATTTTGATTTAATGTGTTACAGGATCAATCCGGCCACCACGCCGCGACCTTCACTCATCAAAATATTATACGTCCGGCAGGCGGCGTGGGTGTCCATAAAATCCACACCGATACCTTGTTTGATGATAGCGGCATAAACCTCGACCGGCGGAAAAATCAGCTTGCTGCCGGTGCCGATGATGACCAGTTCCGGCTCAAAAGATAAAATCTGTGCAATATGCTCGTCTGCCAGCTGGTCGATGCTGGTTACGCCCCAGTCCTCACTGAATTCTGTGCTGGCAACAATCAGGCTGCGTTCAAATGCCTTGCCATTGAGCGAAATGGTATTCTCGCCATAAGCGGTAACAACATAACCTTCATCCTGGTTTTCCTGTGCAAATTTCATTTTTTCGGGGGCGGTATTTTCTGGTTTACGAATAACATATATTACACGTTATATGGCGAATGCAGTAGAATAAGCGCCTTTCAAATTCTTGCTTGTGGAGAAAATCTTGGACGCAGTTAAAGTTGGTTTATTGGGCCTGGGCACAGTCGGTGGCGGTACAGCCACGGTTTTAATCAGAAACGCAGAAGAGATACAGGCGCGTCTGGGTCGCCCGATTGAAATCTCGCACGTTGCCGGTTTAGATATTGCATCACAAACTATTGTTGATCCCGCAACCACCAAACTAACCGAAGACGCTTTCGACGTGGTCAATGACCCGGAAGTCGAAATCGTGGTTGAACTCATCGGCGGTTATACACTGGCAAAAGACCTGGTGATGAAAGCCATCGAAAACGGTAAGCACGTGGTTACCGCTAACAAGGCACTGATCGCTACCCACGGTCCGGAAATTCTGAAAGCGGCTGCCGAGCAGGGTGTCAGCGTCAGTTATGAAGCGGCCGTTGCCGGCGGTATTCCCATCATCAAAGCCATGCGTGAAGGTCTTGCTGCTAACAGGATCCAGTGGATCGCCGGCATCATCAATGGCACTGGCAACTTTATCCTCACCGAGATGCGAGACAAAGGCCGTGATTTTTCCGATGTGCTTAAAGAAGCGCAGGAACTGGGTTACGCCGAAGCCGATCCGACCTTCGATGTCGAAGGCATTGATGCCGCGCACAAGCTGACCATTCTTGCCTCACTGGCATTCGGTGTCGAACTGCAATTCGAAAAAACCTATACCGAAGGCATCAGCAGAATCACCACGGAAGACATGAACTATGCCGAAGAGCTCGGTTATCGCATCAAGCACCTGGGCATCACTCGCAAAACCGAGAAAGGCATCGAGCTGCGCGTACACCCGACACTGATTCCGGAAAAGCGCCTGATCGCGAATGTCGACGGCGTAATGAACGCGGTACTGGTTTATGGCGATGCCGTTGGTCCAACCTTATATTACGGTGCCGGTGCCGGCGCAGAACCCACCGCTTCAGCCGTGGTTGCCGATATTATTGACACGGTAAGAACCATCGATGCGCCGTTACACCACAAAGTGCCGTTGTTAGGTTTCCAGAACAACGCCATGCGTGATACCCCGATCCTGCCGATTGAAGATGCCGAGACAGCTTATTATTTGCGTATGGAAGCAGTCGACAAGCCGGGTGTACTGGCGGAAGTTTCAGATACCTTTGCCAAGAACAGCATCAGCATCGAAGCTGTGTTGCAGAAAGAGCCAGCCTCTGGCGAGAACAGCGTGCACCTGATTATGCTGACACAGAAATGTGTTGAGTCGAGCGTGAATCAGGCGATTGCAGCGGTTGAAGGGCTGGAATCTGTGCAGGGTGACGTTGTGCGAATTCGGATGGAACATCTGGACTAAAGTAAAACAGGTGGCATAAAAACCGTCACCTACGTAGGGTGGGCACGGCTTTATGTGCCCACGCGGCACAACCAAAACATAAGGATATAACCACGATAAAAAGGACTTACAATGTCAAATTACAGACGAGCATCCACGGATGGGTGCACATACTTCTTCACGCTGGTCTCATATCAACGACAAAAAATTCTGTGTAATGAATTCATTCGAAACGCATTACACAAAGCCATAAAAACAACTCAAATAAAACATCCGTTCACTGTCGATGCATGGGTATTACTTCCCGATCATTTGCATTGTATATGGACGTTGCCTGCACACGATAAAGATTTCTCAACACGCTGGAGCGTAATCAAACGCCGAGTAAGTGTTGCGTGTGCAAAACGTTATAAGCAGGATCATTTGATGAATGATTCAAAACTTAAACACTGTGAATCAACAATATGGCAACGGCGTTTCTGGGAACATCAAATACGTGATCAAAATGATTTTAATCAGCATCTGGATTACATTCATTACAACCCGGTTAAACATGGTTTATGTGAAAGACCGGTTGAGTGGCGATATTCCACTTTGCACCGATATATAAAAAATGGTGCGTATCCGGCTGATTGGGCGGTTCAGGGTGAATTTGATAGTGAAGAGTTTGGTGAGTGAGTTACCGCGTGGGCACATAAAACCGTGCCCACCCTACGAAGGCATGTGGTTCACACCCTACTGATGGCCTATTTCCATTAACTGTAGGGTGGGCACGTTTTTGTGCCCACGCGGCAACTCACTCACAAAAACGAAAGAATCTCCGCCTCGATCTGATCTTTCTCAATAATTGTCTTCTGCGTAATCTCTTTCTCAAATAAACCACTAATAATCGCCGGAATTTCAATACCTGCTTCTTTGGCAATCGACTTCAAGGCATCAATATCCTGCGCATCAACTTCACCCGTTAAGGCATTGGCAATCACCGGTGAAAACTTCGTCCATTCCGCTGTTGAATAAACAATCGTTTTAAGCGGTTTGTCGCGACAGGTATCGTAGGCTTTGAAACAGGTGGCGGTGTGCGGGTCCATCAGGTAGCCGCTGGCGAAAGCATCTTTGATGTATTGCTTGCCTTCGTCGTCGTCACAGAAATCTGCAGAGAAGATTGACTGGATCTGTTTCAGTTCACCGTCACTTAACTGGTAGTGTTTTTCGTTATCCAGCTGGAACATTAATTCTTTGGTGCGCGCTTCGCCGAACAGGTCGAAGAAGATGCGTTCGATGTTGGAGGATTTTAAAATATCCATCGCCGGTGAGGTGGTGGGGATGACCGCTGAATCTCTTAAATCATAGGCACCGGTGTTGATCAGCCTGGTCAGGATATTATTGTTGTTGGAAGCGATCAGAATTTTCTCGACCGGCAAACCCATCTTCATCGCGTAGTAACCGCCCAGTGCGTTGCCGAAGTTTCCGCTGGGGACGTTCAGGTAAACTTTTTCACCCATTGTTATCGCATTCTGGCGAACCAGTTCAAGATAGGAGTGGATGTGGTAGATGGTCTGGAAAATGATGCGACCGAAGTTTACCGAGTTGGCGGCGGACAAAAGAATGTTTTTTTCTTTCAGTGTATTTTTAAATGTGTCTGATGCCAGCAAGCGCTTGAGCGCATTTTGTGTGTCGTCGAAATCACCTTTGACACCGATTACTTTCAGGTTGTTTGCGTCTTCGGTGACCATTTGCAAACGTTGTACATCGGAGGTGCCGCCGTCGGGGTACATGCAGGCAACGCGGACGTTTGCCTGGTTTTTAAATGTTTCCAGTGCAGCCGGGCCGGTGTCACCGGAGGTGGCGGCGAGGATGAGGTAGTTCTCGTTGCGACTTTGTGCGATGGATGACAGCACGGTGCCGAACGGTTGCAGCGCCATGTCTTTGAAAGCGCGTGTCGGGCCGTGCCACAATTCGCTGACGTAAAGATCGTCTTTGACTTTGACTACTGGCACCGGATTTTTTGGATCATCAAAAGCATCGTATAGCGACAGTGCCTTGTCGATGATGTCGGCTTCGATGTCGATTTCGAAAGCGGTCAGCACCGCACGCGCCAGGGTTTTGTAATCTGATGTCAGGTGCGCGTTCAGGAATGTCTCGCCCAGCTCGGGCAGGGATTCCGGGGAATAGATGCCGCCGAAGGAGGAAATCGGCGCAAGTATCGCTTCGGAAAAGCTGACGCTTTTCGGGTGTGAACCATCGTTGCCGCGTGTTTCGATAAATTTCATCTTGAATCCAGTGTATGTCACAAATAAACGATGGCGAATTATAGCGAATTCGCGCTGCCGATTCCTTAGATATTTGCCCGGATATCCAGCTTTCCGCTGGAATGGGCCTTGATGTGTTCGATAAAATCTTCACGGTCAATCTCCTCGGCACCCAGCGTGGCCAGATGTTCGGAGTAGACCTGGGCATCGACCAGCGATGGTTTGATCTTTGTGCACAGGTGATACATGGCGACTTTTGAGGCATCTTTCATTTTGCTGAACATCGATTCGCCGAAAAAAACATCGCCCAGCACCAGGCCGTACATGCCGCCGACCAGCTGGCCATCGTGCCAGCATTCGATGCAATGCGCGATGCCCTGTTCGTGCAGCTGGCAGTAAACCTCGAGCATGGCCGGGGTAATCCAGGTGCCAGCTTCATCGTCGTTGCTGCGTGGTTTGGCGCAGGCCAGCATGACTTGCCGGAACGTGGTATCGGTTTTTATTTCGAAGGGGTTGTTGTTCAGCCGGCGTTTAAAACTGCGCGAGACGTGAAATTTTTCCGGGTATAAAACGCAACGAGGATTGGGCGACCACCACAAAACCGGCTGGTCATCGGAGTACCAGGGGAAGATGCCACGGCGGTAGGCTTCGACCACCAGTTCCGGTGTCAGTTGTTCGCTGGCAGCGAGCAGACCGTCAGGTTCGGTGAGCGCGGTGTCGACATCGGGAAATATAAAATTGTTTTCTTCCAGCCAGATGATTTGTGACATTTTATTTACTTATCCACAGATGAACGCAGATGAACACAGATAAAAGCAACGCTAAATTATTTATTTTGTTATTTCGTCTGATGCAGCGTAGGTCGGGCATTGCCCGACAAAGTATCGTTACACATATGAACAACGGTGGGCAGTGCCCACCCTACAAAAACATTTCGTTTTTCATCTGTGTTTATCTGCGTCCATCTGTGGACTAATTTGTTTTAAGTTTTATACGGTGATGATTCTAACAAGATCTCACCATGATGTTTCATGGCTGCGGCTTCACGTTGCAGAAAGTCTGCGATTGCCGGTTTGAACTCGGGGCTGGCAATCCAGTGTGCCGAGCGGGTTCTGGTTGGCAGAAAACCGCGCCAGATTTTGTGCTCGCCCTGTGCGCCGGGTTCGAAAACCTGTAACTGTTTTTCGATGCAGTATTCGATGCCGGTGTAATAGCATACTTCAAAATGCAGGCTGTCGTAATTATCGCTGCAACCCCAGTGCCGGCCGTAAAGTTTTTCCTTGCCTTCAAAGCAGATAGCGGCAGCCACGGTTCGACCTTCGTGGTAAGCAAAAAATGCACGCAGTTTATTGGCGACCGCTTTGAAAAAATCCAGCGTCAGTGTCGGCGCGCCGGATTTTTTCAGGAAGGTAACGCGGTAATAAGCGTACAATAGTTCCCATTGTTTTTCGTTAAGCTGCTCACCGTTGATAACTTCGATCTGCACATTGCCTTCGGCAACTTTCCGGCGTTCGCGTTTGATGTTTTTGCGCCGTTTGGAAGTGAGCTGTGAAAGAAAATCGTCAAATGATTGATAGCCATTATTGCTCCAGTGAAACTGGTAATCGTAACGTTGCAGCAAATTGCCTGCTTCAAGTTGTTCGATGTCATCGTTTTCGCAGAACAGAAAATGCGCCGAGGAAAGTTTATTGTTTTCTGAATAAGCAAGCAGGGCGTTGATCAAACCTTTTTTTATAGCGCTGGATGAGACAGCATCACCGTTTGCATCAATATGATTTTGTTTTGCCAGCAGGCGTGGTCCCTGCGCCGGGGTGAACGGAATAGCGCAAACCAGTTTGGGATAATATTCCAGGCCGTGTTTCTGGTAAGCATCGGCCCAGGCCCAGTCAAAAACAAATTCGCCGTAGGAATTTTCTTTCAGATAAGCCGGGCAGGCACCGATCAAGACATCGTCATCAAAAAGCAGACAGTGTTGCGGTGACCAGCCCCATGGCTGTAAACAGTTGTGCTGTTCGAGCGCAAGCAGGAAGTCATGCTGGATAAAGGGATTGGCATCGCCTGCCAAAGCGTTCCACTGTTCGGCGGGAACACTGGCGATGTTGTCAGTGAAAACGATTTTCATTGTAATAAAGTCGTAAGTTTTAAGTTACAAGGTAACAGAAAACTTACGACTTAAAACATACAATGCACAATGATTAGGTGGCGCAGTTACCCAGGTCTTTACAGATGATGTCGTCCAGATAGCGTTCTGCATCCAGTGCCGCCATACAGCCGGTGCCGGCAGAGGTAATCGCCTGGCGATAAACATGGTCAGTCACATCGCCGGCAGCAAAGACACCTTCGATGCTGCACGCAGTGGCGTTGCCGTTGCTGCCGCTTTTAACGACCAGGTAGCCGTTGCGGATGTCGAGCTGGTCTTCGAAGATGCTGGTGTTCGGTTTGTGGCCGATGGCAATAAACACGCCCTGCAGATCGATGTCTTTTGTTGAACCGTCTTTGACGTTTTTGATGCGCATGCCGGTCACGCCGCTGTCATCACCCAGCACTTCATCAAGCTGGCTGTCCCATTCGATAGTGATGTTGCCGTTTTCGGCTTTCTCCAGAATCTTGTCCTGCAGGATCTTTTCAGAACGCAGCGCATCGCGACGGTGTACCAGGGTAACGTGGTCGGCGATGTTGGACAGGTACAGGGCTTCTTCAACCGCGGTATTACCGCCGCCGATAACAGCTACTTTCTGGCCTTTGTAAAAGAAGCCGTCGCAGGTTGCACAGGCGGAAACGCCCTTGCCCTTGAAGGCTTCTTCGGATTCCAGACCGAGATACATGGCGCTGGCACCGGTGGCGATGATTAATGCGTCACAGGTGTAGTTGTTTGAATCGCCATAAAGCTTGAACGGGCGGTTCTCAAGATTGACTTCGTTGATGTGGTCGAAAATGATTTCGGTGCCAAAACGCTCGGCGTGTGCCTGCATGCGTGTCATCAGCTCTGGTCCCTGAACGCCTTCGGCATCGCCCGGCCAGTTGTCGACTTCAGTGGTGGTGGTCAGCTGACCACCCATTTCCATGCCGGTGATAATGACAGGGTTGAGATTGGCACGTGCAGCGTAAACCGCAGCGGTGTAACCTGCGGGGCCCGAACCAAGAATTAATAGACGTGCGTGCTGCGCTTCACTCATGTTTTTCTCCAGCTGAAAATTGTTATGTGTTTAAAAGTTGTGGCTTTCACTCAGGTCGCATATATTAGCAAATCTTAATGACAATTGTTTCTGTGAAAAGTTTTATGTGTTTCCCGCTATGAGGGCAGGAACGAGCGTTTGCAACCGATGTCAGAGAGACAGTCAAGAATAATAAATCAGCGTTGTCTGAAGTTATGAAAATAGGAATTCCCCAGGAAATAATGACCGGCGAAGGCCGTGTGCCTTTAACGCCGGCTGCGTGTCGTTCACTGGTCGAGGCCGGGCACACGGTGTTCGTGCAGAAAAGTGCCGGCATCCACAGCGGTTATCTCGACAGTGCATACCAGCAGGCGGGAGCAGAACTGGTCGATGATGCGCAGCATTTGTATGGATTGGCGCAGCTCATCGTCAAGGTGAAGCAGCCGCTGGCGCAGGATCTGACTTTGCTGCGCAGCGATCGCATCCTGTTCAGCTATCTGCACCTGGCGGCAGATGCAACACTGGTGCAGCATCTGTGTGACATTGGCCTGAGTGCGATCCCGTTTGAATCGGTGGTTGATGAAAGTGGTCAGCTGCCGTTGCTGACACCGATGAGTCAGGTCGCCGGGCGTATTGCGACCATTCGCGGTGCCAGCATGCTATTCAGAAATCGAGGTGGTCGTGGTGTTTTGCTCGGCGGAATTGAGGGAGCTGATGCGGGGCGTGTGGTGATTCTGGGAGCCGGGGTAGCGGGCAGTCATGCGCTGGCAGTGGCAGTGGCGCTGGGTGCAAAAGTGGATGTGCTGGATCTGGATGAGGGCAAGTTACGTGCCCTGCAGCAGCAATATCCGGGCATCACTACACATCTGTCCACGCCGGAAATTGTTGAAACCTTGTGTCTGGAAGCAGACCTGGTTATCGGCGCGGTATTACTCGCCGGTCGCCGCGCACCGGTGGTGCTGAAGCAGTCGGTGGTGAAAAACATGCATGCCGGCAGCGTTATTGTCGATATTGCGATTGATCAGGGCGGCTGTGTTGAAGGCATTCGCACCACTTCGAGCGAGCAGCTGTGTTACATCGAACACGGCGTGATTCATTCTGCGGTGCCCAATATGCCAGCGACCGTGGCGCGTACCTCATCACAGGCATTGTCTTCGGTGATATTGCCGTATGTGCAGTTGCTTGCCGGTGCTGATCTGGCAGCGATGGCGGCTTCTGAATCAGCGCCGGAACAGGCCTTGTATCGCGCCATGGCAGTGCATCAGGGCGGGGTAGTGGATGAAGTGCTGCAGCGTGAAATCGCGTTTTAGGTTATGAAAAAAAGTTGGCAGTTATCAGTGAAAAGAAAAAACCGGAAATCCCGTGATTGCAGCATAAGCATTGGTTTTGTTTTTACTGCCAACTGATAACTGCCAACTGCCAACTTCATCTTTGATGACATCGTTTTCTGTGCTTTTAAAACCCTGATATTTTCATTGAATCAAGGGTATAATCTGGCGCAACCATTAGAGAAAATCTACAACAAAAACGGAACGAAATTGGCCCAGGCACGCCGTACAAAAACAACAACAAACCCGGAAAACAGTGCTGTGATCGTCACGCAAGTGCAGCGCGGCCTGCGTGAAGGTGCTATGCTGGTGTTGATGGCGCTGGCCTTGTTTCTGTTTACCGCGCTGGTTACCTACGACTCTGCCGACCCCGGCTGGTCGTATACCGGTGATCGCGAATCGGTGCACAATGCCGCTGGTATCGTCGGTGCCTGGTTTGCCGATGTGCTGTATAACCTGTTCGGTTATCTCTCCTATCTTTTCCCGGTCATCATCGCCTACAGCGGCTGGCTGGTGCTGCGCAGCAATCACATCGAAGTGGATAAAGACATCGATTACCACGAGCTGGGTATTCGCTGGGCGGGCTTTTTTGTCACGGTAGCGATGGGCTGCGCCCTGACCAGCATGCATTTTGCCACCACCAACGGCGCGCTACCGCTGGATGGTGGCGGCATTCTCGGTCGCTGGCTGGGTGATGCCATGGCCAGTTCGCTGGGGCTGCTCGGCTCAACCCTGATTTTGCTGGCGCTGTTCCTCGCCGGTATCACCCTGTTCAGCGGCCTGTCCTGGTTTCGCGTTATCGATACCATCGGTTATGGCGCGATGGTGGCCTATTACTGGGTGACCACGCGCATCGTGCAGATGCTGGAAAACCGGCAGACCATCAAGGCGGGTGAGGAGGCCAAACAACAGCGCCAGGAAGTGGTCGCGGCGGTGAAGAAAAAACAGGAAGCGCGTGAGGCCAGGGGCGGCAAGGAAGTACGCATCGAGCCGGTGATGAAAAAAGTCGAAATCTCCGAGCGCATGGACAGAGAAAAACAGATCCAGCTGTTCGAAGCACCGGCGGATTCCGAGCTGCCGGCCCTGCGCTTACTCGATCCGCCGCAGCCGCAGGAGCAAGGTTTTTCTACCGAGGCGCTGGAAGCTCTGTCGCGGCTGGTCGAGATCAAACTGGCCGATTTCGGTGTCGAAGTCGAAGTGGTCGCGGTACATCCCGGTCCGGTCATCACCCGTTTTGAAATGGAGCCGGCACCTGGCATCAAGGCCAGCAAGATCACCGCGCTGTCGAAAGATCTGGCGCGTTCGCTTTCGGTGCCGAGCATTCTGGTGGTGGAAGTCATTCCCGGTAAAACCTGCGTCGGTCTGGAAATTCCGAATGAGCATCGTGAGATCGTTTCATTAAGTGAAATTCTCATGTCCACGCAATATGATAAATCTGCCTCGCCGCTGACGCTGGGTCTGGGCAAGGACATCGCTGGCCATCCGGTGGTGGCCGATCTGGGCAAGATGCCGCATCTGCTGGTGGCCGGTACCACCGGTTCGGGTAAATCGGTTTGTGTTAACGCACTGCTGATCAGCCTGTTATACAAGGCGAAACCGGATGAAGTACGGCTGATCCTGATCGATCCAAAAATGCTGGAGCTGAATGTTTACGAAGGCATCGCGCATCTGCTAACACCGGTGGTCACCGACATGAAAGAAGCGGCCAACGCTTTGCGCTGGTGTGTTGGCGAGATGGAGCGTCGTTATGAACTGATGTCCGGCCTCGGCGTGCGAAACATCGCCGGTTACAACCGCAAGGTAAAAGATGCCATCGAAGCTGGCGAACCTATCGAAGACCCGACCTTCAATCCGGACACCAACCCACCGGGCGCGCAACCGCAAAAATTGCAACCACTGCCATACATCGTGGTGGTGGTCGATGAGTTTGCCGATCTGTTCATGGTGGTTGGTAAAAAGATTGAAGAGCTGATCGCACGCATCACACAGAAAGCACGCGCCGCTGGTATTCATTTGATTCTGGCGACGCAACGGCCATCGGTTGATGTGGTCACCGGCCTGATCAAATCCAACATCCCCACGCGCATCGCGTTTCAGGTTTCATCACGGGTGGACTCACGCACCATTCTTGATCAGATGGGCGCGGAAAACCTGCTCGGTCATGGTGACATGTTATACATGGAAGCGGGCAGTGGCCTGCCGGTGCGCGTGCACGGTGCCTTTGTTGATGACCACGAAGTGCATCGCGTGGTGGCCTTTCTCAAGGAACAGAACGAGCCGGATTACATCGAAGAGATTACTCAGGAAAGCGCCACCATGCTGCCGGGTGAAAAACCGGCCAATGGCAGTGGTGAAGATATGGATGCTTTGTATGATGAAGCTGTGGCCATCGTTACGCAAACGCGCAAGGCTTCAATTTCCTATGTGCAACGTCGGCTGAAAATCGGCTACAACCGTGCAGCCAGAATGATCGAAGAGATGGAAGCAGCGGGTGTGGTAAGTGCCATGCAGTCCAATGGTTCGCGGGAAGTGCTGGCTCCGCCGCCACCGGAATAAACAGTGAAAAGTGAAAAGCGAAAAGTGAAAAATGAACGCAAAAACATACTGGTGAGACTGTTTTTTATAAACGTCTTTTTGTTTTTTATATTTTCTTCTACGAGTGTGCTCGCAGAGCAAAAAAAACTATCAACAGGGGAAGTTTATCTGGAGAATTTTTTAGCTAAGACGCAGACCCTGGAAGCAGGGTTTCAGCAGACTTTGCGGGCGTATGATGGTGAGGTGTTGCAGCAGACCGAGGGCGAGTTTTATCTGCAGCGTCCGGGGTTATTTCGCTGGAATTATAAAACCCCTTACGAGCAGGTGATTGTTTCTGATGGTGAAAAAATCTGGATTTATGATGTTGATCTGCAGCAGGTGACGGTGCAGAAACAGTCGTCCGGTTTGCCGGCGACACCGATGTCTTTACTGCAGGACAGTTCGACTCTGCATAAAAATTTCAGGGTTACGCCGATTGATGAGAAAAACGGTGTGTATCGTTTAAAGCTGGAAAGCAAATCCGGTGAATCCGATTTCGGTGAGATCGTGATCGGGCTGGATGACAAGGGTCTGCGCTTTATGCAGTTGCACGACCAGTTTGAACAGGTCACTGATATTGTGTTTTCAGACATCGCTGCCAACAAAAAACTGGCGAAAGAAATCTTCGAATTTATTCCACCCGAAGGAGTAGACGTTTTTGGCGGCTAGCTTATGAGTATGTCATGACCGGCGAACTCTTCCCTGAACAAAACGCGCAACCTTACCGGCCACTCGCCGACAGGATGCGTCCGCAAACTCTGGCAGAATATATCGGTCAGGAACATATCATCGGCCCGGGAAAAACCTTAAGCCAGGCAATCGAAAACCAGATGCTGCACTCGATGGTTTTCTGGGGGCCGCCCGGCACCGGAAAAACCACACTGGCGAAAATTATCGCCAATTCTGTGCAGGCACATTTTATTAATCTGTCAGCAGTGCTTTCCGGGGTGAAAGATATTCGTGAAGCCATCGCCCAGGCAAAACAGTGGCAGGCACAGGGCGAGCTGACCATTCTGTTTGTCGATGAGGTGCACCGTTTTAATAAATCGCAGCAGGATGCTTTTCTGCCATACGTGGAAGACGGCACTATCTTTTTCATTGGTGCCACCACAGAAAATCCCTCGTTTGAATTAAACAATGCGCTGCTGTCGCGCGTTAAAACCTATGTTTTAAAATCGTTGAGTGAAGAAAGTTTATCGGCGGTTATCAAAACAGCGCTGCAAAATGATGAACAGTTAAAGGCGATGAACGTCGCCATCGATGACGATTCCTTGCAACTGCTGGCGCAGGTCTCCGACGGTGATGCACGACGGGCGCTGAATTTTCTGGAGATTGCCTGTGACCTGGCCGAGACAGAAAACGATTCTTCAACGTCGTGCAAAATCGATAAAAATATTGTGCAGAATGTCACCTCGCAAACCCTGCGTCGTTTCGACAAGGGCGGTGATCTTTTTTATGAACAGATTTCAGCGCTGCATAAATCAGTGCGCGGCAGCAATCCTGATGCCGCGCTTTACTGGTTTTGCCGAATGATCGATGGTGGCTGTGATCCGCTGTATATTGCTCGCCGCGTAGTGCGCATTGCTTCGGAAGATATCGGCAACGCTGATCCGCGTGGCCTGCAACTGGCGCTGGATGCCTGGCAGACCTTTGAACGTCTCGGCAGTCCGGAAGGTGAACTTGCTATTGCACAGGCTATTGTTTTTCTGTCCTGCGCCGCAAAAAGTAATGCGGTGTATTTTGCTTACAAAGAGGCGATGGCGGATGCAAAAAATTCGGCATCGCTGGACGTGCCGGAACATCTGCGAAATGCGCCAACGCAACTGATGAAAGAGCTGGGTTACGGCAAGGATTACCGTTATGCGCATGATGAGCATGATGCCTTTGCCGCCGGTGAAACTTATTTTCCGGAAGCGATGGGTGAGAAACAATATTACCAGCCTGTCGACCGTGGCCTGGAAGCCAAAATAAAACAGAAGCTGGATCACCTGCGGGCGCTGAATACAGCTGATAAATAATCTGGAAATTTGCGCTGCTCATTTCTTCCGGTAAAGCAAAATATACCGTTCATCCAAAAGTTTTTTTTCGTCGTATATCTTTGATATTTTTCACTATACTCAATCAGTAATTCAAACAACCAGTATAGAAATATGGCGCGTAATCAGGAAAGGGCATCAGCGGAAGGGTACTGTATACAGATTCTGATTGTTAATGGTGAAGTGCAGAACAATCTTTCTCATAAGTCATTTTATATCGAAAATATTGGCAAGGGCGGCTTCCGTTTTATCTCTGATGTAAAGTTTGAACTGGAAGACCGGGTGCAGGTTCTACTGCGTTTTCCCGATGACCGTTCTCAGGAAGTACTGGGTCGTATCTGTTACAGTGAAGAAACGGCGGATGCAAATAACATGGCTTATGGTTTCAGTGTTATTGACGGGTTTTATACTTTGCTTGCATCCAGTGGCTAAACATTAGAATATTCACCTTCTTCAGTTACTGGGCTTTCTTTTGTGAAAGACAAAACATCCGGAAAACCTCAAAAACTTTTTATCTTCCTTAGTTTAATTATCAGCCTGAGTGTCAGTCTGCTTGTGGCTGAATGGGCGTTGCAATACCAGCGTCAGTCGTTCGAGCATGAAATCCGTTCCAGTGAACAAATGACACCGGGAATGATTCTTTATGATGCGCAACTTGGCTGGAAGTTAAAACCGCTCTGGTCAGGAAAACATCATCACTATGATTACGATGCTGCCTACACGGTAAACCAGGAAGGTTTTCGTGGCACAGATGCGCAGCCTCAAGATGTTGACTACGCAATTATTGGTGACAGTTTCAGTTTTGGTCTTGGGGTAAATGATGATGAGACTTTTATGGCTTTGCTGAATTCAAATAGCAAGGTTGGCCGGGTTTTTCGCAATTACAGTGTGCCCGGGTACAGCACCGATCAGCAGTTGTTATTACTGCACAGACTGAAAGATGCGATTAAATCAGAAGTTATTCTGGTGGTTTATCTGGGTAACGATATTTTTGACAATATGCGCGACTATCCGTTACAGGCAGAACATGCCAAACCCTATTTCAAGCTGGATGGTGGAAAGCTTGCCCTGCATAATACGCCGGTGCCGCTTACACCAAAGCCAGCGCTTACGCGTAAAGACAGTGTTTCCAGTATTGTTCTTGGTGAAACCCGTTCGTCGTATGCTTTTTCTGACTGGCTTGCAGGGCTGGAGATTAGCAGGCGTTTGGGCTTGTTTCAGAAAAATGTTCAGTTATCTGATGAAGCAATGGCACAGCGATTTTCTGACTCGCTTGAATTATTCAGCAGGCTGGTTCTAGAGATTAATAAAATCGTTACTGAAAACAATGCCCGTTTAAACGTGGTTTTGCTGCCGGGGCGTTCTTATGTGGAACAGCCTGCAAGCCTGTCGGCACAGTATCAGGAATATTTTCGCCGCTACACCATGTCTTTTTTTGCTACCTCTAATATACAGCTGATGGATCTTGCATCACATCTGAGAGACTTGCATGATAAGGGTGAAAAAAATATGTATTATCCCAATGAGGGACACTTGACTCCGCTGGGGCATCAGCATGTTGCTCAATATCTCGCTGAAAAAATAACGAATACAAAATTACGATGATCTATATTCTGGGACTGTCTGCTTATTATCACGACAGTGCAGCTGTATTGCTGTGTGATGGAGAAATTGTTGCAGCTGCTCAGGAAGAGCGCTTTACTCGCAAACGCCATGATGCGGATTTTCCTGTGCATGCTGTCGAATTTTGTCTCGGCCGGGCAGGTATTTCTTTAAGCGAAGTTGATCACATTGTTTTTTATGACAAACCTTTTTTGAAATTCGAGCGTTTGCTGGAAACACATCTGGCAACAGCCCCTGTGGGTTTGCCGGCCTTTATCAAAGCGATGCCGGTGTGGCTAAAGGAAAAACTTTATCTGAAAAAACTGCTGCGTGATTCATTGAGTGAGCTTGCCCGGTGTGAGGTTAAAGATTTGCCTGCGTTGTTGTTCAGCTCGCATCACCAGGCGCATGCTGCTTCGGCGTATTATGCCAGCCCTTTTGATAAGGCGGTGGTTCTTTGTCTTGACGGTGTTGGTGAGTGGGCGACCACGACAGCCTGGCTGGGTGAAGGCAATCAGCTGAAACCGTTGTGGCAGATAAACTTTCCGCATTCACTTGGTTTGTTGTATTCGGCGTTTACTTATTACGCAGGTTTTCGTGTTAACTCCGGTGAATATAAACTGATGGGACTGGCTCCTTATGGTGAAGCTCGCTATGTTGATCTGATTCTGGAGCACCTGCTGGACTTGAAAGAAGACGGCAGTTTTCGTCTGGACATGTCATATTTTAATTTTGCATCCGGTCTGACCATGACCAGTAAAAAATTTCATCGACTGTTCGGGAGTGAGCCAAGAAAGCCAGAATCTGAGCTGAGGCAGCGTGACATGGATATCGCAAAGTCTATACAGGTTGTCACAGAAGAAATTGTTTTGCGGCTGGCGAAAACACTACGCAAAGAGACTGGTGTTGAAAACTTGTGTATGGCCGGTGGTGTTGCTTTGAACTGTGTAGCAAATGGTCGTCTGCTAAAAGAAAGTGTTTTCAAAAATGTCTGGGTGCAGCCGGCAGCTGGTGATGCAGGTGGCGCACTGGGCGCTGCTTATATAGCGTGGTTTCAGTACCTGAATAAGCCTGGAATGGCAGCGCAATCTGATCACATGCAGGGGGCGTTGCTGGGCACAGAGTATGATGATGAAGCCATAGAAAAAATTCTGTTGTCAGAAAATATGGTTTATAAAAAATATGAAACCGAAGCCTTGCTTGATGTTGTGACTGAATATCTTGATAAAGAAATGGTTGTTGGATGGTTTCAGGGGCGGATGGAATTTGGTCCGCGTGCACTGGGTAACCGTTCTATTTTAGGCGACCCGCGTAGTGAGGAGATGCAGTCGATAATAAACCTTAAAATAAAAAACCGTGAGTCTTTTCGGCCGTTTGCGCCAGCAGTGTTACAGGAAAAAGCAGCGGAATGGTTCGAGATAAATATTAAAAGCCCGTATATGCTTTTTGTGGCACAACTGAAAAAAGATAAATGTGTTGATGATGCAGCGGCTGACTGTGTGCAGGGGTTTGCCCGTCTGAAAAAAAAACGTTCGCAGGTGCCGGCGATTACCCATGTTGACAACAGTGCGCGGGTGCAGACAGTGTCTGCTGAATCGAATGCCATGTTTTATCGTTTGCTAACAAGGTTTGAGAAATTAACGCAATGCCCGATGCTGATCAATACTTCGTTTAATGTACGTGGTGAACCAGTGGTTGAATCACCGGGTGATGCGCTGCGTTGTTTTTTGAAAACAGATATGGATGTTCTGGCGATTGGTTCATTTGTTGTGCTTAAAACTGAACAGCCGGAAAAAAAGCCTGTGCCAGTATATGATGATAAAACCGGTGAGCAGCTTGTGAATGATGTTAGCGCAAAACAGCTTCGTCAGTTTGCCTTGAGCACCGGCATCATGGTCTCACTGATATTTGGTTTGTTTTTTCCATGGCTTGCCGGTTCAAAAATGAATACCAGTGTTTTTGTTTATTCTGCTTTGTGGGCGGGATGGGGGCTATTGTTACCAAAAACGCTGACTCCGCTATATAATGTCTGGATGCGATTTGGTCAGGTGATGCATAAAATTATGACACCGCTGATTCTGTCGATTATCTATTTTGTTTTAATTACGCCACTTGGCCTGGTGATGAGAATGTTTGCTAATGATCCGCTGAATCGTAAACTGGATGCTGCTGCAGATTCCTACCGTGAACAGAGTCAGGCGATTAAAGCCGATGATCTGGAGAAACCTTTCTGATGCTGGAATTTCTGACTGACCTCTGGCAATTCATGCGTGCCAGAAAAAAATACTGGTTGTTCCCGGTTGTATTGATTATGGCGTTACTGGGTGCGCTGCTGGTGCTGGGGCCGGGTTCTTCAATTGCGCCTTTTATTTATACTTTGTTCTGACGATTGCGTGTTATGTCGGGCAGTGCCCGACCTGCGTTGCAGGCTCAATAAAAGAACCGGGGCTACGTTTATGAGCGCTTTTGCACGGCGGGCACCGCCCGCCGTAGCTTTGTTTATTGGCACCAGATTATGGAGCCGTGCCTGATCTACGTGATGTTTTTGAACTTGATCCGATGTGGGTTGATCACCGCATCTTCACCTAAACGTTGCACACGATCAGCTTCATATTCGGTGTAGTTGCCTTCAAACCAGGTGGTTTTGCTGTCGCCTTCAAACGCGAGTATATGTGTTGCGATGCGATCCAGGAACCAGCGATCATGTGAGATAACAACCACACAACCGGGGAAGTCGAGGATGGCTTCTTCCAGTGCGCGCAGGGTTTCCACGTCCAGGTCATTGGTCGGTTCGTCGAGCAGCAACAGGTTGCCGCCGCTTTTTAACAGCTTGGCCAGATGCAGGCGATTGCGCTCACCACCGGACAGGTCTTTGACAAATTTCTGCTGGTCTTCACCTTTAAAATTAAAGCGGCTGACATAACCGCGTGATGGCACGGTGTAGTTGCCTATGGTGATGTTATCCAGCCCGTCTGAAATTTCCTGCCATACCGTGTTGTTGCCGCTGAGGTTGTCGCGTGACTGATCGACGTAAGCAATCTGCACGGTTTCACCAACCCTGAATTCTCCAGTATCGGGTTTTTCTTCGCCGGTGATGAGACGGAACAGCGTGGTTTTACCCGCGCCATTGGCACCGATGATGCCGACGATGCCGCCACGCGGTAGATTGAAACTCAGATCTTCATACAACAGTTTGTCGCCAAACTTTTTGCTGATGTTATTGGCTTCGATCACCAGTTCACCCAGGCGAGGGCCGGGTGGAATATAGAGCGATTTTGTTTCAGAACGTTTTTGATAATCTGCTGACGACAGTTCTTCAAAACGCTGCATACGTGCCTTGCTTTTTGCCTGACGCGCTTTCGGGTTGGAGCGCACCCATTCCAGTTCGGCTTTGATGGTCTTCTGGCGGCTGGCTTCTTTTTTCTCTTCGGTGGCGAGGCGTGCTTCTTTCTGTTCCAGCCAGGAAGAATAATTGCCTTCCCAGGGAATGCCGTGGCCGCGGTCGAGTTCCAGAATCCAGCCAGCAACGTTGTCCAGAAAATAACGGTCGTGAGTAACGGCGACTACCGTGCCGGCGTATTCTTTCAGGAAGCGTTCCAGCCAGGCGACGGATTCTGCGTCGAGATGGTTGGTTGGCTCATCGAGAATCAGCATGTCGGGCGATGAAAGCAGTAGGCGGCACAAAGCGATGCGGCGGCGCTCACCACCGGACAGTTTGCTGACATCAGCATCCCATGGTGGCATGCGCAGGGCATCTGCCGCCACTTCAAGTTTGTTGTCGAGGTTATGCGCGTCGGCGGCCTGGATGATGTTCTCAAGTCTCGCCTGTTCACTGGCCAGCGCATCAAAATCTGCATCCGGCTCGGCATAGGCTGCGTAAACCCCTTCCAGCTGTTGCTGCGCCTCAATAATTTCGCTCAGGCCTTCTTCGACATTGCCGCGCACATCTTTGTTTTCATCCAGCTGCGGTTCCTGCGGCAGGTAACCGATGCGTAAATCCGAAGCAGGGCGTGCTTCACCGATGAAGTCGGTATCCACGCCAGCCATGATACGCAGCAGGGTCGATTTACCTGCGCCGTTGTAACCCAGCACCTGTCTCTTATACAC
>WFOC01000095.1 GCA_015488295.1 Gammaproteobacteria bacterium
CAGGAAACCCGTCTTTATGATTCGGTGAAAAACGAAACCCGCTCCATGCGCAGCAAGGAAGAGGCCAACGATTACCGCTACTTCCCGGATCCCGATCTGCTGCCGGTAGTGATCACCGAAGAATATCGCCAGCAGGTGAAGGCGGAATTGCCGGAACTGCCAGAGCAAAAACAGCAGCGTTTTATCGATGAGCTTGGCCTGTCGGCTTATGATGCCGGTGTGATTACGGCCTCGGTTGCTTTGTCGAATTATTTTGAAATCGTTGCCGAAAAAACCGGCGATGCAAAATTATCCGCCAACTGGATCACCGGTGAACTGTCAGCGCGTTTAAACCGCGAAGAAATCGAGATAGATGCGATCAGCATCGATGCTGAAGACTTCGCGTTATTACTGGTGCGCATCAAGGACAACACTATCTCTGGCAAGATTGCCAAAGACGTGCTCGACGCGATGTGGAACGGTGAAGGCAGTGCGGACGAAGTCATCGAAAGCAAAGGTCTGAAACAGATCACCGACACCGGTGCTATCGAAGCCTTTGTCGATGAAGTTATCGCCAACAACCCGTCGCAGTTCGAAGAGCTGAAAGGCGGCAAGGACAAGATGATGGGTTTCTTTGTCGGCCAGGTAATGAAAATGTCGAAAGGCAAAGCCAATCCAGCGCAGGTGAATGAACTTATTCGCAACAAGATGAAATGAAAAACTTTTTCACCACAGAGGCACAGAGAGCACAGAGAAAAACTTAATAATTGTTTAATACGCCGTAGGCGTATTAACAATAAGGACCTCTGTGATCTCTGTGCCTCTGTGGTGAATTAGCTTCTAATCTTTAAGGTTTTAAATATGAACGAATCAGAATTTCAGGAAATCGCCGAGCAGACCATCGAAGACATCCAGGATGCAATCGACAACAGCGGTGCGGATATCGACTACGACGAGATCGGTGGTGTGCTGACGCTGGAGTTCGCAAACGGCAGCAAGATTATCTTTAGTAAACAGGGTGCGATGAATCAACTGTGGATGGCGGCCATATCAGGTGGCTTTCATTTTAATTATGATGAAGATGCCAAGCAGTGGGTTTGTGACAGCGGTGATAACGAAGAGTTATATGCGATGTTATCGAGATTAGCGAGTGAACAGGCGGGTGAAGCAATCATACTGTCGGCACCATAACAAATAACAGCTGTAGGTCGGCATAAGCGATAGCGTTGCCGGCAGTTTTGCAGACAGAAATATAAACACGCCAGCAAGACTATCGCTTATGCAGGCCTACAATGAGGAGAGTGTGATGAGTGACGAGATTATAAAAAACCTGGGGCCATTAGCCGCACTGGCCGGCACCTGGCAGGGTGACCAGGGTATCGATATTTCCAGGATTAAAAGTAAGGAAACAGAAACAAGGTTTCGCGAAAAAATTATTTTTGAACCGTTAGGCCCGGTCAATAATGGCCCGCAGACGCTGTACGGTTTGCGTTATTCAATGAATGCCTGGCGAATAGGTGAAGACGAAGCTTTTCATGAAGAGCTGGGTTACTGGTTGTGGGATGCGGAAAACAAACAGGTGCTGCGTTGTTTTATGGTGCCTCGTGGCGTGGTGATTAATGCCGGTGGTGATGCCGAAGCCGATGCTAAAAGTTTTCACCTGGAAGCTGAAGTGGATTCGAATACATACGGCATCCTGTCAAACAAATTTCTTGATGAAACCTACAAGACCATGAAATATGTGCTGGATGTGACTGTTCACGATGATGGCAAGTTCAGCTATAAGCAGGATACGCAGCTGTGGATACCGATCAACGAAGCGATTTTTCATCACACCGATGAAAACACGCTGGAAAAAGTTTAAGTCCACACGCAGGGTGAGCATGAAAGAATGTTCATCCTGCAAAAAACTGAATAGCACAAACGCATGTTGTCCCCACAGCAGATAAAATTCAGAGAACAATTTCTTTCACCATTCAAACAAAAACTTTTCTATCTGAAAAGTTTGCCCATGGGTTTGATCAGTGGTATTCGCCTGGTGCAGCTGGACGAAGAAAAATCTGTTGCCGAAGTGCCGTTTCGCTGGCGCAATAAAAATCCTTTCAACTCGATGTATTTTGCGGTGCAGAGCATGGCGGCAGAATTGTCTACCGCTGCGCCTGTTATGCTGGCGCTGAAAGATTTTGATGCTGACGTGGCATTGATTATCGTTAACCTGAAAGTAGATTTTGTAAAAAAGGCGCAATCAAAAACCACTTTCACCTGCACCGAGTACAGCAGAATTTATGAAACCCTCGCGCAGTTAAAGCAGGCGGAAGATACTGTAGCGATCACGGTAAAAACCACGGGCAGAGATGTGGGTGGTAATGAAGTGGCGACATTTTATTTTACCTGGTCGTTCAGAAGAAGATCGTAAGCGCCGTGCGTTTGTTTATGGAAAATATTTTCGAGAAGCTTGAAAAAATCATCTGTCATGGTGTTCTGGCGGGCAGTGTTGTGTTTTCTGTATCGAGCGCTATGGCAGAAGGTATGAGTTACGACTATGCGCAGGCCGATTATATTTCTGATACGTTTGATCTGAATGGGTCAATTACAGCCGTGGAAGGCAATGGTATCGGTTTTGCTCTGTCGCTCAGTTTTTCGCCGGCTTTTGCAGTGAGGCTGGCGGTGGCTTCGACCACGTTTAGAGATTTTCATGGCGTGCAGGTGGACTATTCAAAGGTGACCATGCTTGGGGTGACGGGGCATACGTCGGTTGTTGAAAACACCGATGTGTTTGCGAACGTCTCCGTTGTTAAAGCGGAAGTGTATGCCAATAATGGTGTGAACGAGTTCAGCAAGAGTGATTACAGCGCCCTTGTTGATGTTGGTTTGCGCCATCGACTGATAGACCGGGTTGAACTGGAAGCACAGGTTTCTTACGTGAAGGTGTTTTCTTATGGGCTGGTTTCTACAATGGCGGGCGGGCGTTATTATTTTCGCAAGCGACTGTCAGTGGGCGCGAGTTATATGGCGAATGATGTTCATGATTCGCTTTTTATCACGGCGCGTATGGATATTTAATGCGGCATGTTTTCCGGCCTGTGTTATAGATGTAAATTGAATCCGAGCCTACGCTGGAAAATCCGGGCGAATAAATATAGCATGATATGACGTATCAAGTTTCATCAAAAATGTGCATAATTATCGAATGTTGAACGCACGTAAAAAAACGCTGGTCGCCGCTTTATTGCTGATGTTTTTAAGCAGTCAGGTGGCACGTGCTGAAGTAAAACTCTACCAGTACGACGGCAAGTTGCCGTTCGTGCAGATGATGCTGAACATGATGGTGGCCATGGGTATTCTTGACCGGCTGCCGAGCAATGGTCGTTACGGGGGCTATCCTTCCTCGTCCTGGGGCGGGCTGTCGAATCCCTATGCGCGTGCGCTCGCCAGTCAGTATGGAAGTAATCCATTTAGCAGTTCGCCGTGGTTGCAGTCACCGTGGTCGTCGCCCGCTGTCAGTGGTGCTGACTGGGGCAACCCGAACTGGGGCGTGTTGCCGGTGGAAAGTTATGCGCGCTCGCCTTACGGTCATGGTGCTTATGATGCCTTGCCGGCTGACGCTTACTGGTCGCGCGATGAGCTGGCTGGCTGGGTGAATGAGCCGTGGGAAACGTCATCCTGGAATCCGAAAGCTGAAAAACCTGCGGCAGACAATTC
Organism: Gammaproteobacteria bacterium; assembly: GCA_015488295.1. Taxonomy (GTDB): domain Bacteria; phylum Pseudomonadota; class Gammaproteobacteria; order SZUA-229; family SZUA-229. The sequence continues at coordinate 3,682 of WFOC01000095.1, forward strand.
TTCTCAGTCACAAACATTGCAGACAGTGCCGCTGGTGCAAAATTTTAATTACAACGCACCGCCACCGGAAAAAGAAACAGCGAATAATCAAACAGCGGGCAAGCAAAGCAGGCAGTCGTCGCCACTGGCAAAACTGGCACCGTCAGCACAGCCGCCTGCCAGGCGTAATGTTGAACCGCAATATCGCCAGTCGCCATTGAGCAAACGTGTGCAGCAAAAACCGGCGGACAAACCTGCCAGAAACAAACAGAGAAATGCACCCCGGCAGAAACCCTGTATCACCGAATTCTGTGGCCTGAAAAAACCCAACCTCGATGGTTTATGGGTGGCACAGGACGGCGAGATGCTGGGTATCAGAAACAATCGCTATCTGTGGAGTGACAGCAATTCGCGTTACCTGACCGGCAAGATAAAAATCCAGAATGAATACCTGCTGGCCAACGTTGATGGCTATGACAAGTTGATGCGTTTCAAATACAAGCTGGCGGGGGATCATCTGCTGACCATGCAGCCCGATGGACAAATTCGTGAGTTCACGCGGATGCGTGCAGATCAATACAGTAATTATGCGCAGGGTGGTCGGGGTTATTATTAGAAAAGATTAGTTGGTAGTTATCAGTTAAAAACGAAAAACTATTTTAAAGTAGCAGAATCTTTTTAAAATTTCTGCCAACTGCCAACTGCCAACTGCCAACTTTCTTATAACGTATCTTCCAGAATCAATTCAACTTCCTGCATAGTATCCCCCGTCTGCGTGTAAGCGCGCATCTCCAGCACGCCTTTTGTGTTCAGTGAGATGATGATATAAAAAACATCTTTATAACTGTTTTCCTGAATGTCCAGTTGTGATGGTTCGGCGCTGGTGGTAGGGTGCGAGTGTACGATGGCAAACAGTTGTTGCTGTTTGTCGCGCATTTTTTTCATGGCGTTAATCTGTTGTGGTGCGTCCATTAAAAAACGGCAGCCGGGATTTTCTGAAACGTTGTCGATGGCGTAATAATTTTTTTCGCCGGCAGAGCTGTTGCCGATCAAACCGCATACTTCCATGCTGTCGTTCTGTTGTGCGTGCGCCAGGATTTTGTTGACCAGAGGGCGGGGGAGTTCGAGTGTTTGTAGCATTTTAAAAGCGTCGTTGGCAGTTATTAGTTGGCAGTCGTCAGTTTAAAGCTAAAAACATTTTAAAGCAGCAGAATTTTTTTAAAATTTTTGCCAACTGCCAACTGCCAACTGCCAACTGCCAACTGCCAACTGCCAACTGCCTTTATTTACAAACCGGGCAGTTTGCATCTTTTTTGAGTTTCATGGTGCGCCATTGCAGGGCGAGTGCATCGAAAATCAGCAGGCGGTTTTTCAGGGTGTCGCCGATGTTGCATATCAGCTTGATGGCTTCCAGCGCCTGCATACTGCCTAGTATGCCGACTACCGGCGCGAGGATGCCGTTGTCACTGCAGTTGGTATTTTCTTCACCGTCTTCGGCGTACAGGCAGGCGTAGCAGGCGCTGTCATCCTGGGTGAAATCAAACACGCTGATCTGGCCTTCGTATTGAATGGCGGCGGCGGATACCAGTGCGACCTGTTGCGAGAAGCAGGCGCGGTTGATAAGAAAACGTGTGTCGAAATTATCGGTGGCATCGATCACGCAACTGCTGCCGTCTATCAATGCTTCGAGTTCGTCTTGATTTAACTGTTTATCGATGCAGTGGATGTTTACTTCGGGGTTGATCTTGCGCAGTGTGTTTTCTGCCGAACTGACTTTGCTTTCACTGATGCTGTCGATGTTGTGAATGATCTGGCGTTGCAGGTTGCTGTGATCCACCGTGTCGAAATCAACCAGCGTCAGGGTGCCGACACCGGCAGCGGCGAGGTACATCGCGACCGGGCTGCCCAGGCCGCCCACACCCATGATAACCACGTGCGCTTTGAGCAACTGCTGCTGGCCTTCAATGCCAAATTTTGGCAGCATGATCTGGCGGCTGTAATGCAGCAGTTGTTCGTCGTTGAAATTGATTTCGTTGTCTTTCATATTAAAAGATAGTTGTCAGTTTGCAGTAGGCAGTTATCAGTATAAAGCAAAAAAATGTTTGAAAGGTTGTCTGGGTTTTAAGGCTTTAAACTGCAAACTGATGACTGCCAACTTTAAACTTTCTTTCCAGCCGTCATTCTTGTATGCCCGGATAAATCTTCTCTCTGTTCGACCTGCGCATAGGCATTTTCAGCAAAACAGTCTGCCACCAGCTGCGCCTGATTATAACCATGTTCGACAATTAACCAGCCGTTTTTTTGCAGGTGTTTTTTTGCCTGTGCGCATAGGTGTTTGATGTCATCCATGCCGGTTTTGCCGGCGGTCAGTGCGCCCTGTGGTTCAAAGCGAACATCACCGCTTTGCAGGTGTGGATCGTTGTCGGCGATGTAGGGCGGGTTGCTGACGATGATGTCAAAATCGTGTTGCTTGATGTTGTTGAACCAGTCACTGTGGATGAATGTGATGTTTGTTTTATGTTGCGTATTATTTTTTGTGGCCAGAGCCAGTGCCTGTTTGGAAATATCGCTGGCAAAAATTTGCCATGCAGGTTTTTCGCTGGCAATCGCAATGGCGATAGCGCCGGTGCCGGTGCCCAGGTCAAGCAGTTTCAGATTTTTTCTGTCGCCGAATTTTTGCAGAATAAATTCGACCAGGGTTTCGGTTTCCGGGCGCGGAATTAAAGTGCTGTTGTTCACCGAAAAATCCAGCGACCAGAATTCGCGCTGGCCGGTCAGGTGTGCTACCGGCAAGCCCTGTTTGCGTTGCTCTATCAGTTGTAAAAAGGAAGCGGCCTGATTTTCATCCAGTTCTTTTTCCGGCCAGGCAATCAGGTGTGCACTATTGCGCTGCAATACGTGGCTTAATAATACCTGTGCATCGATGTCGGCAGATTCGCCGTTTTTGCTCAGTGTTTCACGGGCTTGTTCAAGGGCTTGCTGGATGTTCATGGCAGCGCTGGCAGCGAGTGTTACTCGCCCGATAAACTGGCCAGTTGCTCTGCCTGGTATTCGTTGATCAGTGGTTCGATGATCTGGCTCAGGTCGCCCTGGATGATTTCATCCAGTTTGTACAAAGTGAGGTTGATGCGGTGGTCGGTAACGCGACCCTGTGGGTAGTTGTAGGTGCGGATGCGTTCGGAGCGGTCGCCGCTGCCGACCAGGCTTTTGCGTGTCTGTGCCTGTTCGGCCTGCTGTTTTTCAATCTTTGCGGTCATGATGCGTGACTGCAGCAGCGACATGGCGCGCGCCTTGTTTTTGTGCTGCGAGCGTTCGTCCTGGCATTCCACCACGGTGCCGGTGGGAATGTGGGTCAGGCGTACGGCGGAATCGGTTTTGTTGACGTGCTGACCACCTGCGCCGGAAGCGCGGTAGGTGTCGATGCGCAGATCAGACGGGTTGATTTCGATCTGCTCGACATCAGCAATCTCGGGCAGTACCGCGACGGTCGCCGCCGAGGTGTGCACCCGGCCCTGTGATTCGGTTTCCGGCACGCGCTGTACGCGGTGTGCGCCGGATTCGAACTTTAGCTGTGAGTAAGCACCGTTGCCGATAATGCGTGCGATGATCTCGCGGTAGCCGCCGTGTTCGCCCAGGTTCTGGTTAATGATTTCGATTTGCCAGCGCTTGAGTTCGGCGAAACGTGAATACATGCGAAACAGGTCGCCGGCGAAAATGGCGGCCTCGTCGCCACCGGTGCCAGCGCGGATTTCGAGAAAGATGTTGCTTTCATCGTGCGGGTCTTTCGGCAGCAATAATTTTTGCAGTTCGAGTTCCAGTGTCTCGATGTTTTCACTGGCCTCTTTTTTTTCTTCCTGCGCCATCTCGCGCACGTCGGCATCGTCGTCCTTCAGCATCTCTTCAGCGGCTTTCAGGTTTTCCCGGGCTTCGTTATATTCCTGAAAGCAGTTAACCACAGGTTCCAGCTGTGAATATTCCTGTGACAGTTCGCGAAACTGGTTCTGGTCGTTGATAACGCCGGGGTCGGCGAGCAGGCCGGCGATTTCTTCGTGGCGGTCGAGCAGGCCGTGCAGCTTGTTTAATATGGAATCTTTCATTCGTCGGGTTTCTTTGCGTGGGATTTTTCCGTGTCAGAATTTTCTGTATCGGATTTTAGTGGCTCGTCAGTGACATCATTTTTAATGAACAGATCCTGTGCGATATTCAGAATGTCGTCACGGTTTTTCTGACTTGCCTCACGCAGCCTGGTGCTCGGCAGATGTAAAAACTTGTTGGTTAAAGTGTTGGCGAGAAATTCGAGTACGGCTTCGGGTTCTTGTCCGGCTGCCAGCTGTTTTTTGGCCTTGGCCAGAACTTCATTGCTGGTGTTTTGTGCGCTCTGCCGAATCTGTGCGATGACATCGACTGCGCCCAGTGAACGTTGCCAGTCGAGAAAATGACTGACCTGCACGTCGATGATTTCGCGTGCCTGCTCAGCGGCCTGCAGGCGGCATTCCATGTTCTGTTCGATGACTGACTGCAGGTCGTCGACGCTGTACAGGTAGACATCATCGAGTTCATTGACCTCGGGTTCGACATCACGCGGCACGGCAAGGTCGACCATAAAAATGGGTTTGTGCTTGCGCTGTTTCAATGCGCGCTCGACGGTGCCCTTGCCGATGATTGGCAGCGGGCTGGCGGTGGAGGCGATGACGATGTCGCTGAGGTGCAGATAATCGCTGATGCGTTGCAGGCTGATGGCTTCGCCGTTAAATTCGTCGGCCAGTTTTTGTGCGCGCTCTACGCTGCGGTTGGCAATGATGATGTTGCCCACGCCCTGTGAGTGCAGATGGCGCGCGGCCAGCTCGATAGTTTCACCCGCGCCGACCATCAGCACTGTGGTTTTTTTCAGGTCGCCGAAAATCTGCTTGGCCAGGCTGACCGCAGCAAAGGCGACCGAGACCGGGCTGGAGCCGATGTCGGTGTCGGTGCGCACCTGTTTGGAAACAGCAAAGGCGCGCTGGTATAACTTGCCCAGCAGCTGGCCGATGGTGCCGTGTTCGTTGGCGATGGCGTAGGCATCTTTCATCTGGCCGGCGATCTGTGGCTCGCCCAGCACCATGGAATCCAGACCGCTGGCAACCTCCATGGCGTGGCGAATAGTCTCTTCGTGTGCGTGCAGGTAGATGTGTTCTCTTATCTGCTCTTCATCCAGGCCGTGAAACTGACTGAACCATTGGATGATTGCCCGGTCATTATCTTCAGTGGTAACGCAATAAAGTTCGGTGCGATTACAGGTGGATAAAATGCTGGCTTCCTTGATGTGCTTGAGTTTTTTCAGGCTCTGTAATGCTTCAGGCAAAGATTGTGGGGTGAACGCAAGCCGTTCGCGCAGATCCAGCGGCGCGGTTTTGTGATTGATACCAAGTGTAATCAAAGACATAGGTGGTTTACGTTAGTACAGATACGGGGAAACCGGCAATTTTGCGGGATGCCTGCACTTAACTCAAGCTGAATCCGTGCTTTCCCTCAAAATATTTGGATGATTTAAATTAATTTCACACTTTAATATTGTAATTGTCTACATAAAATACGTTATATTCACTATACAAAGATGTTTTATTTAATCGGTTGATACCTTAGAAAATGCTAAAATTTATTCACGATATTCGTTCGAAGTTCAAAGCTTCCTTTTTTCTGCTGCTGGGTTTTCCGCTGCTGTTAACAGGTTGTAATACCCTGTGTTCTGATGGTGGTGGTACAGCGTGTGGTGGTGATGAGCCGGTTGTTTATGAACAGCCGATAGCGAAAGCGGAAGCAAAACCTTCTGACGCGGTTGAGGTGGTGGAGTCTGACGCGGGTGAGCAGGCCGGGCAAGCGGCGGTTAATCTGGATGGCGATATGTTGTTCAACCTGCTGGTTGCCGAGTTTGCCGGCAACAGTGGTGATATTGATGCCTCGCTGGCTTATTACCGTGAAGCTTCCAAATCGATTAAAGACGCTCGTATTGCTGCGCGCACCGCTTATATCGCGCTGTACGGCGGGCACTATGATGAGACCCTGAAGGCGCTTAACCGCTGGCAGGCGCTGGAGCCGGAGGCCATAGATCTGTCGCGCATGTATGCTGTGACCTATCTTAAACTGGGTCAGCCTGAAAAGGCGGTGCCGTATTTTGAGAAAATGCTGATAGCGCATAAGGAGTCTTCAGCCAGTGAAGCGCTGGCGGTAAAACAGTTGCTGGCTAAAGAATCCAACATTGAGGATTCTTATCTGGTGCTGCAAAAACTTAATGAGATAAACCCCGATAATGAGCACCTGCTGATATTGCAGTCACGCTACGCTGCGCAGCTTGAAAAATATGACGAAGCGCTGGTCTTGCTGGATAAGGTGCTGGAAATTGACCCTTCGCTTTATGAAGTGCTGATCATCAAGGCGCGTATTCTGACAGCGCAGGGTAAAAATGAAGAAGCCGCTGCGCTGATAAAACAGGTGGTGGATGATTTGCCGGAGAACAACACCCTGCGTTTGCAATATGCACGCATGCTTGTCGAGCAGCGTCTGATGGAAGCGGCCACTGCGCAATATAAAATTTTGCACGAGAACCTGCCGGAAGATGGCGAGATCGCCCTGAGCCTGGCGCTGTTATATATCGAAACCAGGCACCTTGATGAAGCGGTCGAGATGCTGAACTACCTGATCGAAATTGATAAAAAAGTGCCTGTGGCAAATTATTATCTTGGCCGTATCGCACAGAATCAGGGCAATGACAAACAGGCGGTTTCATATTATCTGGGTGTGAAAAGTGGTGAATATGCTTTTGATGCGCAGTTACGTATCGGCGTGTTACTGGCGGTGCTGGGCAAGCCGGATGAGGGTCTGGCCAAGCTCGCTGCGCTGGCAGAAGAGCAGACAAACTGGGATTTGCGGGTGAAGGCGTATCTTGCACAGGGTGAAATATTGCGTAGCGAGAAGCGTTTTGAAGAAGGTGTGGAAATGTACAGCCGAGCGCTGCGGCAAAAACGCGATGATACAACATTGCTTTATGCACGCGGCTTGATGGCGGAAAAAGTTGATCGTCTCGATATGACAGAAGCCGATCTGCGCAAAGTTATTTCCAAAGAGCCCGACAACGCCAATGCGCTGAATGCACTGGGTTATACGCTGGCTGATCGTACATCAAGATATAAAGAGGCGCGGGAATACATCAAACGTGCCGCAGCACTGGTGCCGGATGATCCGGCCATTCTCGATAGTCTGGGCTGGGTGAGTTACCGTCTGGGTGAGATGGATGAGGCCTTGAAGTGGTTGTCCAAAGCCTTCGAAAAACTCGAAGATGCTGAAATTGCCGCGCATTATGGTGAAGTGCTGTGGTACACAAACCAGAAAGAAAAAGCACGCGAAGTCTGGAACAGAGGCAAAGCGAATAATGCCGACAACCCGGTATTGCAGGAAACGTTGAATCGTTTGAAACCTTAAGATAGGGTCAGAAACCGGTGTTCTGTTATTGAGTCTTAGCGGAAGTTAAAAACTTTGAAAGTATTTTGCCACGAAGGACGCAAAAGACGCAAAAAAACATTTATAATTTCTGTCATCCTGAGCGAAGCCGAAGGATCTTAAAGGTTAATGGCGGCAAGATCCTTCGGCTTCGCTCAGGATGACAATAAAAATTTCCTTTGCATTTTTCGCATCTTTTGCGTCCTTCGCGGACTAAAAATTCTTTAAGTTTGTTTTTACACAACAGAATAACTACAATAAGTCGCCATCAATTCCATTACTTCCTGATAACTATGATCCGCCGTTCCCCCTCTTTTCTGGCAACTGCTCTGGCTGTGTTGATGCTGGCCTCCTGCGCCACGGTTAAAGAGCAGGTCGTCACACAGCATGAGCCTGCCGGCTGGCAGGCGGCACAGCAACAGCGACAGCAGATCAAAAACTGGGAGATTCGTGGCCGTCTTGGCATTCAGACAGAAAATGACGGCGGTACGCTGGACATCATCTGGAAGCAGGCCGAGCAGGATTTTTCCATCCGCCTGATCGCACCGTTTGGTACCGGCAATTATCTGGTGCAGGGCGATAACCGTTTTGCCGAAATACGCTACCCCGATGGCCAGGTAGAAATCGTCAATAACATCGATGATGTGTTTTCCTCGGTTCTTAAAGTGAGCCTGCCGGTGAATGCAGTCAAGGACTGGGTGCGTGGCCTGCCGACAAAAACCTTATCGCTGGATGCTGTCAGCTGGAATAAGCAGGGTCTGTTGCACACCCTGAAACAGGCTGGCTGGAATGTGGAGATGAAAAAATATGCTGGTAACAAAGTTCTGTTACCGCACGCTGTTTATTTAACACGTGATGACAATGCCGCGCTGGATATTCGTCTGGTGTTGCGGCAATGGCTGATAGATTAGTACCACATGAGTAAACAGCTCTGGCCAGCACCGGCTAAATTAAACCTGATGCTGCACATCACCGGGCGGCGTGAAGACGGTTATCATGAACTGCAGACCGTGTTTCAGTTTATTGATTTTGCTGACATGCTGGAATTCAAACCGAGAACTGATGGGCGCATCATTCGCCACTGTGAAGATTTTGCGGTGCCGGAAAATGAAGACATCATCATCCGTGCGGCCAGCTTACTGCGCGAAAGCCATGCGAGGGTAAACTCGACAGGCAGTAAAAATGCCGGCGTTGATATTACTCTGCACAAACAGATTCCCATGGGCGCGGGCCTTGGTGGTGGCAGCTCTGATGCAGCCACCACCTTGATCGCGCTGAACAAATTGTGGGGTATGAATTTTTCCATCGATGAGCTGGCCGAAATGGGTTTGGCGTTGGGTGCGGACGTACCGGTTTTCGTGCGTGGCTTTGCTGCCTTCGCTGAAGGCATCGGTGAAAAATTAAGCCCGGTTTCGCTGCCGGAAAAATGGTATTTACTGCTGATTCCGCCGGTGCATGTTTCCACAAAACAGGTGTTTGAAAATTCAGATTTGACACGGGATTGTTCTACCATCAAACTATGCGACCTTTCGCGGCGTGAGTGGCGGAATGTGTGTACACCGGTGGTGTTGAAAAACTACCCGATGGTGTCGCAAGCTTTTGATATAATTGGTAAATATTCAAAAGCAAAAATGAGTGGTACCGGTGCTTCGGTGTTTGCAGGCTTTGACACAAAAGCACAGGCGGAAGAGATTTTGCAAAAAATCTGCAAAAATGCAGAAATCGGGGGCTGGACCAGCTTCGTTGCAAGAGGATTAAATCAGTCGCCGCTGCATCATTTTTTATTATCGAAAGATTCAGAAAAATCTAGTTTAGATTTTTAAATCTGTGAGATAAAATACACGGTTTATAAGAACGTTTTATAACGTGATTGAGTCGTCGCCCAGTTTGCTAAACGGGTAAGGCTGCAGCCTGTAGTGATCGTGAGATCCGGGCATGCGCAGGTTTTTGATAAAGTCCCTGCGCACTACAAGTTAAAACAATTTTATGCGTAATTGGGCCGTCGCCAAGCGGTAAGGCACCAGGTTTTGATCCTGGCATGCGCAGGTTCAAATCCTGCCGGCCCAGCCAATTTTTAAATGCCAACCTTTTAGCAGTGCAAAAGCTAAAAGGATTAAGACGGCAGATTTGAACCGTTACAGGTTCAACAAAATCGTCTGGAACGATTTTGAACATTAGCGGGTTGTGCTAATGGCCCGAAGGGCGAAATACAGGAAGTATTTCGTAATCCTGCCGGCCCAGCCATATTTAAATACCGAACTACAATCCGCGTAGTTTCAGAAAGATTCTGGCTAACAGGAATGTTAGCGCCATCAAAGTCAATACGAGCATTGCTTACAAAGAGAGTGGCAAGTGAATCAAAATAACGAAAGCCGGCTGATGATATTTGCAGGCAATGCCAACCCCGCACTAGCGAATCGCATTGCTGAAATTTTAGGCACCCGGCTCGGCAAGATCGGCGTAGAGACTTTCAGCGATGGCGAGATTTGCGCTGAGATTCTGGAAAACGTGCGTGGTCGCGATGTGTTTATCGTGCAGCCTACCAGCCAGCCATGCAACGACCACCTGATGGAATTAATGGTGATGATCGATGCCATGCGCCGTGCTTCGGTACGCCGCGTAACCGCTGTTGTACCGTATTACGGCTACTCGCGTCAGGATCGTAAACCGCGTTCGGCGCGGGTGCCGATTACGGCAAAAGTTGTCGCCAACATGCTGGCCAGTGTCAAGCTTGATCGTCTGTTGACAGTCGATCTGCACGCCGATCAGATTCAGGGCTTTTTTGATTTGCCAATCGACAATGTTTACGCATCGCCGATTTTGCTGAAAGACATCTGGCAGAAATATCACAACGACCTGCTGGTGGTGTCACCGGATGTCGGTGGTGTGGTCAGAGCCAGAGCGCTGGCGAAACGCCTGGGTGATGCCGAGCTGGCGATCATTGACAAACGTCGTCCCAAGGCCAACGTGTCCGAGGTGATGAATATTATCGGTGATGTCGAAGGCAAGAACTGCGTGATCGTCGATGACCTGGTCGATACTGCCGGCACATTGTGCAAGGCCGCTGCAGCGCTGAAATCACACGGTGCAGCCAGCGTATCAGCTTACTGTACGCACCCGGTGTTATCGGGCAGGGCGATAGAAAATATTACAGAATCTGTGCTGGACGAACTGGTGGTAACAAACACCATTCCATTGTCCGAAGAAGCACAGGCCTGTGGTCGCATCCGGCAGTTATCGGTAGCGGCGATGCTGGCAGAAACCATCCGACGGATACATATGGAAGAGTCTGTCAGCGAGATGTACATAGATTAAGCAGGGTGGGCAAAAAAGCTATGCCCACCCTACGAAAGAATTTGATGAATTGATCATCAAACCGGAAGTTCTGGAAGCTTCCACACGAACTTCATTTGGTCGCGAATGAAGTAATATTTATTATTGGAGAAAACCATGAGTTTTGAATTAAATGCTACATTGCGTGAAGATCAGGGGAAAGGTGCGAGCCGCCGCCTGCGTCACGCAAATCTGTTACCGGCTGTTGTTTATGGTGGTGGCAAAGATGCGGTGTCGATTACACTGTTACAGAAAGACATTCAGCACAAACTGCCTGATGAAAGTTTTTATTCACAGGTTCTGTCACTGAACATCGAAGGTGAAAAGGAAGATGTTCTGATTCGTGACATTCAGCACCACCCTTATAAAATCGAAGTAATGCACATGGACTTTATTCGTGTTGACGCGAAGAAAGTTGTACATGTTTTCTCTCAGTTACACTTCTCTGGTGAAGATGTTGCGCCGGGTGTCAAGCATGAAGATGGTGTTATCAGTCACGTAATGACTGAAGTGGAAGTTGAGTGTCTGCCTGGTAAAATTCCGGAATTTATCGCTGTTGATCTTTCTGAAATGCACGTCGGTGACATCATTCACCTGTCTGACCTGAAAATGCCAGAAGGTGTTGAAGTGTTAGCGCTGAAACAGGGCGAAGACCACGACACAGCCGTTGCCAGCATGCATGTTCGCAAGGTTGTTGAAGAAGTTGGAAACGAAGCACCAGAAGCGCCAGAAGCACCTGCTTCTGATACCGGCGAAGAAGGTGGCGACAGCGAGTAATTATGTCTGCCAGATCAATTGATCTAAAAGTCATCGTTGGGCTGGGTAACCCCGGTTCAAAATACACTGAAACCCGGCACAATGCCGGGTTTTGGTTTATTGAGGAAGTCGCGCGTAAATATGGCGCGACATTTCGCACAGAAAAAAAGTTTCATGGCGAAGTGGCCAGGGTTACTGTTGAAGGTAAAGATATCTGGCTGTTAAAACCGGAAACCTTTATGAATCGAAGCGGCATTGCAGTGCAGAGCCTGTTGTCGTTTTATCGTTTTACCGCCGGGCAGTTGCTGGTGGCACACGATGAGATCGACCTGCCGCCCGGTACCGCCAAATTAAAAACTGGCGGTGGTCACGGTGGCCACAACGGTTTGCGCGATATTATCAGTCAGCTGGGCACAAAAGATTTCCATCGTCTGCGTATTGGCGTTGGTCATCCCGGCAGCAAGGATCAGGTGGTCGATTACGTGTTGCACAGCGCCTCGCGTGATGATCGTATTCTGATTGACCGGGATATCGATGACGCGGTTGCCGTGTTGCCGGAGCTGGCATCGGGTGCTTTCGAACAGGCGATGCAAAAGTTACATAGTAAATAGA
>WFOC01000096.1 GCA_015488295.1 Gammaproteobacteria bacterium
CAGGTGAAAATCAGGTTTGATGCGTTGATAGCGTGCGATGATTTCCTGTATCGCCTGGCGGGTGACATCGTCAGTGGTGTAGGCGTGAATCGTTACCGGTTTGTCCAGTTTGTTGAGTAACTCGACGCTGCCTTCGGACAGGGAGTGGCGTTTGTTCGCCGTCAGGTCAAACTGCTGGTTGTAGTGGTTGCTGACCCAGGCCAGCATACCGATGATGCTGAGGAACAACAACAAAAAAATAAATTTCTGAATGTTAAGTTGCAGGCGTGACTGGTTAGATAGTTTCATGGTTTCTTAAAAACTTTTTTTACCACAGAGGCACAGAGGGCACAGAGTAAAACTTTTTATTGTTGGTTGTGCCGTAGGGGCAGTTAACAAAGAAAAACTCAGTGTCTCTGTGGTGAATCGTTTTTGTTTTTAACCTTTTCATGATTGCAAACGTTGCGTTTCAAGTTGCCTTACCGTCAACACAATAAAACCAACAATAAATAATAAAAAGTAAGCGATATCACTGGTATTTAAAATGCCGCGCAACAAAGGTGCGAAGTGCGTGTGCAGTGACAGATAATTTAAAATATTCGTGCCGCCGTCGCCGGTGTTGTTATTGAGCAGCCATAAAAATAGTAACAGGCCAAAGGTGCTCATGGCGGCGATAATTGGATTGTCGGTCAATGATGACATATAAAGCCCGGCGGCACTGAACGCGGCCAGCATAAGAAACAGACCGAGTGCGCCGGACAGTAGTTTGATGAAGTCCAGTTCGGTGCCGATGCTGAGTGATAACGGCATGGCGATGATCAGTAGTAATATGGTGCCGATAAAAAACAGCAGGCCGAGATATTTTCCGATGACGATTTCACTGATGCTGACCGGCGCGCTAAGTAACAGGCTGATGGTTTTATTGCGTTTTTCTTCACTGATCAGGCGCATGGTGAGCAGCGGCATGATCATCAACAAAATAATACTGGTGACTTCAAGCAGCGGTGTGGCGACCAGGTCGGTGACACCGGGGGCGTTGCTTAAGGTGCTGAGGTCTGACTGGATGCTGAAAAAATAATCCACCGTGGTAAGAAACGACCAGGCAAGAATAATCTGAATAACGGCCAGTATCACCCACGCCAGTGGTGACAGAAACATGCTGCGAAATTCGCGTTTTGCGATGGTCAGTATCATTTATTGCACCGCTGATTAGTTGTCATTCCGAGCGAAGTCGAAGAATCTTTTACAGCGTAATTATTTGAGAGCGCAGTGCTAATAGATCCTTCGGCTTCGCTCAGGATGACAGAATATGTGTTAGTCAGAAATTTTTTATATGCCACCAGTATCATGCGGCTTCCTCGGCGGCGCTGGTGCCAGCCTCACCGGCGGTCAGTTCGATAAATATTTTTTCCAGCGAGACTTCATGCGTGGTGAAGCGGGTCAGTCCCCACTTTTGTTCGACGATGTAGGCGCTGAGTTTGTCAGCGTCAAAATCAGACTCGGCGATGAAATGATAATCGTCGATCATCTCGATGGCTTTGAACGCCGTATGGCCGCTCAGTTCGTCGCGTTTGATCACCGAGGATAAAGTAATCTCGAATTTTGTGTTCGGCGTATTTAATAAGGCATCCATGTCTGAACTGTAAACCAGCTTGCCGTTGTTGATGATCTGTACGCGGTTACACACTGCCTGCACTTCGGGCAGAATGTGCGTGCATAAAATAATGCCGTGGCTTTCGCCCAGGGTTTTCATCAGCTGACGTATTTCCAGAATCTGAATCGGGTCGAGGCCGACCGTGGGTTCGTCGAGAATGATCACCGGCGGTGAATGCAAAATGGCCTGCGCGATGCCGACACGTTGCTGATAACCTTTTGACAGGTTTCGGATCAGGCGTTGTCTTACTTCCCCCAGGCCGCAACGCTCAATTGCGGAGTCGCACACTTTATTGAGTTGTGATTTCGTAATAAGGTGCAGTCGTGCGCAAAATTGCAAATACTCATCGACCGTCATCTCCTTATATAAGGGTGGGTTTTCCGGCAGGTAACCCAGCGAGGCTTTGGCTGCTTTTGGATTTTCCAGCAGGTCGATGCCGTTGATGAAAATCTCGCCCAGTGTCGGTGCCAGATTGCCGCTTAACATCTGCATGGTCGATGATTTCCCGGCGCCGTTTGGTCCGAGAAAGCCGAGGATATCACCGGCTGCCAGCTTGAAGCTGATGTCATTGACCGCGATAAAATCACCGTAGTGGCGGGTTAGATTGTTGACTGAGATAAGGCTGGACATGGAGCGTTATTATTACTGATTTATGCTTACTTGGTAAGTGAAAATTATAAGAATTTAATTTTATAGCGCAGGCGAATTTATTCCTGTACGACAGATCACTCTGCTATCTGTTTCACTGTCATCCTGAGCGAAGCCGAAGGATCTTGCCACCATTAACCTTTAAGATCCTTCGGCTTCGCTCAGGATGACAGGGGGATAATTAACAGGAATCATGTCCTAATCGGCAGCAATTGCTTTTATAATACCGCATGGCTAAATTCCTCGGCGTCGATACTGGCGGCACATTCACAGACTTCATCCTGTTCGATGACGAAACAAAATCCATCCGCATTCACAAGGTGCTGTCCACACCGCAGGCGCCGGAAAAAGCAATTCTACAGGGCATCGCCGAGTTGGGGGTGAGTACCAGCGGGTTGAGCGTGGTGCATGGCTCCACCGTTGCCACCAACGCGGTGCTCGAAGGCAAGGGCGTGCGCACGGCGTATATCACCAACAAAGGGCTGGCGGATATGCTGACTATCGGCCGGCAGGCGCGGCAGGAACTCTATAATCTTACGCCGCTAAAAAAGCCGCCGCTGATCGAGTCTGAACTGTGTCTCGAAGTGGCGACTCGTCTGAGCGCGCAGGGTGAGCATTTGCAGCAGTTAACGCCTCAGGTTTTGTCCGGCATGATCGAGCAGTTGCAGGCTTTATCGCCTGAAGCGGTGGTGATCAATCTGCTGTTTTCATTTTTTGATGACAGTGAAGAGCTGAAAATCGAGCAGGCCATCATCGAGCATTTTGGTGAAGATGGCGTGTTCATCAGCCGTTCTTCTGACGTGTTGCCGGAATACAAAGAATTCGAGCGCGGCATGACCACCACGCTGAACGCCAAGGTCGGGCCGTTGATGCAGGGTTATCTGCAACGGCTGGAACAGGCGCTGGGTGAGCAGGGTAAACAAAGCGGCGCATTGTCCATCATGCAGAGTTCCGGTGGCACCACCAGCGCAGAACAGGCCGGGCGTTACCCGGTCAACCTGTTATTGTCCGGTCCGGCCGGTGGCCTCAAAGGTGCGCAGACGGTTGCCGCTGCCTCGGCTGTGGATCGTCTGCTGTCATTTGATATGGGCGGGACTTCGACCGACGTTTCTATCATCGACAAAGAAATCGGTTTTACCACCGGCGCAAAAATCGGCGGTTATCCGGTAGCCGTGCCCATGGTCGACATGCACACCATCGGTGCCGGTGGTGGTTCTATCGCACAGGTCGATGCCGGCGGCCTGTTGCTGGTCGGCCCGGAATCCGCCGGCGCAAATCCCGGCCCCGCCTGTTACGGCAAAGGCGGCAAACGCCCGACCGTGACCGATGCCAACGTGGTGTTAGGCCGCTTGCTGCCGCAGTCCTTCCTTGGCGGCAACATGCAGCTGGATAAAGCAGCGGCGGTCGCCGCAGTGAATAGTGTCGCCGAGCCACTTGGTTTGAGTATTGAACAGGCTGCCGAAGGCGTCATCGCTGTAGTCAACGACCACATGGTTCGCGCCCTGCGGGTGATGTCGGTCGAACGCGGCGAAGACCCGAAAGATTTCACCCTGGTCTCATTCGGCGGTGCCGGTGGTTTGCACGTCTGCGCGCTGGCCGAAGAACTGGAGATGAGCAAAGCCCTGGTGCCGGTAAACGCCGGTGTATTATCCGCGCTGGGCATGCTGGCTGCCGATGCCAGCCGCGAACGTTCGCGTACCATCAATAAATGTCTGAAAGATTGTGACGCAGAAAATATAAAGCAGAGTTTTTTAGAACTGGTCAGTCATGCAAAAAGTGAATTAAGCCGAAATACCTGTCACCCCGCTAATCACTGTCATCCTGAGCCAGCAGGCGAAGGATCTGATGCCGCTAAACCAGAAATACACATCAAGCAGACCATCGATGTCCGCTATCAGGGACAAAGCAACACGCTGAACATCCCGTGGCAAAACTTGCAAAATATCGAACAGGCCTTCCATCAGAAACACAAAGACAGCTACGGTCATGACCTTGATGTGGAAATAGAACTGGTGAATCTGCGTGTGCGTGCAATTGAAAAACGACAGTCGTTTGAGCTACCTGCGTGGCAAGCGACAGAAACCTTGCAGGAAACATTGATTACGATGCCGGGTTTAGAAAAGTTGGTGCCAGTAATAAATCGAGCTGGTTTAAAGATTGATCAGAAAATAAAAGGCCCGGCATTAATTACCGAAACCAGTTCGACGACGTGGATAGCAGAAGGTTGGTGCGCGGTTGTTGATGAGGTTGGTAACCTTGCTTTATCCAGGGAATAAGAGTAAAAGTTGAAGCTGTTTTATAGCCCCTAAAAGTCATCTTTAAAAAGTGACTTTTAGGGGCGTGAATTGTAGTTATACCCAAAATAATAATTCAATTTTATTAATCTGATTTAGGATGTCTTAATTGATAATACCAAAACATATTAAAGAATCATTTTCAGACCTTAAATGGCCACTAATTACTCTTCTAATTATTTTAATTGTATTTGTAATCTTATATTTTGGTAATTATTTTGATGGTGAGTGGGATTCAGATATTTTTGGTGGTTTAGTCACTGAAGTAGCAGGGGTTTTTTTAACCTTCTTATTACTTGAATCGTATATAAACTACAGAGATAGAAAGCAATTTGAACATAGGAGACAGGTAGCGTTACGATCATTGTCAATTGCATTGCGCCGCCATTTTGGCACATTATTCAGTATGTTTAAGGCTGCATCACCTAATACCGCATCAGGTGATCATACTTTAACAAAACCTGATGTTTTTTTTAATAAAAATTATCTTGATACAATCGCACACTTAGATTTTTCAGTAAAAGCTCCGACTACTAGCGGAATTTCATGGGCTCAATATTTAACTATGAGTTTCAAAGATTTTTCAGAAAGATTAGAAAATACAATTGATAAGTATGGTCTAGGTCTGACACCCTCTGACTTGGACATATTAGAAACATTAGTTAATAGTCAGTATTCAATGTTTATAATATCAATAGGCACTCATTACGCACCACGGGGGCCAAGTCCAATGTTATTAAGCACCTTAAAAGGTGGAAGTACTACATTTACCTCCGATGAATCTGAAAAATCTTTTAAAAAAGAAATAATAAATTACCATGAGGGACTAGTTGAATTGGCTAGTATTGTAAATGAGGTTTTAGAAACTATAGACCGAGACTTAATAGTCGTAGTTGAAGAATGGGGGAGTCATGTAGCTCCTCAAATTGGTGAAGCTCGCATACAATCGTGATATAAAAAGAACAGAGGGGTCAGGCCTTACATTTTAAACAAAAGGTAATGTAAGGCCTGACCCTAATTTATTGCAATAGGCAGCCAAGTATATACAAATTGCCGATAATTACATGAGTTCATTAAAACTCATAACAATAATATAAATACTACTAATTTTTACTCATAATATATAAAGCAGTCCGCTAGTAAAAGCGCCTGTTATGTTAAATTAAAATTATGGATGTTAATAACATAATATCTTACATTGGCGTTACTTTTATAATTATAGCTGTGCTATTACCAACGAGCATACAATTACGAAGCGCAAAAAAACATGGCAATTATAAATCAATGTTTACTAAATTAGGCAATAAAGATAAAAAGAAATCTAAGATAGCATTAATTCTATTTGCTGTTGGTCTTTCTTTGCTGGCGCTAGGTATACAAATATAAAACACATAACAAACACCTGCACCGGCAATTCAAAGCGGCACTTATTTTGCTAAAAAAGAAACAAAAACAGAGGTCAAAAACAGAGGGTCAGGCCTTACGTTTTACATAAAATATAAGGCCTGACCCTGGTTTATTTTTTCTCGGAAACCTCTGTAAGTGACTAGTTAACCTTGGTGCTAATTTTTATTAAAACAATTTAAGAAAGCTTGGGAAGAGAGTTATGAATGCAGATATTAATACTGAAAATCAATGTCTTTGCCAAGTCGAGGACGACCTTTTTGCTATAGACTATGATGATGTAAAAGTGACCGATGCTCAAAGAAAGATACTGAATGAAAGAGTAGCTGCTTACAAAGCATCGCCAAGTAAAGGTGTGACCTGGGAAGAAGTTAAAAACGAAATGAAATAATGTGGTATGACTTTCGTAGTGTGGGCATTGCCCGCCGGTTTTAAATGTTGTTGATTGGATAAACGGTGGGCAGTGCCCACCCTACGCAAAACATAAGTTGTCGGGCTGGTGTAGAGTGACTCAGTAATATCAAAAGTCAGTTGGGGGTAAGCGTATCAAGCATATCAATAAGAAACTCCGCCTCATCATTGTTCATCAGCTCCCAGTTTTCTATCTCCAGGTTTTTAAGAATATCCTGTCCCGCCGGATCATCCTTCATCGATAACAAAGCCTTCTGTAATGCCTGTTGTTTTTCAGAAAAACCGGGGGCGACTAGCAGCGCGTGATGCAGCACATCAATCTTGCTGGTCATTAGCGGCTTAATCTGTTTTTTTACCAGGCTGGAAAATTCATCGTAAGCATCAGCAAGTAAGAAGCCAATATCCGCTTCACCACTGATAACTTTTTTAGCTACCGTGATGTAATTGCTGCATGTGATGGTTTCAATGTCTGCCGGTGTGATGTCCGCAGATTCCAGCAGGATCACGCCAACAGTATTCACATTGGGTACATCGGTCATGGCGATTTTTATGCTGCCGGGGAGTGATTCGATATCAGAAGCAGGGTTGTCTCCACTGCTGATAATAACGGTTTCATCGTGCGCGCCGAGCGGTTTTGCAATCGGGGTGAAGGATTTTTCTCTGACCAGTTTGGTGATGTCACAGGGGTTGGCGTAGATCAGGTCGATGGAATCTTTATCAATGGCGTTGGCCAGTTCTTTGAAATCGTTGACCATTGCGATATGGATGCTTTCGTCAATTTGTTTTTGCAGCCAGGTATTAAAAATATACCAGCCGGAAATCAGGTCTGGTTTGAAGTCCGGGCTGATGGTCATTGTGTAAGGCATGTTGCTTTTCCTTTGTGCAGTCCTTTGTGATTTTTGACTTGTTTAATTCGTGGAAAGCGTGTCGATCAAATCGATAAGAAATTCCGCTTCGTCGTTATCCATTGCCTCCCAGCTCTGAAACTCCAGGTTTTTCAGGATGTCGGCACCTGTGGCATCGTTTTGTATGGTGATGAGCGCGTCCTGTAATTTTTTCTGTTTGTCTGCAAATCCGGGTGAGGCTAATAAGGCATGGTGCAATACATGAATCTTGCTGGTAATAAGCGGCTTAACCTGTTTTTTAACCAGGCTGGAAAATTCATCAAAGGCATCGGCGAGTAAAAAACCGATATCTGCTTTGCCGCGTATGACTTCTTTGGCGACCGTGATGTAGTTGCTACATGTAATGGTTTCGACATCTGCCGGTGTGATGTCTGCCGGTTCCAGCATGATCAGGCCGATGGTGTTGACATTGGGTACGTCGGTCATGGCGATTTTTACATTGCCGGGAAGTGATTCGATCTCTGAAATCGTGCTGTCCTGCTTGATTATGATGACAGCTTCATCATGTGTGCCGACTGGTTTTGCAATCGGGGTAAAAGATTTTTCTCTTACTAGCTTGGCGATGTCGCAGGGGTTGGCATAGATCAGGTCGATTGATCCTTTGTCGATGGCGCTGGCCAGCTCTTTAAAATCATTAACCATCTCGATGTGAATTTTTTCGTCTATCTTTTTTTGCAGCCAGGTATTAAAAATATACCAGCCGGAAATCAGGTCCGGTTTAAAATCAGGACTGATTGTCATTGTATAAGGCATGTTGTATTCCCTGGAGAAAGTTAAAACAGCGTTGGATAGAGTTTCATGCATTCGGCGACTTTATTTGCCGAAGGTTTTCTCCTTACCGAGGTGTAGCTGACGATCTCGCCATTTCGCACGTTGGGGATGACGGTGGCATAGACCCAGTAGTAACCGCCATCTTTGCGAAGGTTTTTAACGTAACCGTGCCACTTCTCTTTTTTCTGCACTGTTTCCCACAGGCCGGCGAAGGCAGCGGGTGGCATGTCCGGGTGGCGTAAAATATAATGCGGCTGGCCGATCAGTTCGTCTTCGGTAAAGCCTGACATGGTGACGAATGATTTATTGACGTGTTTGATGACGCCGTCTAAATCAGTTTGTGAAACGATCAGGCAGCCGTCGGGGAATTTTGTTTCGATCTCAGTTGCCAGCACGGTGCGTTTTGTTCCATCGTGGAAGGTAAGAACGCTTTCCTGAAAATCATCGCTGGCCAAATCCTGCGGAGTCATATCCTGCATAATGATGTACCCTGGTTAGGTTCGAATGATATTTAAAGCAGTTTGGTGATGCTATCAGCGGCGCGTTTTACGTCGAGGAAAATCAGGCCGAGTTTTGCTTTGGGCTTGGCGAGCACGGTGACTACCGCTTCATCGCCGGCGTGGGTCATCAGAACAAAACCGTCCTTGCCTTTGATCAGCACCTGTTCCAGTTCGCCACGGGCGAGTTCCTGTGAGGTACGATCACCCAGTGATAACATGGCGGCACTCATGGCACCGACGCGGTCTTCGTCCAGGGATTGTGGCAGTACGGCAGCGATCATCAGGCCGTCGGTGGAGATGACGGCAGACGCTTCGATGTCTGCGGATGTTCCATTCAGTTCGTTCAAAATGGAAGATAGCATATCTTCTCTCATTACCTGTCTCTTATACACATCTC
>WFOC01000097.1 GCA_015488295.1 Gammaproteobacteria bacterium
GCCAACTGCCAACTGCCAACTGCCAACTGCCAACTGCCAACTGCCAACTGCCAACTGCCAACTGCCAACTGCCAACTGCCAACTGCCAACTGCCAACTGCCAACTAACCATAAGTCTCTTTATCCAGTATAATTAAACGCTTATTAACAACCTGAAAAAATCCCTTGCCTCAATTATTGCAACAACGTCTGGCTTTACTCGCATCTTCTGACATTGAAGAGGCGCTGGCTGCGTCAAAAATTGGTCTGGAAAAAGAGAGTCTGCGTGTGTTGCCGGAAGGCGGTATCGCGCAAACGCCACACCCGGTTGCCTGGGGTTCGCCGCTGACCAACCCCCAGATCACCACCGATTTTTCTGAGGCGCTGACCGAGCTGGTGACACCGCCCTGTAATTCAGTGACCGAGGTTATTCAGTCGCTGGATGATATTCAGAATTTTATTTACCGCAATCTGGATAACGAGATTTTATGGGCGACCAGCATGCCCTGTGTGGTCGCCGGCGAAACCAGCATTCCGCTGGCGCGTTATGGCTCGTCCAATGCCGCGCAGATGAAAACGGTTTATCGCCGTGGTCTGGGTTTGCGTTACGGTCGTGCCATGCAGGTGATTGCCGGTGTGCATTTTAATTATTCTTTCTCTGATGAATTCTGGCGACGCTATCAGAAGCTGTTAAAAAACGAAGAGCCGTTGCAGGACTTTATTTCTGATCAATACATGGGGCTGATTCGCAACCTGCTGCGTTATGGCTGGCTGGTGCCGTACCTGTTTGGTGCATCACCGGCGGTGTGTAAATCATTTTTGAATGGTCAGCGCACCATGTTGCAGGATTTCAACGACACCACCTATTTCGAACCTTATGCCACATCCTTACGGCTGGGCAATGTTGGTTATCAAAACAATAAGGAAGACCTGGCCGGTATAAAAGCCTGTTACGATTCGCTGGATGCCTATGTTGAAAGCATGCGCTGTGCAATCAACACACCCTGTCCGGTTTATGAAGAAATCGGGGTCAAGGTGAATGGTGAGTATTTGCAGCTGAACTCGAATATCCTGCAGATTGAAAATGAATACTACAGCACAGTCCGGCCAAAGCAGATTTTGCAGGGCAATGAAAAGCCATCGACCGCGCTGAAGAAGCGAGGCATTGCTTATGTCGAACTGCGCTCGGTGGATGTCAACGCTTTTGATCCGCACGGCATTAATTTTGAGCAGCTGCATTTTCTTGAGGTGTTCATGTTGTTCTGCCTGCTGAAAACCAGTCCGAAACTGGACAGGAACGAGATGAATGCTATCGACCAGAATCTGTTGCTGGTTGCGCATCAGGGCAGAAAGCCGGGGCTGGATCTGCAACGTGTCAATGTTGAAAACAGTCTGGAAAAAATCAGCCTGCAGGATTGGGCCAGTGAGCTGTGCAACAAGATGAAGCCGGTGGCCAGCCTGCTTGACCGGGCGAATTATTGCGAGAATTATTTTTCCAGCGTGAAGTCACAAATCGCCAGCGTGTTCGATCCCGACCTGACACCGTCTGCCCGTATGCTGGCCGACATGAAAGAAAACCATGAAGGTTTTTTCCACCACGCGCAACGCATGTCGACACATCACTACCAGTATTATAAAACACACACGCTGTCTGAAGAGAAAATTAAATTCTTTGAAAAACTGGCGACGGACTCACTGGCAAAGCAGAAACAGATCGAGGCGGATGACACGATTAGTTTTGAAGAATATTTACAGAATTATTTTAACGAGGAATAACCGTGTTCAAGCTTATCGACAAAATCCCCCTATTGCCCTTAACCATTGCTGCCGTTTTTATGATGCTGGCACCGTTTGTACCGGAGCCGCACCTGCTGGAAAAAATTCGCATGCTGAGTAACGGCGAACTAACAAAACCCATCGACATCTTCGACCTGTTCTGGCACAGCCTTTTTGTGACGATATTATTGATACGTCTGGCGCGATTAAAAAAAGCAGAGAATGCTGAATAAAAAAAACATTGCCGGTTTTTTATTGTTGTTGATTGCATCAGCAACAAGCCACGCTGAAGATCTGGAAGATGCGGTTGAAGCCATGCGCCATGGCGACTTTGCTGAAGCCTATTGCATTATGCGACCGCTGGCAGACAGTGGCGATGCCGATGCGCAATACAATATCGGCTGGATGTATCTGAACGGTTATGGCCTGCGCATCAATGACATTCTGGCGCTGGAGTGGTGGCAAAAAGCTGTTGCCCAGGGGCACCGTGATGCAAGTTTTTCCATTGGCATGCTGTATAGCCTGGGTGAAGGCGAGGTGTCGAAAAATTCAGACCGGGCCATCGATTATTATTTGATCGCTGCTGATGATGGCCACGAAGATGCTGTCGCGATATTGAAAAACATGCTGCAAAGAGATGACCGCTATATTCGCAATCGACTGTATGACATGATTCGCGAGCGTACGGCAATGTTTGGTGTCGAGCGCCGGGTCAAGGCGAAAAAACTCAATGCCCGAAGTGGCCCGTCCACTGAAAGCAAGATTGTTACACAGCTGTTACAGGGTGAGAAAGTTTTGCAAGTGAACAAACAGGGGTTGTGGAGCCAGGTGGTCATTCTCGCCAACGAAGATATCGACCATACTGTCTGGGTTTATAATCCGTTACTGGAAAACTGATCTTTAGGATACAATTGGTTTCATCCGGAATTAACCCGGGTTTCTCAGGGGAGTTATAAATCATGGCTTATAAGTTTTCTTCCGTATTTTGTTTGCTGGCCTGTCTGCTTGTGCTGCCAGCGGGGGTGTCCGCCTCGCAGGTTAAACCCATACTCGAACTTGAAAAGCCGCCGGAAGGTGTGGTCATTGAAATTATCACCGATGATGAAGACGGTATGGAATGGGTGGTGCCTAAAGTCGAGCGCATGGTTCAGCAATTACGTCAGCGTTTTCCCGGCCTGGATGTTGCTATCGTGTCGCATGGCGCAGAAATGTTTGCCATGCTTGAAAATGAAAGTAAAAATTACAGCGAGGTGCATCAGGGTGTGCAGTCGCTGATGAAAGATAATAATGTCGAGCTTTATGTTTGCGGTACCTACGCCGGCTGGCAGGGGCATGAAGAAGATGACTTTCCGTCTTATGTTAATGTGGCCGCAGTCGCTCCGGCACAAATCAATGACTATCTCGATCTGGGGTATGAGTTGATTGTGATCGGTGATGAGAATGACTGAAAAAGCCGTTTTCTCAGGCGTTGTTTTTCAGCCTTTTGCCTGCACGGTTTTTAGTGGCACATCAACATCGAGCAGGAAGCGGGTGTTTATCATGTCTGGTATTTTTTCTACAGGTACGGGCTTGCTGAAATAATAGCCCTGTACTATCGGGCAGCCAAGCTCGCGTAAAAAAATGGCCTGCTCGTGGGTTTCTACACCTTCGGCTACCACGTTGTAGCCCAGAGCCAGAGACATATTGACAATGGTGCTAACCATTAAGGCGGCTGCCGGTTCATGTGGAAGGTCGCGAATAAATTCACGGTCAACCTTCAGCGTGTTGATTTCAAGCTGTTTTAAAACAGACAGGGAAGAATAACCTGTACCAAAGTCATCGATGGCAATCTTGATGCCCTTATCCTGTAGCTGACGGCAAATCCTGATGTGCTCTTCTGGATTACGGGTCTGGCTTTCTGTGATCTCTATTTCCAGCGTGGCAGGGTCAAGCTGGAAACGTTTGATTTCCTGCGCCACTTTTTCAGAAAAATCTTTTGAACTAAAGTGTCCCGATGAAATATTAATGGCTATGTCCAGTTCAATGTTCTGTTGTTTCCAGGTCTGTTGTTGTTTGCATGCTGTTGTCAGCACCCACTCACCCATTTTATTGATCAGTCCTGTTCGCTCGGCTGCGTCAATAAAATGATCGGGTGTAATCAGTCCGCGTTCCGGATGCTGCCAGCGAATAAGGGCTTCAACACCGGTCATCTTTCCATTGTTTAAAGAAATTTTTGGTTGATACCAGAGTTCAAATTCATCATTGGTCAGTGCTTTTTGCAGGTCGGCATCAAGTTGCAGGCGGGCGACAGAATCGGCAGTCATCTGTGGATCATAAAAAGCGTAGGCGTGTTTGCCATTGTGTTTGGCAGAGTACATAGCGGTGTCAGCAGCTCTTAATAAAGTGCTTGCCTGCTTTCCGTTATCCGGGAAAATCGCTATGCCGACACTCATTTTCGGATGTTTTTCATAAGTGTCGAGCTTGATTGTCTCGTGTGAAAGTGACAGGCAGCGCTCGGCAATTGCTGTGGCATCAAGTCCTTTTTCAATATCGTTTTGTATGATGCAGAACTCATCGCCTCCCAGTCGTGCGATAAAGTCCACGTCTCTTAGAACTTTCTTCAACTTGTTTGTAACAATTTTTAAATATTCGTCGCCGCCATCATGTCCCAGAGTATCATTGATTTCCTTGAAGCCATCCAGGTCAATGTAAAGGATGGCCAGTTTTTTGTTTTTGCGTTTTGCCAGTTTTATTTGCTCGTCTAGCTGTTGATGAAAGTGGTTGCGGTTTGCAAGACCGGTAAGCTCATCAAAGTACGCCATGTCAAAAATCTTTTTCTCGGCGGATTTTATTATGGAAATATCCTGGACCGTACCAAGGATAGAGGTTTCTCCTCTGGAGTCCTGCAGGTATTTTATGATCTGGTTCATAATGACCCAGTCACTGTCTTCGGTTGATTTTATTCGGTATTCAACGGTTGCGTCAGCGCCGGTTTCAACGACAGACTCAATTGCGTTTTTAACACGATGCCGGTCATCGGGGTGAACTTTTTGAAGGCAGGACTGCATGGTTGCTGTATCGAGAGTGGTGTCACACATACGGGCAAGATTGGTGGACAGCTTGATGAAAGGTGACTTCATGTCCCACTGCCAGTAACCGATACGCGCTATTTCTTCTGTGGTGGATAATAGTGTCAGGTTGTTTTTTTCAGCATCGTGTCGAAGCTTGATCAGCTCTTCATAATTTTTACCAATGGCATACCCGCCTTTCATGAGAAAGATAAAATAGAAAAAGCTTAGAATAGCAAGCTCCATGGAAAAGGTGTTGTATTCCCACAGCAGGCGGCTTTCGATGCATGCAAGCAAAATGCCCTGATAGTAAATGATAAGCTTTGAGTCGTAAGATAATACCGCGAGCGCGCCCCCGGCAACTCCGGCAAGTGCCAGAATCATCAGAACCTGGTATTCCGGATGATTGCTGGGGTATAGCAGCCACATGACCGCTCCCCAGGTCAGTGCGGCAGCATAAGCGCCAGCCTTGAAAATCAGACCCCACTTGTCACTGACTCTGCTGCCGTCGATCAGGCCGGAGTAAAAATAGAGTGCCAGCCAGCGTAAAAGGCTTATCAGTGTAAGCGCGGCAAACCATTCCCAGGCTTTTGTCTGACTGGTGAGCGGGCCAATAATTAATACAATAGCAAGCGCAACAACCATACTGCCTGCCATTGAGAAAGACAGGCCTTTGAATAAAAGGTCTGTTTGCATCCGGTGAACGGAGGATGGTTCGTTATTTTTGGATTTCATATTTATTTCGCGCAGTATTGTCCTGAGACTTATCGGCATTTTCGCAGAAAGCTTTAATGCTACTGGACGTGTCTTGTTTGATGAGCGAAAGTGATGCGGGCTTGCTGCCGGCAGGGACTGAAAAGAGGGCTGTGCAGTGAATGCACCGAGCAGGAGGGTGGGCCTGGTTTGTTAATGATCTCCCATCAGTTTTCTGATTCGTCTGACATAACCACGGGTTTCTTTCGGCAGGTAAGGCCTGATTTCTTCCCAGTTTTTTTCTTTGCTGCCGGCACGTTTTGCGGCATTGAGGATACGTCCATAACCAGCGTTATAACTGGCGAAGGTCATGTAGAGCTTGTCCTGTGCGGCGACTTTTTTAAATTTTCTATACAGCGTGCGATCATAATAGATGCCAGCGGCAATATTCCACTTATGCGATTCCAGTTTGCTGAAGTGCGGGTTTTTTTTATTGATCTCATCAAAAGTGGCGGGCATGATCTGCATCAGGCCCAGCGCGCCGACGTGGCTTTTTGCATCGTGTGAAAGACCGGATTCAGCAATTGCCTGTGCCTTGAACCAGTGCCAGTTGAACAGTGGACCAAAATAGCGTTTGCTGTATTTTTTAAAATAGCGGTCGTACTTATCGGTCCATTTGTCGGAGTGTACCGGGTGGTCGATAAAGCTGGCGTGAGCGTTTGATAAATTTGCGGTGAGCGCGAGTGACGCAGACAGAACAAGAATGGGTAAACGCATGAGCATTTTGCGAGACTCTGGTCTAGCTGAGTCCCAGGCCGATCACCAGTCCCAGTGAAATGCCAAGGCCGATGAAAATACCCATGACCATCAGGCCAACCGCGATATTGCCTTTGCCCAGCTCGTCGCTGATATTGAAGTCGACCATCTTGTTAAACATGGTGCAGCTGATCTTCATAAAAAACAGCGTTAAGATGCCGCCAAGCATGACGTAGACAAAATTTAATATTATCGGTGGGATGTCTATCATAATTGGGCCGCCTGTGTTTTAAACTGTACTATTTCATGGTTCTCTGAAAAAATCATTTTTCATTTTTCATTTTTCATTTTTCATTGGACTATTTCCCGCCACCAAGACACTCGGGGGATTCGGGTACATGACCTTTTTTAAACCACTCTTCTATGGTCAGTGTATGTAGCGCGAGCGCGTGAATGCCACCTTCTGTGCGGTCTTTTTGCAATTCTTCTTCCAGCACTTTATTGATCATGCGGTGGCGTGCGATCAGCATCTTGCCTTTGAATTCATCGCATACGATGGTGATCTTGAAATGTGACTCGGAACCTGGTGGCACGTTGTGCATATAACTTTCATTAATCACTTCGAGATGCTCGGGTGAGAATGCGTCATTTAATTTTTTGGCGATATTGTCTTGTATAGTCATGGCTTCATCATAACACAGGCTATGTCGTTGAAAAACGAACTAAACGTCAGGTTTTTTCGGTATCTGGCAGTAACTGCCATTTGTTATCGTGGAATATCTGCAACGGTCTGAAATTGCTTTTATAGAGCATTTTGGGGTGGTCTTTTATCCAGTAGCCAAGATAAACATAATCCAGCCCCAGTGTTTTGGCGTATTCGATTTGCTGGAGAACGCAGTAAGTACCAAGGCTGCTTTTTGCCATCTCCGGTTCAAAAAAGCTGTACACCGCAGAAAGGCCGTTACTGACAAGGTCGGTTACTGCCACTGCGACCAGCCTGCCATCGAGACGAAATTCGAGAAACTGCGTATCGCTCCACTGGCAATATAAAAACTGCCTGAAGTCTGCTTCCTCGGGGTTGCTCATCGAGCCGTCGGTGTGCCTGGTATCGAGATAGCGGCGATAAAGTGCAAAATATTCTTCACTGAAACCGGCGTTGACGGCTGTTATTTTTAGATGCTGATTGTTTTTCAGACAGCGTTTTTGCGAGCGACTGGGTTTAAAGTCTTTGACCGGAATGCGGCAGGCGAGGCAGGCCTGGCACTCTTTACAGTGCGGGCGGTAACAGTGGCTGCCGCTGCGGCGAAAGCCGTGCTGGATCAGCTGATTATAGATTGGCATGTTGAGCCGCAATTGCGGGTCGGGCACCAGGTTGCAGCTTTGCCTTTCGTCGAAATAACCGCACGGTGATTCGGTGGTGATGTAGAGCTGCAGGTGGCGCGTGTTCATGGTTTCAAGTTTAGCGCGTGCTGCCGCAAAGATAAATTTATCCGTCGCTTTTAGCTGAATGCCGAGGTGAGCAATAAGCACGGATTCTGTGCATAAAAATTCCGAGCATAAAATGGTACAATTGCCTGCTATTTTTTTACTTAATATTTCGCTATGGCACAAACCCGAGAACAACGCATCCAGCACCTCCTTACCTCGTTAAAGCAGCGCATCTTGCTGCTCGACGGCGCGATGGGTACCATGATTCAGCGACATGAGCTGGATGAAGCCGCTTATCGGGGCGAACGTTTTGCTGACTGGCCCAGCGATCTGAAAGGCAATAACGACCTGCTGGCAATCACCCAGCCGGAGATTATCCAGGGCATTCATGAAGAATATCTGAAGGCCGGTGCTGACATCATCGAGACCAACACCTTCAACTCGACCCGTGTTTCCATGGCTGATTACGACATGGAAGACCTCAGTTACGAGATCAATCTTGCTGCCACCACACTGGCGCGCAAGGCTGCTGATAACATCGGCACGGATGACCGGCCGCGTTATGTTGCCGGCGTATTAGGCCCGACCAACCGCACCTGTTCGATTTCGCCGGATGTGAACGACCCCAGTTTTCGAAACATTACTTTTGTCGAATTATCGAAGTCTTACGAAGAGTCCACGCGTGCGCTGATTGAAGGTGGGGCGGATATCATCCTGATCGAAACCATCTTCGATACGCTGAATGCCAAGGCTGCCATCTTCGCGGTAAAACGTGTGTTTGAAAAAGACGGCATCGAGTTGCCGATCATGATTTCAGGCACCATCACCGACCAGTCCGGTCGTACATTAACCGGGCAGCTTACCGAGGCGTTTTATAATTCGCTGCGCCACGCCGAGCCGATTTCTATCGGCCTTAACTGCGCGCTGGGGCCGGACGATTTACGCCAGTATGTGCAGGAACTGTCGCGCATATCCGAATTTTATACCTCGGCACATCCCAACGCCGGCCTGCCCAACGAGATGGGTGGCTATGATCTGGAAGCTGATGAAATGGCGGTCGCCATCGCCGAATGGGCGGACAGCGGTTTCCTGAATATTGTTGGTGGCTGTTGTGGCACCACGCCTGATCACATCCGCGCTTTCGCCAGCATGATTGCGGATAAAAAACCGCGTGTTATTCCTGAGCTGCCGGTGGAGTGTCGCCTGTCCGGGCTGGAGCCGTTTAACATCGGTAAAGATACCCTGTTTGTTAACGTCGGTGAGCGCAATAACGTCACCGGCTCGGCGTTATTCAAACGTCTGATCAAGGAAGAAAACTATGAAGAAGCCCTGAGCGTGGCCGCGCACCAGGTGGACAACGGCGCGCAGATCATCGACATCAACATGGATGAAGGCATGCTGGAATCGAAAGAAGCGATGGTGAAGTTTCTTAACCTGATCGCTGCCGAGCCGGACATCTCGCGGGTGCCGGTGATGATCGATTCCTCCAAATGGGACATCATCGAAGCCGGCCTGCAATGCGTGCAGGGCAAGCCGGTGGTCAACTCCATCTCGCTGAAAGAAGGCGAAGAGAATTTCATCAAATATGCGAAGCTGGTTCGTCAGTACGGCGCAGCGGTTATCGTCATGGCGTTTGATGAAGAAGGTCAGGCCGATACCTATGAGCGTAAGGTCGAGATCTGTAGCCGTTCGTATAAGGTGCTGACTGAAGTGGTTGGCTTTCCGCCGGAAGACATTATTTTCGACCCGAATATTTTTGCGGTCGCCACCGGTATCGATGAGCACAATAATTACGCGGTTGACTTTATCGAGGCCACGCGCACCATCAAGCAGACCTTGCCATATGCGCTGGTTTCGGGTGGTGTGTCCAACGTTTCGTTCTCCTTCCGCGGCAATGACACGGTGCGTGAAGCCATTCATTCCGTGTTTTTGTATCACGCTATCAAGGCCGGCATGGACATGGGTATCGTCAATGCAGCACAGCTGGCGGTGTATGACGACCTGCCTGAAGAGCTGCGCGAGGCGGTGGAAGATGTTATCCAGAACAAAGACGATGGTGCGACTGACCGCCTGCTCGAACTTGCGCCCAAATATGTTGGTGATGGCAAGGCCGCCGAAAGCAAGCAGGATTTAAGCTGGCGTGAAAAATCGGTTAACGAAAGGCTGGCGCATGCGCTGGTAAAAGGCATTACCGATTACATCGATGAAGATACCGAAGAAGCGCGGCAACAGGCCGAGTTGACGCTGCACGTCATCGAAGGCCCGTTGATGGATGGCATGAATACCGTTGGCGACCTGTTTGGTGAAGGCAAAATGTTTTTACCGCAGGTGGTGAAGTCAGCGCGTGTTATGAAAAAAGCGGTGGCGTATTTAATGCCCTATCTGGAAGCCGAGAAAGAAGGTGACATGAAAACCAATGGCAAGATTCTGATGGCCACGGTCAAGGGTGACGTGCACGACATCGGCAAAAATATTGTTGGCGTGGTGCTGCAGTGCAATAACTACGAAGTGATCGACATTGGTGTTATGGTGCCGGCGGAGACCATTCTCAGCGAAGCAAAAAAACACGATGTTGACATCATCGGCCTGTCCGGGCTGATTACACCTTCGCTGGATGAGATGGCGCATATGGCTTCGGAGATGCAGCGTCTGGGAATGACAATACCATTGATGATCGGAGGTGCGACGACTTCACGCATTCACACCGCAGTGAAGATCGATCCGAAATATGATAATGCTGTGGTTTATGTGCCGGATGCTTCACGCGCGGTAGGTGTGGCCGGTGAATTATTAAGCGATGGTCGTCAGCAGGAATATATGCAAAGCCTGAAAGACGAGTACAACGCCATGCGCGAGCAACGTGCCAAACGCAGCGGCAGTCGGAAAAGCTTTACCCTGCAGCAGGCACGTGACAATGCTTACAAGGGTGACTGGGAAAATTACACGCCGCCGAAACCGACTTTCCTCGGCATCAAAACCTTCGATGATTATTCGCTGGAAGAAATCAGTGAGTGCATCGACTGGACACCGTTTTTTCATGCCTGGGAACTGGCCGGCAAATACCCGAAAATTCTGAATGACGAAGTTGTCGGTGAACAGGCGACCAGCCTGTTTGAAGATGCACAGAAAATGCTGAAGCAGATTGTTGATGAAAAATGGTTAAAGGCGCGGGCGGTGATTGGTTTCTTCCCGGCCAACAGTGTTGGTGATGATATTGAAATCTATGAAGATGACGAACGCACAGAAGTAAAAACCGTGTTGCACCACCTGCGCCAGCAGATGGCAAAACCGTCCGACCGGCCCAACAGCTGTATCTCGGATTTTGTTGCGCCGAAAGATTCCGGCAAAAAAGATTATGTCGGTGCGTTTGCAGTAACCGCCGGTATCGGCATCGACGAACACGTACAGCGTTTTGAAGATGACCACGATGACTACAACAGCATCTTATTGAAAGCGCTGGCCGACCGTCTCGCTGAAGCATTTGCTGAGTGTCTGCACCAGCGTGTACGCAAAGAATTCTGGGCTTATGCACCGGATGAAAATCATTCCAATGATGAGCTGATCAAGGAAGCTTATCAGGGCATCCGTCCGGCACCGGGTTATCCTGCCTGTCCGGATCACACAGAAAAAGCTACGCTGTGGTCATTGATCGAGCCGGACAAAAATGCCGGCATCACCATTACCGAAAGCTTCGCCATGATGCCGACGGCAGCGGTATCAGGTTTTTACTTCTCGCACCCGGATGCAAAATATTTTGGCACCGGAAAAATTCAGCGAGACCAGGTGGCCGATTACGCAAAACGCAAAGGTGACAACCTCAAAACTATTGAGCGCTGGCTGGCACCAGTGCTGGATTACGACATTTAAACAGTGCTTTTATTGGCTGTCGGGTTTGAGAGCTTGTCGCTTTATTTTACGCTTCTGTAAAAGTGTCAGCAATTATTACATTGCTAGATTTTTTTGTAAGCAATTGTTTTTAATGGGTAAATTCTGGCTCTCGAATGTGAGGGTGTCGATATTTATTACATCGGGATTTTTTTCTGTGTTTGCGGTTGCTGCGCGATAAGTACCCTGGTTTTTTTGTTTATTCAAAATGGTGAGTGTTTATCAGCGCCGCGAAGCATCGGTGGGGGGATTCACCGGTTGCAACAGCAATGTTTTTAAAACTGGCACGATAGGTGCATTAGTTATTACGTATTCAATCGGTTGAGTAGTTGATCGAGATGGATATGTTGGTCATGACGAAACATTGAATAGGGCTCGTGTTTCGTTACTCACCAATGAGTAAGACTCTCATCTCTTAACCGGTGCTATGCGCCGGTTTTTTTTGCGCTTAAATCCGCTACGCACATGCCTTTGCTGTAAAATCCGCCGATGTCTTTAATACGTTTACGAAATATCCACGTTGGTTTTGGCGGTCCCGCCATTTTAGAAAGTATCAGTGTCTCCATCGAAGCTGGTGAACGCCTGTGTTTGCTGGGGCGAAACGGCACAGGTAAATCTACTTTGCTGAAAGTCATCTCGGGTGAGGTAAAGCCCGATGGTGGTGACCTTGAATTTAAACAAAACCTGAAAATTGCGGTGCTCGACCAGGAGCCGCGCGGTGATCTGCAGGGCAGCATTTTTGATGTTGTTGCCATGGGGCTGGGTAAAAACGCCAAATTGTTGCAGGACTATCATCACGCGCTGCACAATTTTACCGAGAACCACAATGACCAGACCACG
The DNA here is from genome assembly GCA_015488295.1 of Gammaproteobacteria bacterium. Lineage (GTDB taxonomy): Bacteria > Pseudomonadota > Gammaproteobacteria > SZUA-229 > SZUA-229. The sequence continues at coordinate 12,404 of WFOC01000097.1, forward strand.
GCAGAACTGGAACGTGCGCAAAACCAGGTCGACATTAACAACGCATGGCAACTTAACCAGCAGGTCGAAGAGGTGCTGAGTCGCATGCAGCTTGGTGGTGACATGGATTATGCATCGCTTTCCGGCGGCATGAAACGCCGCGTGTTGCTGGCCAAAGCGCTGGTGATCAAACCCGATATTCTGCTGCTCGACGAGCCGACCAACCATCTTGATCTGAGCGCTATTCAGTGGCTGGAAGAACAGCTGCTGAATTATAAAGGCGCGTTGATGTTCATCACCCACGACCGCTCCTTTATGCGTCGATTAGCCACCCGCATCATCGAACTTGATCGTGGCATTCTCACCAGTTATCCCGGCAATTACGATACTTATCTGCGCCGCAAGGCCGAAGCGCTGCACGCCGAAGAAGTGGAGAATGCACACTTCGATAAAAAGCTGGCGCAGGAAGAAGTCTGGATTCGTCAGGGCATCAAGGCACGGCGTACACGTAACGAAGGCCGGGTGCGTGCGCTGGAAAAAATGCGTGCCGAACGCATTCAGCGGCGTAACCAGGTCGGCAAGGTATCGATGAATGTAGCGCAGGCCGAACGTTCCGGCAAGCTGGTGGCTGAAGCGGAAAACGTCTGTTTCGAATACGAAGGCAAGCCGCTGATCAAAAATTTAAACACCACGATTTTACGCGGTGACAAGATCGGTATCATCGGCCCGAACGGGGTTGGCAAAACAACCCTGTTGCGTTTGTTGCTGGGTGATCTGAAACCCACATCGGGCAGCATTAAAAACGGCACCAGGTTGGAAGTCGCGTACTTTGACCAGTTTCGCGCCCAGCTGGATGATTCTGCCAGCGTGATTGACAACCTGTCGCAGGGGCGCGAGTTTGTCGAGATCAATGGTAATCGAAAACACGTCATCGGTTATCTGCAGGACTTTCTGTTTGCACCGGAACGTGCACGTTCGCCGGTGAGCATGCTGTCCGGTGGTGAGCGCAACCGCCTGTTGCTGGCAAAACTGTTTTCCAAGCCGTCCAATATTCTGGTACTCGACGAGCCCACCAACGATCTGGACATCGAAACCCTGGAGCTGCTGGAAGAGCTGGTGATGGAATACACCGGCACCGTGCTGGTGGTCAGCCATGACCGCGAGTTCGTCAACAATGTTGTGACCAGTACCCTGGTATTCGAAGGCAATGCACAGGTGAACGAATATGTTGGTGGTTATGATGACTGGTTAAGGCAGTCGCAGGACAAGGCCGGAAACGAAAGCCGCACCGCATCGAAAAAAGCCGTCGATAAAGCCCCGCCTGCAGCAGCAAAAACAGACAGGCCTAAAAAACTGAGTTATAAAGATCAGCGTGAACTGGATGCGCTGCCGGCGCAGATTGAAGCTTTTGAAAGTGAAATTGAAAACCTGCAAAATCGTATGGCGGATGAAGCGTTTTACAGGCAGGAAAAGGATGAGATTCTCAAGGTGCAAAAACAGCTAGAGCAGGCACAGGCTGGTCTGGAGCACTGCTATACTCGTTGGGAAGCGCTGGAGCAATAGTTTGGGCAATAGCTTTGCTATTGCAATGAAAAATGAAAAATGAAAAATGATAGGCTTGGATAAGCATTTTTCGTGTTGTTGGTATGGGTGTTGATAAAGGGCGAGGGCAGGATGCTTTGCTGGTAAAGTACCACTGTGCAGTGGCTCCGGTTTACAGGATGAAATTAAAATGATTTACAGAAAACTTGTCACCCTTATCATCTGCATTTTTATTTCTTTGCAGTCATTTTCTTTAGCTGCGGCAGGTCAGGAAAAATATCGTGGAAAAATTCTCAAGTTCAGTGGTGATGTTGAAGTAGTCAGCGCCGGGGGCGAGCGCCGCTTCGTTAAAAAAACAGATGAGCCGCTGCACGAGATGGATACCATTGTCACCAGAAAAGGCAGTCGTGTGGTGGTGCGTTTTGATGATGGTGCGCTTTCATCGCTGGATGAAAAAAGTCGTTTGCGTGTTGAGAAAACCAACTGGTTTTCCTATCTGGGTGGAAAAATCTATTTCACTTTCAAAAAAGTTTTTGGTGAACCTCGCCGCGTCAGAACAAGGGCGGCTACCATCGGTGTGCGTGGCACCACGTTTATCATCAGTGAGAATAGTGAGCAAACCGGTGAATCGGTGGCGTTAAAAGAAGGTCTGTTGCAGATTGAATCCACTGGCCCGGCGTTTGAGATTCACAGAAAAAAAGTGATGGATGATTTTGCGCAGTTCAAACAGCAACAATACCAGGCGCAGAAAAAAATGCGTGATGAGTTCGAACAGTATAAAAAACAGATGCAGCAAGAGTTTATCGAGTATCGCCGGAATTTCACATTGCAGCCAGAGCGTGTCATCAGCCTGTCAGGTTATCGTGTTGATGAGACCGTGATGGGGCAGGCGCACAAAGCCGATTTTGATGCCTTTGAGTCTGAAGCTGAAGATTTGATCAAAGAATTCAGGGGCAGCGCGAAGGCTGTGAGCGCAAAATAAGCTGTTTGCTAACAGGCATATCTTTTTAAAAAATCAAAAGCTTGCGCGATATTCTGTCGGGCATCAGGCTTTTTTCTGTCTTGCCCGGTTGCCGTTTTGAGCGGCAATGAATAATTTTTTTCTTTTTTCTAAAAAATTTATGGAACCTTTCTAAGGTGGTCGGCGTGTTAGATAGTGTCGAAACGATAAATACCTTGGGGAAATAAAAATGAAATTATCAAGAACAGTCTTATATACGGCCATTGCCGCCGCTTCGCTGGGCATTGTTGCCTGCTCATCCAGCACCACACCGTCGGACTCAGGCACCGGCGAACTTACCAGCGTTGGCCGTATTACCGGTTTTGGCAGTGTTTTTGTCGGTGGCGTAGAGTATGAAACCAATCAAACAACGGTTACCAAAGATGGTCGACCAGCGCTTAACGGTGATGATGACCTGAAAGTCGGCATGATCGTCACTGTGCGAGGCAGCGCCAACGGCACGCAGGGCGTAGCAACAAGCATTGAATTTAATGATGAGCTGGAAGGTCTGGTTCAAACCAATGATCTGGCTACGGGCGGCATTCTGAAAGTTATGGGTCAAAATATCACGGTTGATGCCAATACCAATTTTGAAAGCAAAGATCCGGTGATTGGTGTGGTAGAAAATATTCCCCCGGGTGCGATTGTTGAAGTCAGTGGTTACCCTGATGGCAACGGCAGTATTCTGGCCAGTTACATTGAATTAAAAGCAAAAGACATGGCTTTTTATGACGATGATATGGAAGTAAAAGGCATCGTTAAAAATCTGTCGAGCACTACTGATCCGCTGTCACTGACCTTTCAGCTTGGCGGTGTCACTGTTGATGCCACGGCCATTGCTGATGTGATCGATCTGGGTGTGCCACTGGCGGATGGTCTGTATGTCGAAGTTGAAAGCAAGGCCGGTTTTGATGCGGCTAATGGCTACCTGATCGCTTCTGAAATTGAGCTGGAAGATGAAGGTCATTACGGCATGGATGGCGATCACGGCGATGATATGGAAGTGGAAGGCCTGATTACGGCGATTAATCTGGAGAATGGCACTTTTGAAATCAATGGTATCAGCGTAATTATTCCTGAAAACCTGAACATTTCACAATTTGCCATTGGTGATCTGGTTGAAGTTGAATTAAGCATTGATACTGACGGCAAAGCTGTTATGCGTGAAATCGAAAAAGAAGATGCGCATGACGACGATGAAGACTTCAGCATAGAAGCTTATGTCGATGCGATTGATCCCGATAACGCCACTATTACAGTGCTGGGCAAGGTGATTTATGTGGACAGATTCAACGCTATTATGGTCGACAAGAGTGATGATCCTGATAAATACTTCAGTATCGATACGCTCCGGATTGGCGACTTTGTTGAGGTTGAATATTATATCGATAGCGAAGGCAGCTACATTGCGGCTAAAGTTGAACGGGAAACCCCTGATTCACACGATAGTTAGTGATGATATGCATCATTCCTTATGAGTGATGTTTCACACAAAGCGCCGGCAGCCTTACAGGCTGCCGGCGCTTTTTTTGTTTTTGGTTTCAGGCGCTGACGGTATCGCTAGTGTTTGGGGCACTAAAACCTGTCACAGGCGGGCTTTATTTTTTTACGCCATGCAGCAATACCCAGTCCTCTTCAAACACGGGCGTGCTCATTTCAAAGTATTCACTATAACCTGTTATCAGTGGTTCGGCCTGTTCTCGCAAGATGCCCGAGAGCACGATGTCGCCACCGGTTTTTGCGTGGCTGGCTAACATCGGTGCCAGTTCGGCAAGCGGGCCGCTGAGGATGTTTGCCATGACGATGTCGTATTGTTTGGTGGAATGCCGGTTGTGGTAATCATCGGGCATGAAGGTTTTTATTTTTTCGTTGACCTGATTTATCTGTGCGTTATCGACCGTTGCCGTTAAGGCCTGCGGGTCGATGTCGACAGCATCGGCCTGCTGTACGCCGAGCATGCATGCCGCAATGGCTAAAATACCGGAGCCGCAGCCGTAATCCAGCAGGGTATTCTGTTTCTGAATATTCTGATCCAGCCAGCGCAGACAAAGCGAGGTGGTTGGGTGAGTGCCGGTGCCAAAGGCCAGACCGGGATCGAGACGAAGGTTAATTGCATCGGCTTCGGGCGGTTCGATGTGTAACGGGCAGACCCATAGCCGCTGGCCGAATGGCATGGCATGAAAATGTTCCATCCAGGCGCGTGTCCAGTTCTGGTCTTCCAGTATCTCGGCCTGGCAGCTGAATGGAATCTCGCTGAGGCAGTGCTGTATGGTTTCGAGCAGCGCCTGTTGATTATCTTTGAAATCGAACAGGCCGGTGAGAATGACGGTGTTCCAGATCGGGGTTTCATCCGGGCCGGGCTCCAGAATGGGTTGGTCGGCAGCGTCGGTTAATGTCACGGTATGTGCGCCAGCAGAAAACAGGCAGTCTTCAGCCGTTTCCGCGTGATTTTTCGTGGTATTGATGGCGATTTGTAACCAGCTCATGGGGTTCCTGTTTATAGTAATTGGGGGGCAACCGGTGTAGCCTAACTGATAGTTGAAGCGGTGTTGTGAAAAATTCTGAATAAATTAGCAGTCTTGTTGAAAAGAAAGTAACGGGAGATTTTTTTATGGATATACAGGCTTATAAAAACGCAAAAGAGGCGCTGAAGGCGAAGGATTATAAAGCGGCTGAACGTGCTTTCAGACTAGCGCTTGATTCAATTGATGAGCGTCATGGACAGTACAATAGCGTGTTTTCTTTTTACGGGCTGGCGCAAGTTCTTAACGCTGATGAGAATGGTTTGCTGTCGTGCCGTGATGCTGCCAGTACAGAGGTTTTTGAGGGAGAGGTGTTTTTAAACCTGGCCTGTGCCGAGTGGCATAGCGGCAACCGCAGGCGTGCGATTGCCGCGATTCGTCATGGTGTGAAAATTGATGCGGATAGTCCGCAGTTAAACCGTGCCCGTGCGCAGCTGGACTGCCGCAAAAAATGCTGCTTTTCTTTCCTGCCTCGCAGTCACAAACTTAACCGCCTAGTGGGTCGCCTGCTGCGCCGTCCGGCACCGGTGCTGACGGTACATCATCTGCTTTATTGAGTTTTAAGAGAAGTAGGCAGTTAGCAGTCGTTAGTTAAAAGCAAAAGCGCTTAGAAGTCGTAGCCTGCCGCGCAAAAAAATGATGTTTTGCTTTTACTGCAAACTGATGACTGCCAAATTCTCCTCCTGGCAGGAAGGCGACTATTTATAATAGTTATATGGACAAGGGGGTAATGGTGTAAAATTCGCTCGGGAGTTGGCCAGGTAATCGCGCCGGATAATATTCGTATTGTCCGGGGAGGAAAGTCCGGGCTCCGCAGGACAGAGTGCCAGGTAACGCCTGGGGGGCGAGAGCCTACGGAAAGTGCAGCAGAAAATAAACCGCCCGGCGCATCGCGTCAGGTAAGGGTGAAATGGTGCGGTAAGAGCGCACCGCGCAGCAGGTAACTGTCTGTGGCAAGGTAAACCCCACTCGGAGCAAGACCAAATAGGGGAACATAATGCGTGGTCCGCGCTGTTCCCGGGTAGGTCGCTTGAGGTGCATGGTGACATGTTATCCAGATGAATGATTATCCACGACAGAACCCGGCTTATCGGCTGACTCCCTTTTTTACTTATCCCGCGAAAAAATCGCCGGCTTTCAGTCGTCGATATCTGTTAATTCTGCTCAAAAAATCGCCATTTTCGGAGAACGCTCCGTAAAAACAGGTTCGGTGTTTCTGCGTTAACCCTTCAAACTTAAAGTAAATTATTAGCTTTGATAATCAAGCTGATGATTTAAAAAACATATCCTTTATTAGCTTTTTCTGTTTTTCTGAAATATTCGCTAAGTTGCTGGCAGGTATAGATTTTTTTATGTTTTAACAGATAAAAAAGGCTTGCAATAGGATGTCGAAATACCTATAGTGTCAATATGTGGGGAGAAGTGGGGAATTGTGGGTATATTAATTAGTCCCATCCCTAACCCGAAAGGGTTGCTTTGGTAAGTCGGCGCTGACAAAAGAGAAAAACAATAACAAATGCATTTTCGCGGAATCAACAATATATCTGTAGATGCCAAGGGCAGAATGGCCATGCCTGCGCGCTATCGTGAGCGTCTGCTGGAAAGCTGCGGTGGTCGTCTGGTTGTTACTGTTGATCAGGATCATTGTTTGCTTGTCTACCCCCTGCCAGAGTGGGAAATCATCGAAGAAAAATTAAATAACCTGCCTAGCTTAAACAAACAGTCGCGCCTGTTGCAACGTTTATTAATCGGTCATGCCACCGATCTTGAAATGGATGGCCAGGGGCGCATCCTGTTGCCGGCCATGTTGCGTGATTATGCCGGCCTGAAGAAGAAAGCCGTGCTGATTGGTCAGGGTAAAAAGCTGGAAATCTGGGACGAAGAGACCTGGGTGCAGAGTCAGGAAGAGTGGGTGGCAGCAGTGAAGGCGGATGACAGTGATCTTCCGGCCGCGCTGGAAGAGTTGTCGCTGTAGCTTTATTGCATGAGCGATTTTAATCACCAGCCAGTGCTTTTGAACGAGGCGCTGGCCTCGCTGAATATTCGTCCGGCAGGCGTTTATATTGATGCAACTTTTGGCAGAGGCGGTCACAGCCGCGCCATTTTGCAGCAGCTGAACGAAGCGGGAAGGTTGATCGCGTTTGATCAGGACCCGCAGGCCGTCGAGTTTGCCCGGCAGCATTTTGCTGGTGAGCCGCGTTTAACAATCGAACACTGTAACTTCAATCAGGTGGCAAGCGTGGTTGAGCAATTTGGTCTGGTCGGAAAAATTGATGGCGTGTTGATGGACCTCGGGGTCTCGTCGCCGCAGCTGGATGATGCTGAGCGCGGTTTCAGCTTTCTGCGTTCCGGCCCGCTGGACATGCGCATGGATACGGCGCAGGGCGAAACCGCCGCACAATGGTTAGCCAGGGTGAAACCGGTTGATCTGGTAAATGTTCTCAAAAGATACGGCGAAGAAAAATTCGCCAGAAGAATTGCGACAGCCATTGTGGAAAGACGCGAACAGCAGGCGATCACCGAAACCGGTGACCTGGCTGAGATCATCTCAAATGCAATTCCAGTTAAAGCCACGTATACAAAAGGGCGGCACAAGCATCCTGCGACGCGTAGTTTTCAGGCGATCCGCATCTATGTGAATCAGGAATTACGCGCTATTGAGCAGGGTCTGAAAGGCGCAGCTTCGGTGCTGGCAAAAGGCGGGCGTTTATCGGTGATCAGTTTTCACTCGCTGGAAGATCGTATCGTGAAACGTTTTATGCGGGATATTTCCAGCCGGCCAAAACTGCCGGCTGGACTACCGGTGATGGAAGCGGATATTGAAGTGCCGTTTCGACTGGTCGGCAAACCGGTGGTTGCGGGCGAACAGGAGTTAAAACAAAACCCGAGAGCAAGAAGCGCACGTTTACGTGTGCTGGAGCGAAGGACATGAGCGAAAGACAGCGCATATTAATCGTCATTACATTGTTGTTCGCGCTGGTGCTGGCATCGGCGATACTGCTGGTTTACAGCAAGCACCAGAGTCGCAAGCTTTTTGTTGAAGTACAGCAATTAAGGTATGAAGTGGACGCGTTGAATACAGAATGGAGTCAGTTGCAACTGGAGCAGAGTGCGTGGTCGGGACACGGCCGCATTGAGCGCGTTGCAAGAAAGCAGTTATCAATGATCACGCCAGAAGCTGGCGATGTGGTGTTTGTGCAGCAATGAAAACTTACCGTCACAAAAAACAGGCAATAAAGCCGCTGGCTACCTGGCGGCGTTTGACGGTGGCCACGGTTTTCATGTTGCTGGCGACCACACTGCTGGCGAAAACACTTGATATGCAGATTCTCAGTAGCGAGTTTTTTGAACAGCAGGGTGATGCGCGCCAGCTGCGCACGGTTTCCATTTCTGCGCATCGTGGTGACATCGTTGACAGAAACGGCGAGCCATTCGCGGTCAGCGCACCGGTCAACAGCATCTGGGTTAATCCGCAGGTTGCCATCGAGCATCTTGATGAGTTGAACGTGGTGGCAAAATTATTGTCGCTGGATGCGATCAGTCTGAAAGAAAAAATCAAGCGCCATAGCAGTCGAGAATTTTTATATCTGAAGCGTCATGCGCCGCCAGAACTGGCTGACCAGGTGATGGCGTTAAAAGTGCCGGGTGTGGCGCTGTTAAATGAATATCGTCGTTATTATCCCAGCGGTGAAGTTGCCGCGCATGTCATAGGCTTTTCCGATGTTGATGACAATGGTCAGGAAGGTATCGAGCTGGCCTACGATAAATGGCTGAAAGGCCATCCCGGTAAAAAGCGTGTTATCCGCGACCGTCTGGGTCGCGCTTTTGATGATGTCGAGCGCATCAAATCGGCCGAGCCTGGCAAGTCATTAAAGCTGAGTCTGGACAAGCGTCTGCAATATCTGACCTATCGCACGCTGAAAGCTGCTGTTTTAAAACACAATGCGGTGGCCGGTTCGGCGGTGGTGCTCGATGTGCGCACCGGTGAAGTGCTGGCGATGGTGAACCAGCCTTCGTTTAATGTGAACGACCGGCGACAGTTAAAACCGCAGGCAACCAGAAATCGTGCGGTTACCGATGTGTTTGAGCCGGGTTCAACCATGAAGCCGATCACTATTGCTGCCGCGCTGGAAAGTGGCCGCTGGAAACCATTCTATAAAATCGAGACCGCGCCGGGGTATATGCGTGTCAAAGGCAACACGATTCGTGACCATAAAAATTATGGCGACCTTGATGTTGGCGGCGTACTGGAAAAATCCAGCAACGTGGGCATCGCAAAAATCGCGTTGGCGATGGATGCTGAGCAGCAGTGGTCGATGTATCAGAAGCTGGGATTTGGTGTTGTAACCGGCAGCGGTTTTCCGGGTGAGGCCAGTGGCCAGCTTTCGCTGAATGCCTTAAATAATGATTTTGCACGTGCATCGATGGCCTTTGGCTACGGCGTGTCGGTAACGCCGTTGCAACTGGCGCATGCTTATTCCGCTATCGCGGCTGACGGGGTTTTGCGTCCGGTTAACTTTTTGATTGATGACAGCGATGAAAAAAATCGTGTGGTCGAGGGGCAGCGGGTCATGTCAGTGGAGACTGCGCGTGCTGTGCGCAAGATGATGCGGCGTGTAATTTCAGATAAAGGCACGGGTAAAAAAGCAGCTGTGGCGAACTACAGCGTTGCCGGCAAAACCGGTACTGTGCATAAATTTATCGCTGGCGGTTATGCCGAGGATCGTTACCTTTCCATCTTCGCCGGCATGGTGCCGGCTGACAGGCCCGAGCTGGTTATGGTGGTGATGATCGACGAGCCAAGAAATGGTGAACACTTTGGCGGCCTGGTCGCCGCGCCGGTGTTTAGTCAGGTGATGTCGGGCGCGATGCGTCTGCTGGACATCGCCCCGGACATGATTTCCAAACAGCAGTTAATGAATGCCGGTGCAAAACCTGCCCGGCAAACACGGACTGGCGAGACCGTTACAGGTGGTAAGGCATGATGCAGAAAGAAGTCGAACTGGATTTTTTACTCGAAGGTTTTATCGATGATGCGCTGATTGAACAGTGTCGTGATGTTACTGTTAATGGTCTGGTGCAGGATAACCGTAAAGCGCGCAGCGGCAACCTGTTTTTCGCGCACCAGGGTTACAACACACACGGCCTGCTATATGCGCAGGATGCGGTGGCGAAAGGTGTCAGCGTTGTATTATGGGACGGCGATGTTGAAAATCGTGATGAGATTCTTGATTCGATTTCCAATAAGGTTTTGTGTCTGCATTGTGATGACCTGAAATATAAAGTCGGCCCGATAGCCTCGCGCTATTATGATCAGCCGTCGCTGTCGTTGAATACTGTTGGTGTTACCGGCACCGATGGCAAAACATCCATCGCGCATTTTCTGGCGCAATGCCTGGATGCCTATGATGTGCACTGTGGTGTGTTAGGGACGCTGGGCAACGGTTTTATTAATGATCTGCATCCCACCGGCCTGACCACGGTTGATGCCCTGCTGGTGCAAAAGACACTGGCGGATATCAAGCAGGCCGGTGCCCGCCATGTGGTGATGGAAGTGTCTTCGCACGGTCTGGATCAGGGGCGGGTGAGCGGCGTGGCTTTTACCACCGCTGTATTAAGCAACATGGCAGCCGATCATCTGGATTATCACGGCACGCTGGCTAATTATGCAGCGGCAAAAAAGCGCCTGTTTTATACCCCGGGTCTGGGGGCAGCTGTTATTAATCTTGATGACGAGTTTGGTCGCACGCTGGCGGCTGAAGTGCGCGACCACGTTTGTGTCTGGGGTTATAGTCAGGAAAAAGATGTTTCGGCGTATAAGGAGCTGGCGGATTATTTTGTGAACACACAGGAAATAAAGCCTTTCGAGCGCGGTTATCACCTGTGTGTTGCCACGCCCAAAGGTGAGGTCTGTTTTGACCTGCCGCTGCTGGGGCGTTTCAATGTTTCCAATGCGCTGGCAGTGTTGTCTACGCTGCTGGTCAGCCAGTTTTCGCTTGAGCATGCGGTCAACAGCTTGTCTGCGATTCACTCGGTTGATGGTCGCGTAGAAATTATCGCCGAACCGGACAAGCCGGTAGTGGTTGTGGATTATGCGCACACCGAGCAGGGTCTGTCTGCAGTTTGCCGCTCCATGCGTGAGCATTTTACCGGCGACATGTGGTGTGTGTTTGGCTGCGGTGGTGATCGTGATCGCAGCAAGCGCCCGCTGATGGCGAAGGCGGCAGAAAAATATGCTGACCGGATTATTGTCACCACCGACAATCCGCGTCACGAAGATCCGCAGGCCATCATCGATGAAGTGATGAGCGGTTTTTCATCAAAAGATAATGTTGAAACCATTCTCGACAGACGACAGGCCATCGATATTGCTATCAGCAATGCGCAGCCGGGTGATGTCGTCCTGCTGGCGGGCAAGGGTCATGAGACCAGCCAGATTGTGGGTGATGTACATATTGCCTTCGATGATCGTCGTGTCGCACGCGAGTTTTTAGCCGCGCGCGAAGCAGGAGTCATTGCGTGATGATGATGTCACAAGTCGCACAGGCGCTGGGTGCTACCCTGCATGGCGACGATGTGTTGATGACCGGTGTCTCCAAGGACACCCGCGATATCCAGTCGGGTGATCTGTACGTGGCGCTGAAGGGTGATCGTTTTGACGGTCACCAGTTTGTCGCCGAAGCCAGTCAGTTCGGTGCGGTTGCCGCACTGGTCAGCAATGTGGTTTCGCTGAATGTGCCGCAGGTGCAGGTTGAAGACACGCGCCTGGCGCTGGGGCAGCTTGCCGCGCACTGGCGACAGCAGTTTACCGGCAAGCTGATCGGTATTACCGGCAGCAACGGTAAAACCTCGGTCAAGGAAATGTGCAGCAAGATTCTGACTGACCATGCTGGTGTTTCGGCGGTGCTGGCAACCAGAGGCAACCTCAATAATGAAATTGGCCTGCCCATGACGCTGCTGGAACTGACGCAGCAGCATCAGTATGCGGTGATCGAAATGGGGGCCAATCATGTTGGTGACATTGCTTATCTGACAAACATTGCGCGCCCTGATGTGGCGCTGGTGAACAACGCCGGGCTGGCGCATCTGGAAGGTTTTGGTTCAATAGAAAATATTGCCAGAGGCAAGGCCGAGATCTATGATGGCCTGCCTGATGACGGCATCGCCATAATCAACAAAGATGACAGGTTCGCGTCTTTCTGGCTGGACTATTGTGCGCAGAAAAAAGTTATTACTTTTTCCATGCGTGATGACAGTGCTGATGTTTATGCAAAACATGTCGCCGGCAATCACTATCTGGTGATTACAAAAAATGCACAGGCTGACCTGATGATGAGCGTGCCCGGTGAACATAACGTGATGAACGCGCTGGCGGCAACAGCGATTACCGGTTCACTGGGTTTGTCGCTGTCAGCGATTACCGCATCGCTTTCGGCGTTTGAAAATATTCAGGGGCGGCTGACAGCCAGGCGCTCCGATGCCGGTTTTCAGGTGATAGATGACAGCTATAACGCCAACCCGTTTTCTGTGGCTGCTGCCATCGATGTGCTGGCCGCCATGCGCACGCAGATAAAAGGAAAAACCGTGCTGGTTTTAGGTGACATGGCCGAGCTTGGAAAAGAGGCGGCGAAGCTGCACGGTGAGATTGGTGAAAAAGCCCGTCACGCCGGTGTTGATTTTTTATATGCCACCGGCCAGTTAAGCGGCAATGCAGCAGATGCTTTTGGTGAAAACGGATTTTATTTCAAAAATAAAAATGAGCTGATAAAAGCATTAAACAAAAAATTAACAGCAGAGGATGTTGTTTTAGTAAAAGGTTCTCGCAGTGCGGCTATGGAAGAAGTTGTTGAACGGATATTGACCCGAAAAACACGTTCAGGAAAGGGCGGTAATAGAGCAACACAGGAACAGTTGCCGAACAATAATAAGAGGGTGAACTAGTGTTTTTAACATTAGCTGAATATCTACAACAGTATGAAAGTGGTTTTTCCGTTTTTCAATATATTACTTTGCGCGCCATTTTTGGCACCATTACCGCACTGGTTTTATCCCTGGTCATCGGTCCGACGATGATCCGCAAGCTGTCCAGTTATAAAATCGGACAGCAGATACGCGACGATGGCCCGCAGTCGCATCTGTCAAAAGCCGGCACGCCAACCATGGGGGGTGCGCTGATTCTTGTTTCCATCGCCATCAGCACTTTGCTGTGGGGTGACCTGTCCAGTGAAAAAGTCTGGGTGGTGCTGTGTGTGACCATGGCCTTTGGTTTGATCGGTGGTGTCGACGATTATAAAAAACTGGTGTATGGAAATTCTAAAGGTTTGTCTGCCAAAGCCAAATATTTCTGGCAAACCGTGGTTGGTCTTGCTGCCGCTGTTTTCATTTTCAATAATGCAACAACCGAAATTGAAACCACGCTGATTTTTCCGTTTTTAAAAGACGTGATGATTCCACTGGGTGCGGGTTTTATCGTGCTGACTTATCTGGTTATCGTTGGCAGCAGCAACGCGGTGAATCTGACTGATGGTCTTGATGGTCTGGCGATTATGCCGACAGTGATGGTGGCCGGGGCGCTGGGTGTGTTCGCCTATCTTACCGGGCACTCGAGCTTTGCCAGTTATCTGGGTATTCCCTATGTTGCCGGTGTCGGTGAATTAACCATTTTCTGTGGTGCGCTGGTGGGTGCCGGTCTGGGTTTTTTATGGTTCAACACCTATCCCGCGATGGTTTTTATGGGTGATGTCGGTGCGCTGGCACTGGGCGCGGCGCTGGGTGTGGTTGCAGTTTATGTACGTCAGGAACTGGTGCTGGTCATCATGGGTGGTATTTTTGTTATGGAAACCGTGTCGGTGATTTTGCAGGTTGGCTCCTACAAATTAACCGGCAAACGCATTTTTCGCATGGCACCAATCCATCATCATTTTGAATTGAAAGGCTGGCCCGAGCCGCGCGTGATCGTGCGTTTCTGGATCATCACCGTGGTACTGGTGCTGATCGGCCTGGCTTCGCTGAAAGTACGATAAACATTAAAAAACATGAGCGCGTTAAAACGAATGACTGTCAATCCTGAACAAGCTGTTTACACCCTGGTCGTTGGCCTCGGTAAAACCGGCCTGTCTGTGGTGCGTTATCTGCGCGCCCTGGGTGAAGCGGTGATCGTGGTCGACAGTCGTGATATTCCGCCGGGACTGAATGTTTTAAAAAGTGAGTATGATGATGTCGAACTGCACACCGGTGCGTTTGATGTTTCGCTGTTTATCAATGCGCACCGTATTGTCGTCAGTCCCGGTGTGGCGTTGGCTGAACCGGCGCTGGTCGAAGCGCGAAAAAACAATATCGAAATCATTGGTGACATTGATCTGTTTGCTCATGAAGTGGAGGCACCGGTGGTCGGCATCACTGGCTCCAACGGAAAAACAACGGTGACTACCCTGTTGTCCCTGATGGCAAAGCAGGCGGGATTGAATTCAGTGGCCTGCGGCAACATTGGTTTGCCGGTGCTCGATGCACTGGATGATGATGTGGCTTTGTACGTGCTGGAACTGTCCAGTTTTCAGCTGGAAACTTTGCAGCATCTGCCGATGAAAGCAGCGGTGGTGTTGAATATCAGTGCCGATCATCTTGACCGTTATGAAAATCTTGCGGCTTATGCCACCTGCAAGCAGGTGATTTATGAAAACGCAGATGTGCTGGTGCTGAATAAAGACGATGCGCTGGCCAGCCGGGTAAACCAGCCGGCGGCGAAGACGCTGTGTTTTACCCTGAACGTGCCGGGCGAAAATGAATTTGGCCTGAGTGAAAACAATCTGTGTTTCGGTTCGCAGAAACTGATCGCGATTGATGATCTGAAAATCAGGGGCAAACATAATCTGCAAAATGCACTGGCAGCGCTGGCGCTGGGTTCTGCTATCGGCCTGCCGATGGTGGATATGTTAAGCGCGCTGAAAGCATTCAAGGGTCTGGCGCATCGTGCGCAATTTGTTGCACAGATAAACGCTGTTAACTGGATCAACGATTCCAAGGCAACCAATGTCGGTGCGACCATCGCTGCACTTGTTGGGCTGCCGGGCAAGCATGTGTTGATCGCCGGCGGTGTTGCCAAGGGCGCTGACTTTAGTGAACTGGCCGAGGTGGTAAAAAAACATTGCCGTGCAGTTGTGCTGCTGGGTGAAGATGCAGAAAAGATTCAGGCAGTGCTGCCTGAAACCGTGCCGGTAAAACGTGTGCTGGATATGCGTGCGGCTGTTGGTGCCGCTGATGCGCTGGCGCAAAGCGGTGACAATGTTTTGCTGGCACCGGCCTGTGCCAGTTTTGATATGTTTGAAAATTTCGAGCAGCGTGGTGAGGCTTTCATTCAGGCAGTGGAGGCCTTGCAGTCATGAGCCAGAATATGAATTCAGGCATGAGCTCGGCGGCTGATATGTTCGCCCGGTTAAGTTCGGTGAAATCATCGCGCAGTAAGTTAAGCGAATGGTTCGGTCTGAATATTGATGACCTTGATCCGGTGTTGCTGATTACATTTATTTCTCTGCTGACCATCGGTGTCATCATGGTGGCCTCGTCTTCCATCAGTGTCGCTGACAGAAATTTTTCCAACCCGTTTTATTATCTGCAACGCCAGCTGGTGTTTGTTGCTATCGGCCTGCTGGCTGCGGCCAGTGTGTTCAAGATTCGCCTGGTACAGTGGGAAAAATCCGGCATGGCATTGCTGATCTTTGCACTGTTTTTATTGTTGCTGGTACTGGCTCCCGGTGTTGGCAAAACCGTTAACGGCAGTACGCGCTGGTTGCCGCTGGGTGTGTTTAATTTGCAGGTGTCCGAGCTGGTGAAACTGTTTCTGGTGATTTATGTGGCAGGTTATCTGGTGCGACACGGTGACGCAGTGCGCAATTCATTGATTGGTTTTCTCAAGCCCATGGTGATGGTTGGCCTGGCCGGTATTCTGTTATTGATGGAGCCGGATTTCGGTGCTACCGTGGTTATCATGGGCACAGTGCTGGGCATGACGTTTTTAGCCGGCGCACGTTTCATGCAGTTCATGTCTTTTGTTTTTATCTTTGCCAGTGCTGCGATGTTGCTGGTGGTGACTTCGCCGTATCGCATGCAGCGGCTGACTTCTTTTGCCAACCCCTGGGCGGATCCATTCGACAGCGGTTTTCAGCTGACGCAATCGCTGATCGCCATCGGTACCGGTGGCTGGTTCGGTACCGGCCTTGGTGGTAGCGTGCAGAAACTGTTTTATCTGCCCGAGTCACACACTGATTTTCTGTTTGCCGTGTTATCCGAAGAGCTGGGTTTTGTCGGTGTCACGCTGGTCATCGGTTTATATGCCGTGCTGTTTTTCCGTGCCATGAAAATTGCTTCACAGGCTGAAAAAGTCGGTAATTATTTTGCCGCCTATCTGGCTTACGGCATTGGTATCTGGTTATCGATGCAGGCCATCATCAACATGGGTGTGAATATCGGTCTGTTGCCGACCAAGGGTTTGACGCTGCCATTGATGAGTTATGGTGGCAGTAGTCTGGTGGTTTGCTGTGCGGCTATCGGCCTGTTGTTGCGTATTCATTATGAGACCAGCGGCATTGCCAAACAGGCCAGCAAACATACAGGTAAAAAGACCGGCAGACAAAAACGCAAGGCGGCCATGCGCAAAAAAGCTGCACACATCAAAGCCGGAGGTGCCCTGTTATGATTGATGTGCGTCCTGTTCTGATTATGGCCGGTGGTACCGGTGGGCATGTTTTTCCGGCACTGGCGGTGGCGGATGAGCTACGTGCGCGTGGCATTCCGGTGGTCTGGCTGGGCACAAAGGCCGGCATCGAATCGCGTCTGGTGCCACAGGCGGGTTATCCCATCGAGTGGATGAGTATCACCGGTCTGCGTGGCAAGAATACACTGACATTATTACTGGCACCGCTGCGCATTACCATGGCCTGCTGGCAGGCACTGGCGGTTTTGCAACGCAGAAAACCCTGCGCGGTTCTGGGCATGGGTGGCTTTGCTTCCGGCCCCGGTGGGTTGATGGCCTGGCTGACCCGCAAGCCGCTGCTGGTGCATGAACAAAATGCTGTTGCCGGTTTAACCAATAAAATTCTGGCACGTTTTGCCGATGTTGTATTGCAGGCATTTCCCGGTGTATTTAAAATTGCGCAGACCACTGGTAACCCGGTGCGACAGGCGATCTGCGACATTGAAGAACCGGTGAGTCGTTTTGCTTCGCGTGACACAACACAGAAAAACCTTCGTCTGTTGGTGATCGGCGGCA
>WFOC01000098.1 GCA_015488295.1 Gammaproteobacteria bacterium
ATTATAAACTTCCGGCTTCAGCATGTTTGTGATATTAAATGTCATGACAGGTTGATTTTATATCGAGTTGTAGTGATGGTATCAATATAAATCAGTTTTTGTCGGACTGCGGTCGCTCAGATTTATTTAAGGCCTGTGTTTGATGGGGAGAAGTTGGCAGTTTGCAGTTGGCAGTCATCAGTTAAAAATAAAAACGCTTAAAGGCTACAGGCTAAGTAGCTCAACTAAAGGTTTTTCTTTTACTGCCAACTGATGACTGCCAACTGCCAACTTCAAACATCACATTACGGTGTCATCAAACCCTGGCGTATAGCAAGACGGGTGAGACCGGCGATGTCGTTGATGCCCAGTTTGTTTTTCAGATGGGTGTAGTGGTGGCCAACGGTTTTCGGGCTGAGGTTGAGCAGCTCGGCGATCTCATTGACTGACTTGCTGTCGGCCAGCAATAAAAATACTTCGAACTCGCGTGGTGACAGGGAGGAGATCGGGTCGCCGTCTTCCGAGTTTCTTGCCTGCACCAGAAACGGCATCATCTCCTGGCCGACATAGGAAGTGCCGGTGGCGATCTTGCGCACGGCTTCGATCATCACCTGTGAGGCGCTGCGTTTGGAGATGTAACCGAGCACGCCGAGATCCAGTGCGCGGGTCAGGTAAACTTCATTTTCATAAACGCTGAACACCAGAATTTTTGCGTCCTTGTCTTTCGCCAGAATCTTGCGGCTGGCTTCCAGGCCATCGATGCCGGGCATGGAAATATCCATCACCAGTACATCGGGTTTGTGTTCGAAAAAAAGTGTGTAGGCCGATTCGCCGTCACTGGCTTCGGCGATTACTTTTATATCGTCGGTGGCTTCCAGCAGCCGGCAATAACCGGCGCGCACCACTTCGTGGTCATCGGCGAGCAGTACACTGATGTTGTCCGTTTTCATGTGTCTATCTCCGGAATGTCGAGCGGGATGTGGATGGAAATACGAAAGCCGTCGTTGACAGCGGTTTCATAATAAAACACGCCGTGCAATGCCTGGATACGTTCGCGTATGCCGATCAAACCAAGGCCGAGATGTTTTCCTGTTACGCCGGTGTCCATGCCATCACCATCGTCACTGATGCTCAGGTGTATTTTTTTATTATCGTTGATGACTTTTATTTTAACGTGTTCAGCGTTTGCGTGTTTTGCGATATTGGTCAGGCATTCCTGCACGATGCGATAGATTGTGATGTTGATGCGCTCACCAAGTTCTGACAGTTCGCCTTCAAAATAATGTACGCAGACGGTTTTCGGGTGACGTTTGTTCCAGGCTTTGATCTCGTCTTTTAGCGCTTCGACCAGGCCGAGGTTATCCATTACGCTGGGACGCAGCAGATGCATCATGGAGTGCACCACATCGTAGATGTGTGATGACACGCTGAGGATGGCCTGTGCACTGGCGACCACGCGCTTGTCACATTGCGGTGACAGATCGGTGATGGAGGTGGCATCGGCCTGAATCGCGGTAATGCACTGGCCGAGTTCGTCGTGCAGTTCGCGTGCCAGGTGCTTGCGTTCTTCTTCCTGCACTTCCAGTGATTTTTGTATCAGCTGCCGGTTTTCGTTGAGCAGTTGCTGGGTTTTTTCTTCTTCCTGTAAAAGTTGCTGCGTGCGCCTGGAAACTTCAGTCACCATGTTATTGAAAGCAGCAGCGGTTTTGCCGACTTCGTCTTTGGGTTCGGTGGGAACGCTGACAGTGTAGTTGCCGGCTTCCACTTCGGCAGCGGCCTTCGATAGTATTGCCAGTCGACGGGTCAGGCTGAGGCCGATGAAGATGGTGACGATGATGGTCAGAATAATTTCAATCAGTGCGATGGTGATGCCACGGTTGCGTGATTTGTGGATAGCGTCGTCCATCAATGACAATGAGAAACCCATCAACACGCGTCCCATTTTCTGTCCGGCAAGATTGATGTCCTGTGAAATATCAAAAATGCCGTCATCGACCTGTGCCGGATGTGCATCGATGGCGGGGCGTGCCTGCGGCCTGTCCGTGCCTAGAGCGATGACCGTTTTGTCATCACGGTCGGTAATGATGATGTAAGCCAGCTCCTTGTAGTTGATGATGTTGCTCAGATAATCTTCCAGGGTAGCGTAGTCCACAGCGACCATGTAGTTACCGGCGGTGTTGGCAATTTGCTGAATCATGCTGGTTGCGGTGTCGCGCAGGCGGTCGGTGTGTGTGCTGTGAATGATGGCAATGTTGTTCCATACCAGCAGTGAAAGCATGACAACTTCGATGGTGACAACACTGGCGATCAGCCTGAAGCGAAGCGAATGAAACAGTTTTAAAATTTTATCCATCAATTTTATCAGGGTAGCAATGCTTTCATTTTTTCATAATCCTGAGCGGTGGCTTTTTTGAACCCTGAAAAACTGTTATGACGCAGCGCCTGCTGGCCTTTTTTTGAGAATTTCATCTGCAATAGAACCGTGGCGATTTCATTGGCACAGTCATCGTTGATGCGCGGGCTGACGCTGATAGGAATATGCGGTGTGCTCTGGGTGCGGGCGATGAGACGCATGCTGGATTTCACCCGCGTACTGGCTGCCACATAAGGTGGCTGCATCAGCGCCGAAGCATCGGTAACACCGTGGTAGGAAGAAAGCAGCGAAGCATTGTGTGACGGTGTGCTGATCATGGTGACATCGGTTTCCGGATCAATGCCTGCATCAGCCAGATGTTTTTTGACCAGCAGTGTTGCCAGCCCGGCCGGGTGTACCGTGGCCAGACGTTTGCCGCGCAGGTCTTCCAGTTTATAAATGTCGCTTTGTTTTGGCGCAACAATTACTGCCCACATGCCGGGTGAGTCAACGCCGGCAATCAGCCGGTAGCCGGCGGTACTGTGTGCGCCGGGATAAAAGTGCGGTGCGGTGAACAGAATGTCATAACGTTTGTCCTGGTTGGTGCGGTGTGAGAACACTGAAAAATTGGCTGCGGTTTCGATGCGTACGGTGGTGTGTAATTCGCTGGACAGATAATTGGCCAGTGGTGAAAACCGGGTTACCAGTTGTTCAGCGCTGACAAAGGGCAGAATGCCGAAGGTTAGCGGGCCGGCATATTTGCAGCTGCCGACTGGTCTGTTATTCTGCGCGTTGCTGTCAGACGGAAGACATATAACAAGCCCGATAAACACGATGAGGTTTCGTAGATAATGTAGCGGCCTGTTTTTTTGCATATATGAGTATAGTTAAATCTGACACAATTAAATTTTCTCCTTAAGTATAGACAGTATTCATATTTGATTCGAGTATAAAAAAGGCGGCTCCAAAAGCCGCCTTTTTTATCGTAGCAATATTTACAGCAAGCGATCAGTCATCGTGATCGATGCTGCCGCTGAAGAAGTCAGGGCCGGCACCAAAGGGTGGCTGTACAAAAGTTACATCCGGTGTATTGTTTGGCTGACCGATCTGTACACTTTCAGGCTGTGCCGGATTACCCGGTATTTTAGAGTTTACCGTGACCACACGACCCTGACCGGCACCAAACTGTGCAGCAGTGACTGTGTTGTCAGGCAGGCTGTCCAGGTAACGACGCAGTGCGTGTACAGGGTGCAGGTAGTTATCCGGTGCCACCTGTTTTACGCGAGGACCGGTGATAATGCCCACTTTGTTGACAGGATCAGTCAGTGTGATTTCACTGCTGTAATCATCTGGATCAGCCAGCTGGAAGAACTTGTGGTTGGCTCCACCGCCGGTACGGCAGACTTCGTCCAGTGCATTACCGTGACCGTAACATGAAGCAAACACATAACGCTTGCCGGGATCGATTGCCTGGCCACCGATGGTAGTCTCAACGATACGGCCGCTGGAGCTGGTTAAAGGCAGGTTTTTGAGATCAAGTTTCTGTGTCATGTTGGCCAGGCCGACATACCAGCCGCCGCGTTGCATGAATACGTTGCGATCAAACACAGCACCGAGAATGGTGTTCAGACTGCCTTCGATAGATGCGCCAGAGAAGTCAGCAATGTTTACTGCCGGCGCAATCGGGAACCAGGTGTACAGGTCACGCAGGGTGATCGCGCTGTTGGCCAGCACAGCATTACCAAAACGGAAACCGTTTGCCATGGACAGGTCGACCCCGTTTTCCCAGCCGGGAACACTTCTTACGTCGGCAACATTGTCGGTGACATTAAGAATGGCATCGGCCAGGAAGTTGTTCAGTGTGTCTTCCAGTACGTGATGACGCAGCAGCAAGGTGTCGGTGTAACCAACAACGGTGTCCAGATCATCGACCAGTTGCAGACCGTTCAAACCTGGAGGCAGGAAACCGCCGGGACGGAAAGTGTGGCGTTTGACCAGGCCGTCTTCACCGGCAATAAAGTCTTCTTCCATGGCGGCAACCAGTTGCAGCATGGCGGGATCTTCAGGAATGGATTCATCAACCGCAATCGCTTCCCAGTCAAAGTTGACGATGCGACCACCGCGAACGTTCAGGTCAAGGCGACCGACATACATGTCGCGATTGGTTTCGACCACGATAGCACCGCCTTTACGCAGTAATTTGCGTGCCTTGTGGCTGAGTCGTTCACCCGGTGTGGTGCGAATGACTTTGTCCTTGCGTACCACCAGTGCACCCAGTGTAACTTCGTGGGTGTGGGCAGAATACATGACATCGATATCTTCAAAACTTTGCGCAATCTTGATGTTCTGCGACAGCCCCAGTTCTGATTGCACCACAATCAGTTCAGCGCCCAGGTTTTTGACTTTCTCGATCAGGCCGGGCAGTTCCTGTACGCCCTGGGTGAAACGAAAACCAATGTTAAAGGCATCGGCCTGCTGTGGCACGATGGATGCAGTGATACCGATGACGGCAATCTGCACGCCATCGCGCTGCAACATTTTGAACGGTGGCAATACCGGTTTGCCCTGTGCCTGTGGTGGCAGTGGTGCGGCGTTGTAAAGATTGGCAGCAACTGCAGGGAAGGTGGCTTTGATTACACCCATGCCTGGTGGTGTCGGGTAGGGTGCAGTGGCGGTGATTTCGTCACAGGTGTAACCACTGGCTTCATCGGTCAGGCCGGGAATGACGGGCACATCGTCACAGCTGATGTAGCTGGTCATGGTGCGCAGGTTGCCGGGAATGGTCGGCTTCGGGCCGAAGCTGGTAAAGCGGTTGCGGAATACCGCGCCGCCGTAACCGAAGTCCCAGTTACCCGGTGTGTAAACGTCGATACCGAAAGCATTCATCGGCACCATCATGGCATCGCCCAGGGTGAACATGGCTTCGGCGCTGCCGTGGGTGAGGTCGCCGGCAGACAGTAAAATCGCTTCCGGGTTATCGTCGCGGATACTGTTGATCACGGTTTTTAAACGTGCGAGGCCACCCGCGCTGGCTGCTTCATATTCCGTGCCGTCCGGGTTTTTCATAATGGCAGCGTGAGGCACCAGAGTGCCGTGCAAATCGCCCATCTGGATCAGGGTGATGGTTTCTTTGTCGCTGGCAAATGCTGATGAGCTGATAGCCGTCATTGTAAGTGCAACTGACAACAGCGTTTTTCGCCCCATTAAAAATGGTTTCTTCGGTTTCATTTTATCCTCCACGTTTTTTTAATTCATTTTGTGCCGGCGGTGTTGCAACATCCCGGTGCCGGCATCATCGTTTTTTTATGATGTCGACAGAGGTTAAAGACAGGTGGAGAATCGGGATATAGGGAATTTCCCTATTATGTTTAGGATAAAAACTTATTAGAAAATAATGATTTACTGTATTACGATGTGATTGTATTTAGTTAGTAGCCCGGGCTTCATTCCTCGCCCCAGGCTACGGCCACACGTTATGTGTTTTTATCGTGTAAGTTATCTGTGAATAGCTTTAACTGCTGCCAATAAATATTTCGGGTTGTGTGCAGAATCGTACATTGGGTGTACTTCTTTGCCGGTATCAAATAAATTGTATACTGCCATTTGAGCTGTTCTAACGGAGTATTCAACGGTAAATACACAATCCTTTGGTGCTTCAGCAAACTGACCTAAAAATGCAAAATTTGTTGCCCCTGTAGGAATTACATCTGGTCTGTCACCCGGTTTACGGGGCATAAACAGGCTATCTATAAAAGGCATGGCAACAGGAATGCAGTTTACTTTTTCTGCTTCAGTAACAGGCTTCATCAGATCCTGTATTTTCAAGTGATAATATAACTCCTCAAGTATTTCAGCACCGGTGCATTCTGCCATTGTTTTGTTGATAAAATTTCCCTTTCTATCGGGGTATAGTCCATAACCCCAGAATATTTTTACATCGCCCGGCTGATCAGGAAAGTGAGGTTGCCGTGCTATCACAATCGACATTAACCAGTTTGAGTCAGTCATAGTGACAAGGCCACCTGTGCCATCAACGTTTCCAGAGAAGTTTTCCATGTAATCGTGGAATGTAGAATCATGTATGGTGGCGGTAAATGAATACCATTTCTGGAGGTCAATGTTGTCACAGAAAGGTGATGGGTTGCCGAAGGCTTTGTCTTTTTCTGCAAGTTTTTTCCATAACATCCAGGAGCCGGACTCTTTTATTCCTTTGAGTTTTGCGGGTGTGTTCCAGCTTCCATTGTCGGTGCTTTCTGTAATAGAACCATTTGTAATAAAGACATAGTCGTTTTCGCCCAGCGCAATGTCAGAATTATCTTTAAAGTGAATTGCAACGGCTGTTTTTGTATCGCTGGAAATATCAAAATCGATATCGACAACTTCTTTCCCCATTTCAAAGTTGACACCCTTCTTCTCAAGGTATCTCTTCATCGGGCGAACAACAGAGTCATACTGATTATACTTTGTACGCATAACACCACCCAGTTTATATAGTCCATCTACCAGATGTATGAATCGTTTCATATAGCGCCTCATTTCTGCAAGGCTGCTCCATTTTTGAAAGGCGAACATTGATGTCCATATGTACCAGAAGTTAGTCTCAAAGAAATCAGCGTCAAACCAGTCCTCGATTTTTTTATTTCCCAGCGAGTATTCCGAAATAAAAGTCAGTTTTAAAAAATCAGATTGTTGCTTTAATGATAAGCCATAGGAAGAGACATCTATTTTTTTGCCGTCTTTCAGAAGTCGCGCCTGAGCGTTTGATACAAATCGTTCATTGAATTCAAATGATTCATCTCTTATGGAAACGCTTTCATCTTCCAGAGAAGGGATGTGAGATAATAATTCCCAGTAGCACTCGTAGTGTTTTTCATGCATTCGACCGCCGCGCACAACAAACCCTTTTTCTTCATCGCCTGCGCCGTCGAGAGCGCCGCCTGGAATTGTGTCTTTTTCGAGGATGTGAATGTTTTTTCCCGGCACGCCAGCATCTTTTTCCAAATAGACCGCGCTGGCCAGTGAGGCAATACCGCTGCCAATCAAGTAAATGTTTGCATTGTTTGGCTGTCGGTTATTTTTATCTTTCATTATTGATGTCCTGATTTTGTTTTTTATTACAATTTATTGATAAGAGCTGCAGGTTGGGGTGAGGCATGAACCCCGGCAATTTAAATTTTTTCAC